>DEHX01000116.1 GCA_002352145.1 Chitinophagaceae bacterium UBA2789
GCAATTGCCTTCAATATTATACTCCGTAGTGATGATCTTTTTAATCTGCCGCACATCATCGTAGCGGATATGCCGTTCATCAGGGCGGGGGTGTACTGTTACCCCATCGGCGCCGAAACGCTGGGCATCAATGGCCGCTTTTATTACATCGGGGTTATTGCCGCCCCTTGAATTGCGAAGTGTTGCAAACTTGTTGATATTGACCGATAGTTTCGTCATTGTGTAAAATTACTATTCCGTCCAATAAGATGTGTTAAATGACTGATTTGTATTCTGGCATTGATTTGTTACATTTATTTATCCAAAATCATTAATACTTTATGCGAAAAAATTGTTTTCTGCTGCTGTTCCTTTTTATTGCTGCATCAGTAACAGCACAGCCATTTAACCTTGATACTTCCATCAACCCGGTGGAGATCAAACTCCGGCCTTTCAAACCTACACACAAAGATTCTGCTCTTCAAAAGGGCCGAATGAATATCATACGGGTAACGCAGGTAAAGGACACACTGTACTATTTTGTGCAGGGGGCCAGTATCTATTCACCGGTGTTTGTGGGTGTTACTTCACTGGATCCGGCCAACAAGATCAAAGTGCAGCTGCATAAAATGAACTGGCAGAATGCCAGCCGTAGCGGCACCACAGACGACAAAGGGCAGTGGAGTGAGAAATTTAAAACCGAAAATGATTTTGGCATCATGGTCATTCCCGGCAGCAAGCCTGCCAAGTACAGCATACTGGTTTGGGTGGGCGATGAACCCAAGATGGAATTGCCATCTGTATTCAGCGGAGATGCCAAAGAAGACAAAGCCGCAGATAAAGGGGGAAAAGGAGGATCCGGCAATACACTGCTCTATGTGATTATTGGCGTACTGGCTGTGGCAGTGGGATTCTTGTTTTTCAAGATGAAAAATAAAAAAGCATAACATTCAATAATAGCTAAAAAAAACTTAGTATATGAAACGTTATTTTCTTACACTCATATTGGCCATTGGATTTATGATACGTCCTGCTTCGGTACAGGCACAGTCTTACGATCTGATAGAAGATGCACTGGAGCAAACCATGCAGGCTTTGGAAAACCTGCTGGGGGATATGGAAGGTTTTGAAGAAGGCGTGGCGCCTGCCTTTGAGCAGTTTCGTGACTGGATGGAAACTGCCCGTTCTGGTCTTGACCTGTACAATAGTATGCAGGCACTTGACAACAATGAATGTGTGCCAGATTTTACTACACCGGCAGAAGCAATGATGCCCAGTGGTTGCCGTTCCAATGAGGAATGTGCCGGTTGTTATGAAGAGCCGGTAAGAAGACTGAATGTCGTAAGAAAGAGTCTAGCCCGGTTGCGTTGTATCTATACCAATACCAAGCGGTTTACAGATGCAGCCCTCTCTTTCGGCGATAATGTATCCGGCATACATGGCGCATCAGGCCTTGCCTGGCAATCGGAGCGGAGAGGTATAGAACAGAGCTGGCGCAATTTTGAACAGACCTACGACAGAAAATATACTGACCTGATCGCTTCTATGCAGGTAGCTCTGAATGGAATCAACCAGTGCGAAAGCCGTTTTGGTATGCGGGACTGGTACCAGCGGTTTGGTATCCTTTACCTCGAGATCATGAAGGAGAAATACAAACGGTCTGAATAGTTATAACTCTTTCCAGGTATGATCGGCCAGTAACTGTACGGCGGCTACAAACTTTTTAAAAGGGCCGCTGTTTCCCCATTCTTTGGGTGATACCAATGAAAGCATAAAGCTGTCATCCTGCTTTTCATAGAGGTAATAAATTTGGCCAATATTGGGTTTGAAAGAAAGTCTTGCATTATAGATCATCATAGACAGCTCTTTCCGCTTTTGTATTTCATGTGCCTGTAAGGCCAGCAGTTCAATTTGTTTACGGATCTGGTCCAGCTGCATATTGGTCTGCTCTTCCATGGCAGTAAGCGCCTTGTGCTTGATAATGCCTTCTTCGTTCGGTTTTATTACTGCACCTGCTACCGATGCTGAATAGGGAAGCACACTCAATTGTTTGTGATAAACCTCTGTATTGGTGTAAGCGGTGCCGTCTTCTTTTTGTCCCTGCTGCGTAATCTTCAAATAACCATTAGGCATGATCTCATGCACCACATGCAGCACCACTTCTCCTTTTTTGTAAAAATGAATTTCAAAAGTAATCCCGTCGGGGATGACGGCCTGTACTTTATCAGCCAGCAGATGATCGTTGAAGTCATTTAGTCCGCCATCAACCAGTATTTTATAATTGGCGGCGAAGGCCTGGTTTTCTAATGTAACCCAGTTGTGATAGATGGCCAGTTCTTTGGTATCGGGTACGGCTTCAATTTTATAAATACCACTTTTGGGACGATCTCCGTTCTCATAGGTTCCTTTTTCGGGAAACAGTTGCCAGGAAGCAAGAAAATTATAGGCTTGTACCATATTTTGATAGCTGAGGCCTGATGCGAGGCTGAATCAGGCTGCAAAGATTTTGTTTTCTGAGCACTTAACAAAGTAAAAGCTGCTTTGTTGGGGGATACTTTAACACAAACGAACTTTTTTAATCAACTATATTTACAGGCCAGCAATAAGATGTAAAATGAAAAGCTACTTTGGCTCCTTTTATTTTTCACATGGTACTGAAGCTGCAGAAGCAACGGTGCTTGTATTCGACAAAAACCTCAGCATTGGTTATCGCAATCCTGACGGTACTACTTCTACCATCAACTGGTTACTGAAGGATGTAGAAGCTTCTTTTGAGTTTGGCCGTCAGCAAACAAGGCTGCGGCATGCTGGTGGTGGCGGTGAATTATGGATCGAAGGAAATGATGCGGCCAATTTTGTAAAAGAAAGACAGGAGGAACAAAAAAAGGCCTGGTACAAAAAAAGCAGCGGCAAAGAGTGTATAAGAAACAGTTTATTGTTACTGGGACTGGCAGGGTTACTTGTATTGCTTTACCTGCTTATTGTTCCCTGGTTATCGCAAAAACTGGCTTCAAAGATTTCACCTAATACTGAACAGCAGATTGGTGATGCCGTGTATGATGCTATGGGATTGCGCAGTATGGAAGACTCCACCGCTACGCTGCTGCTCAACGATTTTTTTGCTGCAATGGAAGTTCCTACAGCTTATCAAATCAGGATATCGGTGGTGAATGACAATGTGGTGAATGCTTTTGCCTTGCCGGGCGGACGGATCGTGGTGTACAAAGCTTTATTGCAGCAGATCAATTCTTACCCCGAGCTGGCTGCGTTGCTGGCGCATGAGTTTACCCATGTCAACAACAAACATTCCACCAAACGCATATTCCGTACCATGGGCTCAAAAGTCTTCTTAGGTTTGTTATTTGGCCGGTTTGGTAAAGTGACATCGGTAGTGGTGGATCATGCTGACGACCTGAAATCATTGCATTATTCCCGCAGCCTGGAGAAGGAAGCCGATATGGATGGCCTGCAACTGCTGACACAGCGAAAAATTGATCCGGCAGGTTTTTCCGAATTGTTTACTCACCTGAAACAAGCTGCTTCAGGTTCCGTAATGCCTGAGTTCCTTGCCAGTCACCCGGATATTGATAAGCGCATCGCTTATATTAAAGAAGCGTCAAAAAATGCGGAAGTAAGTGAAAATGTAAGGCTAAAAGCTATTTTTGAAGAATTAAAATAAACCACAATCATATGCTGATCACAACAACCAGTGCCGTAGACGGCAGACCTGTACAAGAGTATCTCGGTGTTATCAATGCGCAAAGTATTATCGGCGCCAATATCTTTAAGGACATCTTTGCCGGATTGAGAGATGTATTTGGCGGCCGTAGTAAAACCTATGAGAAAGTACTGGAGCAAGCCAAGGAAGATGCTCTACGGGAGTTATCACAGAAAGCGCAGGCTATGGGCGCCAACGGCATTTTAGGTGTAGACCTTGATTTTGAAACAATCGGCAGCGGCGGCAGTATGCTGATGGTGATTGCCACCGGTACGGCTGTACGTTTATAAGTAGTGTATGCATAAAGTATTCTTTGCTTTACTGGCATCAAGCCTGCTTTCATCAGTTGTAGCTGGGCAAACAACACCGGTTACAACTGATGCTATTTTGCAGGAAGCTAAACAACTTGCTTCGAAAGAGAATAAGAATATTCTTATCCTTTTCACGGCATCATGGTGCGGCTGGTGTCATAAAATGGATAAAAGTATTGATGATCCGTCCTGCAAATCTTTTTTTGAAGAGAATTACGTTATCCGCCACATTGTGGTGGATGAAACTAAGGATAAGAAGCATTTGGAAAATCCGGGTGGCGGTGAGATGAAGAAGCAATACCATGGGGAAGGCCTGGGAATTCCTTTCTGGCTGGTGTTTGATAAAGAAGGTCAATTACTGGCTGATTCAAAGATTCGTAAGGAAGGAGAGGGACCAGAAAAGGGTGAGAATACTGGTTGTCCTGCCACTGCGGAAGAGGTAGATCATTTTATTGCCGTGCTGAAGAAAACTTCCCGGATGACGGACGCACAATTGGAAATTGTAAAGAAAAGATTCCGGAGAAACGAGTAGCAACCTAAAGGCCATTTGTCTTCGTCAGGTAATAAATCATATATTTTATGAAATGAGCCAAAATACAATATTCATTTTCTTACTAATTTTTTAATGAATATTTATTTTGGTTAATAACATGAGACAAATTTCTAAAACAAAAATATACTCATGAAATATATTCTCTCAGTTTTACTTTTAGTTTCTATAGCTGCTGCAGGCCAGGATTGTAAGCTGAACAGGGAGACCGACCCTTTCACCAAAGAAGTGAAGCTATCTACCGGCTTTATTTTTGTTGAAGGTGGTTCCGTAACGGTTGATGCTGACAGCAAAGAGATCGTTGTACTTTTTTCCATTGAAGGTGCTGATAAATGTTTTGATAATAATTCCACCGCCAGTATTGTTTTCGAAGGCATCAAATCCAAATCGGCCTCCCGGAATGGCGGTACGATGAACTGTGAAGGCCTTTTCCAGTTTGTTTTCAGAAACTCGGCCAGTACTACTACACTTTTACAGAAACTAATGACCCAAAAATTGGCTTCCATTGTGTTTACCGGCAACAATAAAAAAGAGTCGACACTAACTGTGGGTCCTCAGGAGCAGGAGGCCATTATGCGCTTAACTAGCTGCCTGGTTAACGAAGCAAAAACCCTTATTAAATAGAAGGAATTCTACGACCTTACAGCAGAAACACTTACCTGCACTATTGGGATTTACATTTCTTGTGGCAGGGTTACTACACAACAATCCAAAAGAATACTATTTGCAGCGGCCTTTTCCTGTCGTTACTTAGTGTTCCGATTTTGATAATGTTCAAACGTCCAGAATGTCCAATCACTAATCCATCCTTTGAAAAATCAAATGACCATGTTCCTTGAAAAGACCCAAAATCCCAACCTTATGGAAAGACAACTAAACACTGGCTACGCCGGACGGATTCAACTCCGGCAACTGGTAAACGACTTGCTGAATAACTCCCTCCCAACTGCGATTCAGAACCGCAGCGATGTGGTAAATGAAGTTGGTGAGGGAGTTGTTCTACAGGGAATTGATACCAAAATGGTCAAGCTGCTGAACGAGGTCATCTTTACCGTATTAAATAATTCAAACAGGGGTGATATCCACATCCGTTCTGAGCGATACAAGGATCATGTGGAATTGCGTATCATCGATAAAAGTAACTATAACGGGTACAGTCTATCCTTCAGCATAGGGGCCATTATACCGGATGCATCCCGTATCGGCGCTGATATCATGCTAATGAACCACCAACAAAGGGAAGCCACTGTTGTATTCTCTATACCGGGTAATTTCGCAGCCTGAGTATTATTTGCCTGCCAGGGATTGCTGCAAAAACTCCTTTTTTCGCCGGGCTACTTCTACCCGGGAGCCGTCGCTCATCACTAATGTGCCCTGTTTGTCATAAGCATCTATATGTGCCGGATTGACCATGTGAGATTTATGCACCCGAAGAAATTTATGTCCCTGTAAAATTTCATCATACTCTTTCAGTGTTTTGGCAGAAACAAATACTTTATTGCCAGATAGAAAAATATGGGTGTAATTGCTTTCTGCCTGCAGGCGGATGATCTCGTCCAGTTGTACATATTTTACTTCTGTGGCATCTGCCAGTGCTAGTTTAAATTTATCCTTGTTGCCCTGTGAAATATTCTGAATGAAATTCCGGAACAGTAGTTGCCCGGCAGGTGCATAGATCCGCTTGGCCTTATATCTTTCTACTGCTTTTTTTAATTCAGTTTCATCAACCGGTTTTAATAAATAATCAAGTGCACTGAAGCGAATAGCCTGTATAGCAAACTCATTGTAGGCCGTGGTGAATATTACTTCAAAATTCCAGTTATCAACCGTAGTCAGCAGGTCGAAGCCGCTCTGATGGGGCATTTGTATATCTAAAAACAGTATATCTGGTTTGAAAGACTGTATCAGCGGGATTGCTTCCTGAACGCTTCGGGCTGTTTTAATAGCTGTGATGTCAGGACAATATTGCCCGATCAGCCATTGCAACAGGTCAATCGAAGATTGTTCATCATCTGTTATCATTGCTTTTATCATGACTCTTCTGGGTTGTAATAAGGAATGGTTATGATCACTTTGGTGCCGGTGGCTTCGTTGTTTGAATAAATGTCTTCTATTTTTAGGCTGGCCGGCTTTCCGGTTTTTTGCTGCAGTAATTCCAGTCTTTCCCTGATGATACCAATGCCCTTGCTCTCATGTACCATGGAGGTGATCTTGCCTTTTTGAATTGATTCAGCTTTTTGACGGCCTATGCCATTGTCTTCAATAATACAAGTGAGGTAATCCTCAGCATTATTGGAAAAGCGAATAGATAGTTTTTTATCTCCTTCCTTGTGAAGTAAGCCATGCCAGATAGCGTTTTCGGCAAAAGGCTGCACCATCAGCGAGGGCACCAGTACTTCATCGTTGCTTAAACTTTCATCCGCTTTTATTTCATAACTAAATGACTGGTCGAAGCGAAGCGATTCCAGCTCAATATACATCTGGAGTATTTTAAGTTCCGCATCAAGCGGTATGAAGTTTTTGTCAGCGTAATTCAACAGGGAGCGTAAAAAGTTAGAAAAAACGGTCAGGTATTTATAAGCTTTGGTGGCCTGTTGAGAAACGATCAGGTGCTGGATGGAGCTTAATGAATTAAACAGGAAATGCGGGTTCATCTGCAATCGCAGGTTAAGGAATTTTGATTCAGCCATTTTTACATTCAGTTCCATCAACTCCAGTTTGCTCTTCTTCATGGCATCCATCGCCATGGCCCTTGAAATTTTAGTTGAACAAAGGGCCGCAATGGTTTGCAGGGCCTGTAAATGTTGTTTGGTGAAGAAATGTTTTTTACTATGCTCCGAATCGATAATGCCAATCACTTTTTCTTCATGAATGATTGGGACGGTGATTTCGGAAAGGCGGTTTTCATCGTCAACGATATAACGGCTGTCTTTGGTAGTATCATTCACAATGAGGGCCTTGCCCGTTTGTGCCACATGGCCTACGATACCTTTGTCAAAAGGTATTTCAATCGGGTTGGCAATTTCAAATGGTTTAGGGCTTTTAGGACCGTAGGCGGCTTTTTGCACCAATATTTTCTTTTCTTCATCTGCGAGGTAAATCACACAATCCTCAAATCCAAGTCGTGAAATGCAGTTTCGGGAGATATCCCAAAGTATATCTTCTACTGAAGAGTGTTCGTAAGACGAGTTGGCAAAGTATTCAATTGTTTTGTTAATCTCCTTTGTGCTTTTTCTTTTTTTATAAAAGTAGTAAGTGGCTACCAGTATGGCTGCAGAGAGTAAAATGCAAAGAAGCCTGAACCATGTTTGCTGCCACCAGGGTTGTGCAATAATAATCTCAACAGGATAAGATGCATTATACCAGTTGATGCCGTCACGGGATGCTTTAATTTCGAAAGAATACCTGCCCGGAGGGAGTTTGCTGTAAACGGCCTGTCCCGTCAGGGATGGCTGTACCCAGTTATTATCAAAACCTGAAAGCCTGCAGAGAAATTGATTTTTTTTATCACCGCTTAATTCGCCTGATGAAAAGTTGAAAATGAAAGATGATGTATTGTACGGGAAACTGATTTCATCTTTTGCAGTGAAATGAAAACTGCTATTATTTACCTGTAATGAATGAATGGACGGATGTAGCGGTAGGGGGGAGCCGATTATCTGTTCAGGAAAAAAATAAACAAGCCCTTTGTCTGTTCCCCAGAACATTTCACCTTTTGGGGTTATGTGGGCGCAGCGCATTCTGAATCCTCCGTGGCTGAATCCATAACCTTCTTCATAAACAGCAAAAGTTTTACTGACAGGATCAAATCGCATAATACAGTTGAGGTTGCCGATCCACATAAAACCTTTTTCATCTTTTAGCAATCCTTCACAACGGTCATTTCGCAAGCCATTGCTGCGTGTATAGCTAACAATTTTTTTATCCTTTGTTAATATTGACAAGCCACCAAGCGTAGTAAAATAATAATTACCCAGGTTGTCTTTATTGATTCCCTCCACTGTGTTATTTGGAAGCCCGTCTTTGGAACTATAATTTACCAGTTTAGCGGTGGATTCGCTGTAGTGCCAGACTCCTTTGGTAGTGCCAGCCCATATATCCCCGTTATCATCTTTCCAAAGGGCAGTACAGTTTATATTGCTTAGCGTATCCAGTACCTGGTGATTTTTTAACGATGTTATGGATAAGCTGGTTTTATTCACTATGCAAATTCCTCTTGGTGTGCCCACCCACCAGTTATCATATTTATCCCGGCATAGTGCATTAATAAAGTTGGAAGGTAAACCAGTATTTACATCGGTAAACCTGGCGATGGTATTCATTTTTTTGTCAAATACATAAATACCATAAAGGGAGGTGCCCACCCATAAGTTCCCCTTTTCATCTGTATTAACAGCCCTAATTGTTTCTCTGCCGCTTATATTGGTGCCATCAGCAAGCTTTATAGGTATGAATGCTGTTTTATCGGCTGCTCGGTCCCACTTTATCAAACGATCCTGGGCGCCCATCCATACATTTTGATCTTCATCTGTAATTAAAGATTGTATATAGCCATCAAAGATCTCTTTTGCATCATTCATAAAATAGGGCTTCGAGAAAGCCTGTTTTTGTTTCAGGTTGTAAAAATGAAGACCTGAGGTTTGAGTAGTTACAAAAAGGTAACCGGTTGTGTCATATTTTATATTCATTGTATTGTTGCCGCCAATACTGCGTGGGTTAATAGGGTCATGTACCCAATGTTCCAGCGACTTTTTTTGAAGGTCTAACAGGTAGAGCCCGGAGAAGTAGGTGGTGAAAGCAAACCTGCTGCTGTCGATACGGGTTACAATGCGAAGGGTTCCGGTAACCGGCATATTATACTGGTCAGTAATATTCCTATATTCTCTTATTATTTTCTGTTGGCTGATACTGAACCGGTAAAAGACATCGCCTTTATTAGTGAAAAGCAGTAATTCATCATCATTAATATTAGTGGCGGCTGTTAGCCCAGGGAAGAGATAATCCAGTTCAGGTTCAAGTGTAGAATAATTAATAACAATGAGCCTCGAATTCCGGTAATAGACAACTTTGTCATTATCCAGGAAATAGGTAAAGCCTGGAACTCCTGCAAGCTTGTTTTCAAACGGAAGATTTTTCTTTTCAAATGAAAATGTCTTTTTGTGTTGAAAATAATGCTTTGTGCCTTTTAATACAATGAGACCATTTTTTTTTGTATGAAAAATATTACCAATGCCACTGCGGTCACTGGTATCTCCAATAAGTATTTTGTGAAACCGTCTTTTTTCGTCAAGTACAGTAAGGTGGTGGCCGGATGTTCTTACCCAAACCCTGTTCTCATCATCAACGAGAACCCGGGCGATGCTATTTTCAGGAAGTTCAGGGTGTTGCTGTTTATAGTAGGTCGTAATCCTGTTGCCGTCAAAGCTGTTCAACCCTTCACCGGTTCCAATCCAGAGGATACCGTTCCTGTCCCGTGCAACGGTATACACATTATTATCGCTCAGACCTTCTGCTGTACTCAAATGAAGAAATGCAGGCTGCGCCTGCATGGAGAATATGCTGATGAAATAAAAGCTGAGTATGGCCAGTGTCTTTTTCAAGGCATTTAAGCAAGCTATAAATTAGTCATTTTTCTTTTGTGACTGAACCAGTTTTTTCAGTTCGTCAATTTGTTCCTGCTGCTGAAGGATATACAATGTAAGTTCTTCTACTTTCTCCGTTAGTTTCTTGCTTATTTCTGTAAGGTCTAAACCCTTCTTTTCAATTTCGGCTGCAGACGGGATTTCCGGTAAATGCTTATTGGCCAGTATAAACTCTTTAACTTCATTTAATGGCCTCAACCTGTAGTTTTTTTCAAATACATAATCCGGCCAGTTAGCGACTGTTTGTGTGGTGAACCCGGTAGCAATTACATTACCTTCTATACTGAACCGATAGCCGGGAGGATGTAATCCTGTTCCAAAATTAAACTGACCATTCTCATTTATATATACATTATAACCCGCACCCTGAGCCGGACGAAGTACCATACGGCCATTGCCTTGTATTGTTTTTTCTATAATAAAGTCACCGGTATTATCATCTACATAAACATTGGCATGAGTGAGATTATTTTTTTGCAGTGTCATGCCTGGCTGGTCAGAATTAATAATAAGATAACCGTCGGTGGCATCACCAATTGTAACTGTACCACCATCATCAACATTAACCCGGTCAACTCCGTTGGTACGTATAATAACGTTGCCTGCGCTATTTGCAATGTTGGTTCCTATCTTAATATCATCTCCTGAAATTTGAAGAAATCCTTTATCTACATCGTTGTTTCTTAATTGAAGGATCGGGTTTGCTCCATTGATAGTCAGGGCGGAAGAAGGAGTGGTAGTACCAATTCCAACAAGACCGTTCTCATCAATTGTCATCCTGTCAATCAATTTAGTTTGTATTACGAGGCTACCTGTTGTATTGGTAGAGTTGGTTCCAATTTTCAGGTTATTGCCAACTGCTTGTAAAAAGCCTTTGTTGGATGCCCCGTTCTGTATCTGTATGTATGGGTTTGTACCGTTGATAGTGAGTTCTGACACTGGCGTAGAAGTTCCAATACCCATTTGACCATCCTCATCAATCCAGATCTTATCGACATTTTTTGGGGAGAATACTATCTTTCCCGAATTCCCAGGGTAGGTACCGAACTTGAAATTATCACCGCCAAGGCGGATAAATCCTTTTTGTACTTCTTCATGCAAAAATCCGAAAATGGGAGAGGTGCCATTTAACTTCAGCGATGCGTCGAAACTTGAATTGGTACCTATGGATACTCTTCCCAGGTGATCAATGTTAAAGTGGTTATTATCCTTTGTTCCCAATATCAGTTTACCTGTTGGGTTGTCGCTGGCGGTTCCTATATTTAAATTAACACCACTTGCCTTGATGAAGCCATGTGCAAGGCCATTGTTCATAATCCCGATGTCCGGATCAGTGCCGTTGATGGTGAGTTTTGAGGCAGGCATATCAGTACCGATTCCTACATTTTGTGCAAAGGCTGTTCCGGTGATTAAGGTTGTCAGTAATACGACAATTTTTTTCATGGTTTAATAGTTTATGCCATGAAAGTAACATAGTGGTTATGTTGAATGTCAATCAGGGTTAGTTTACGGTAAGAGTTTCCTATTTTCCGGTTTTTGCAAAATAAAAAACCCGCCATACAGCGGGTTTAGATATTCTAAAAACAAAACAATTAGTACCTGTAGTGTTCTGCCTTGAATGGACCATTCTTGCTTATGCCAAGATAATCTGCCTGTGCATCGGTAAGTTCATCCAGTTCAACACCAATTTTTGAAAGGTGCAGGCGGGCCACTTTCTCATCCAGGTGCTTGGGCAATACATATACTTTGTTTTCATAGTTCTTATAATTTGTCCAAAGTTCTATTTGCGCCAGTGTCTGGTTAGTGAATGAGTTACTCATTACAAATGAAGGGTGACCCGTAGCACAACCCAGGTTTACCAGGCGGCCTTCAGCCAGGATAATGATATCCTTGCCATCAACATTGTAAATATCAACCTGTGGTTTGATAGTATCTTTCGTATGACCGTAATTGGTGTTCAGCCATGCAATGTCAATTTCAATATCGAAGTGGCCGATATTACATACAATGGCTTTATCCTTCATCAATTTGAAGTGGGCGCCTGTGATCAGGTCGCGGCAGCCACTAGCTGTTACAACGATATCAGCTTCTTTTACTGCATCAATCATTTTCTTTACCTCAAAACCATCCATCGCTGCCTGTAAAGCACAGATAGGATCAATTTCAGTAACGATAACTCGGCAACCAGCACCTGCCAGTGAAGCAGCAGAACCTTTACCCACATCACCATAACCACCAACAACGGCTACTTTACCTGCCAGCATTACATCGGTGGCACGGCGGATAGCATCTACCAGTGATTCTTTACAACCGTATTTATTGTCAAACTTTGATTTAGTTACTGAGTCGTTCACATTGATAGCAGGCATCGGTAAAGTGCCTTTTGCCACTCTTTCATACAAACGGTGTACACCGGTAGTTGTTTCTTCACTGATACCTTTTACATGTTGTACCAGTTCAGGATATTTATCCAAAACCATATTGGTCAGGTCGCCACCATCGTCAAGAATCATATTCAGGGGACGGTCAGCGCCGCCAAAGAACAAAGTTTGTTCAATACACCAGTCAGCTTCTTCAATGGTCTGGCCTTTCCAGGCAAACACTCCGATACCAGCCGCAGCAATAGCAGCAGCTGCATGATCCTGGGTAGAGAAAATATTACAAGAACTCCATTTCACTTCAGCTCCCAGGGCCACCAGTGTTTCAATCAACACGGCAGTTTGAATAGTCATATGCAGGCAACCTGCCACCCGGGCTCCTTTCAGGGGCTGGGAAGCGCCATATTCCTGGCGAAGAGCCATTAAACCGGGCATTTCTGCTTCGGCAAGGCGAATTTCTTTACGTCCCCATTCAGCAAGGGATATATCAGCAACCTTGTAGGGAAGACTGAAATCAATGGATTTAGATACTGTTGACATTTTAATTGCTTTTTATGATGGGCGCAAAGGTAATATTTATTACCGTATAAAGCCTTGTGAATCTGCTTCAATTGCCACTTGTTATACACAACTAAAAGCAGGATATTGTTTAGGAAATTAGCCATATGAGTCGCTGGTTTTGAACAAATAAGAATAAATTTGGTTACATAAAGTTGAAATGATGTACAGTTACGACACTCTTTCTGAGGCGGTAAATGATCTTCGTAAACGAGGTTTTATCGTTGATTTCAACCTTCAGGAGAATTGCCTCGTCTGTCACAGCGATAAGTTTAATATCGAAGATTTTGAAGTGGCAGAAGTATACCGTTTTGAAGGCAACACTGACCCGGCTGATGAAGCCATCGTTTTTGGTATTGAGTCCAAAACAGGGGTAAAAGGTGTGCTGGTAAGTGGTTACGGTGTTTCGGCCGAGGGGATGAGTGCTGAAATGGCAAGGAAATTGAGTTTGCACAACCGATAAATTGTCTGTATGAAAGATAAGGTTAAGCTTTTTCTGGTTAGTCTGTTGTTCGTTGCTCCTGCATTTGTATACGGGCAAAAAGATAGTGTCTGGTTGAAATGCCCGTTAGATGAAGCGATCATCGTTCCTCCTCCAAAGAATGTGATGAAGTTTGATGAACCTGATCTATGTGTCGGACTGGTAAGTGTTCCCGACACTACTGTAAAAGCCTGTATTACCGGCAGGGTTTCCAATGTGATACAGAATGAGGATGAAAAATGGGATGTGGTTTTTTATTACAGGGATTATTATTTCTGGTATTCGGGTTTATCAAAGGTGATCGTAAAAAAGAATGATAACCTGAAAGTAAGTCAGCCATTAGGCTATATCACCCCGGGAGATAAACTGGAGTTGTCCCTTTATAAATTCGAAACACCGCTGGATCCTACCCGTTTCCTGGATTGTAAAGTGGTGATGAAGACGGATTGACAAAAGTTCACAACTTCTTTTCCATTACATAGTCATTCATGTAATAACCGTTACCGATATCAAAATCGGCTTCTTCAATTACTACAAAGCCTTTTTTTTCATAAAATGCTTTTGCTGTGTTATTCCTGTTGACCTGTAACTGCAGTGAAACGGCTCCCAGCTTTTTTACCTTCTCAATGGTATAATTGAGCAGAAAGTTTCCTGTTCCTTTACCCTGCTGTGAGGGTAAAACGTAAATTTTATGAAGTTTCGCTACCTCTTCATTTGTAAGTTGGTAGGAAGCAAAACCAACGGGCTGCTCATTATCATAAACGATAATAAAGCTGCATCCGTCCTGCATTTGTTTTTCGAGTGAAGAAGGGCTGTACATCATCTCCAGCATGTAATCGATCTGTTCGCTGGTAAGTATGTCACGGTAAGTTTGGGGCCAAACTTTAAAAGTTAGCTCCCTGATAAGAGGTATATCTGCTGTAGTTGTATGACGAATTGTAAGCACGGTAATTATCGATTCTTTTGACCAAGATATAAACTAAAAAGGTTTTGCCATGGCAAAACCTTTTTAGATATCTTATTGGGGGCTGAATTCTGACTATTGTAAAATCATCTTTTTTGTATCACTGAATCCACCTGCTTCCAGCTTATAAAAGTATATTCCTCTGCTAAGCCCCTGGTTATCGAAACTGATGGTATGTGAACCTGCATTTCTTACCTCGGACAATAACGTCTTTATTACCCGGCCATGTACATCCGTTAGACTTATTGAAACCATTTGCCTTGACGGAAGCGCAAATTCAATCATGGTAGTATTGGTAAAGGGGTTTGGATAGTTCTGGCCAAGGAAATATCGGCCTTTATCATAAAGAGTCGCTGCTGCAATATTTGAAAATTTTGAAGCCCCGTTGAAATCGATTTGTTTTAACCGGTAATAATAACGGCCCGGATCCAGGTTATTGTCATCATAGTTATAATTAACCCTGTTTGTACTGTTTCCCGCACCTTGTATAAAACCAATGTATTGCCATGTGACAGCATCATAACTTCTGTATATTTCAAATCCCCTGTTATCAATCTCTGTCAGTGTGGACCAATTTAATGTTACTTTTTTAGCTGCAGCGGAGGCTGACAGGCTTGTCATTGTGACCGGTAAGGGGCTGCACTGGGAAGAAGTAACGTTTAATGTCTGCAGGTTACCCGAAGAGGTGCAAAGATTTGCGTCAGTAATACTTGTTAAATTGAATTGAGTAAGACCAGCGCCATTGAACACCACATCCACCCAGTAATTGGCATTATTATATGAATCATTGGGGAAAATACCACCGGCTCCGTATTTGAATACACCATTTAAACCGTCCGTTCCCGACTGAAGAGCAGTGAGTGGGCCGTTTGTTACTGCACTACTTGTAAAAGTATTTGCAGTGAAGGCATACTGTCCATTGGGTGTATGATACGAGACAATATAAGTTGTATTGGCATTGATTACAACCGGACTGGAAAAGCTGGCCTCCTGCCATCCGCTGTTTGTAATATTGGTAAATGTACAAGTAGCCAGCAGTGTACCATCTGCTTTCCAAAGACGGCCAGTATAAGTAGCGTTATTTGGTTGTTGTACCCTTTTATAAAACCGTACACCGCTTATTGTGCCAGACATGGAGGAACGGAATTTAACGCCCAGTTCAACAGCATCGAAATCATTAACGGGAGGTTCGCCACCCATTACACTATTGTTCCAGATGCTTACTGGTGTGGTGGCCGGGGCCTGGATATTTGAGTTGAATGGAGTGCCATTGACAACATTATTAAATGTGTTTCCGTTGATCACAAGGCTATAAGGGCCGGTTCCGCTAGTGCTGTTAAAAACAAGGTTTACATTTTGACCAGCACAGAATGGAGGTTGAGCTGATAAAACACCAACTGGTAATGGATTGATGGTTACAGAAGCTGTGCTAATATTAGGTGCTGTGGTATTACAGTTATTATCATCAGTTACACTGGTAAGAACATAATTAAGCGAAGTAGCTGTTGTCAGAGTCTCACTAAATAACACATCAACCCAATAATTAGCTGTATTTCCTCCATCCGGGAAGCCACCACCATATTTGAATACACCATTAGGACCGTCAACTCCTGCCTGTAATGCAGTAATCGGACCGTTGCTTACCCCTGAAGTACTGAAAAACCCGGGGCTTATTGCAAAATAACCTCCTTGAGAAAAATAAGACGCAATGTAGGTAGTATTGGGCTGAATTGCTACCGGATTGGTAAACCTTACTTCTTGCCATCCACTGGCTGTTTCTGAGGTAAAGGTTGCAGTGGCAAGTTGCGTTCCGCTGGCTGTCCACATAGAGCCAATATGAGTACCTGTATTGGTAAACCCTTTATAAAACCTTATTCCAGTTATGTAACCACTTATAGTTGATCGGAATTTTGTTCCGATCTCAATGGGTTGATTATCGGTTACACTGGGGCTGGTCGGTGAACCAGTATTGCCCCATATACTTATCTCAGAAGTATTAATTGTTGCAAAGGTTTGGCCAGGGTTGACATTATTATAAGTTACACCATTTACTACTAAGTCGAATGGTTCCTGGCCGGTTGCAGATTGAAGCGTTAGATTAATTGGTTGTCCATAACAAACCGGCGAATTAGAACTGATTACAGCAGTAGGCGATGTGCAATTAATATAATTTGCAGTATAGCTTCCGCCTAATGCATCGAAGAATGCATAGTCAATTCCCTTTATTGTCTCAATTGTTTTGTTAACCGGGTTTCCGTTGTGAGTAATACCGGATAACACACTATTATTGGGGCCTTGCACAGGTAGCATTGCTTTAAGATTATGCTGCCCTGCATTATTTGTAATGGTGAACGACAACTGATTACCATTCCAAGATATTGAACCAAAGGAAGAATTGTTTCTTCCATCCAGCCAGTTCAGCATCTGTTTGGCAGAAATTACGGGTATTTGTCTTGCCTGCGCTGATGCAATTATGTCATCAGAACCGGCTGATGTTCCGGCATCTGTATGCATATTGGCACAGAAAACACCATAATAACCTTCAGGGCCGATTGCTTTATCAAGCAAAGCATTACAAAAACTGCTATAAGTGATACCTGATTCATCTGTCATTTGTGTGGCTACTTGGTAACAGTCAATCAATGAACCATCTGTTTTGGCAAATCGCATCGGTAAGCCAGAGCCAGTAAACATTCCGGGCCGGTTAAGCACCCATGTACCCGGCCAGTAATAATAATTAACATCAAGCCGGATACCATTTGCGGCTTGTATTTCTGCAGCAGAGGACCAGTCGCTCCATGCAATGCAATGAGTTCGGTTTGTTAATGGTGCAGTTAAACCCGGGAAAGCAGAACTGAATTGAACTGATTGGTTTGTAAGATCAGCCTGGAAAGAAGGAGGAGTCCAGTTGTTGCACCCGGTATTTAAATGTAAACCGATTTCAAAACCTAATGATTCAAAAGCCGCAGCCTGTGCACTGCTAATCGGTGTGTTCGGATAAATGTAAGAGGTGCCTCTGATTGCTGTCCAGTCTGCTACTGCTTCAGCTGTATTAGAAGAACTTAATGATACATATTGATTAAAGCGTTCTGTTGTTCCGTTATTACCATGATCATCTCCTGTCATAACAATAGCAGCTTTTAGTCCTTTTGGGAGGAACCAGAAACGGGGCAGAGGTTTACGATGCAGGTTGTTCGAAATAATTATGTTGGTTAGTAATCGCATTTGTTCGTCTGCCTGTGGTATGGCAACTTTATTCAAATCGATCCAGTCAGGCTGCGAATCTCCTGCTTTATTTCCGAAGAACAGATCATTGGAGCGGATTGGTGAAGTTCCGTCTCTTTCGTCACCAGACCATGAGGGATTGCCTTGTCTTGTTAGTACAACTGATTTGGCAAGGTCATATAGGAATGCAACAGCCGAACCACCGTTGATGCCAACAGCATTTGAAGTGACTGCTGGATAAACTGTAGGAGTTGTAGCATCAGAATAGAATGTTGCAAGAGTGCTGGCCCCATTAAGGTTGTACAGGTCACCCGTTCCATGAAACTGTATGCTCTGGTTCACGATACCTTTTCCAGGACCAGCAGTAGTATTTACCAACAGGTATTTATCCGAAATACTGATGCCTGCAGAAGTTATTCCAAGTAATGATGATAATTGAACATCTGGCCTCATGGCAATCAATGTGCCTCCGGCATTAACCCAGTCAGAGAGCATAGAAACTTCAGATGCCTGTAATGGCATTTCACCCAACAAAATCACATCATAGTTATTTAAAACTGTTGGATTCACGGCACTAATATCCATTGCTGTGAATTCATTAAGGCCTTCTGCTCTCAGCATTTCAACTGGATATCTGCTAAAGGGGTTGGATGATTTGCTAATGACCAGTATAGGTCCTCCCGGACCATCTTCCGGCGGAGTTGTATTGATAACATTAAGTTGTAAAGCATTTGATGATGGGACCGTTCCTGCAATTTCCATATTCCCGCTATCATCAAAGCCCCGGCACTTTACAGTAATATTTCCGGTAGTTGTTGGTGTGAAAGTATAACTCCATTGACTGGTTCCACTGGCTACATGCCAGGTAGTTCCCCCATCTACTGAAATTTCGATGCCTGCTACGGTATTATTATCAGTTGCAGTGCCAGTTACAGTAACAGGAATTCCTTTGAGTACGGAGGCATTATGTACAGGACTTGTAATGACTGAAACAGGGGCTATGTTGTTTGAGGAGGCAGTGGCCAAGACTAATCCGGGTTGCAGAGAGCCTGGCTGAACCGTCATATCTGCAAAGAGATTAACAGTAGCTTGTTGCATTCGTATGTCTTCAGCAGAACTGCTTCCATCATGTACCGCATCAAGTCCCCATGACCATTGTACAGTGCCCGCACCAAAGACCCATGCACCTGATGAGTGTTTATAGAGTGACAGTTTATGATTTTTGCCAAACGCAGTAGTAGAAGACATCAGTATTCTTCCCGCCGGATAATGACCGTTTGGTTGTTCCCAGTCAAATTCATAACCCAATGTATTGGCTGCCAGTGTAGCCACCTGGCCTTCTGAAAGAGAGCTGATACTTGTATTTCGCCAGAATCGCAGGTTCTTATAAGCAGCAGGTACTTGTATAGCTGCATAACCCCATTGCCAGCTTATTTGTCCCGATAACGAGTTTTCTGGATTACATCCGTCATTTGCCGGATAGGTTGGTGTACATCCGTCTCTCCATAAGCCCGTCCAAACGGGTGAGGGGTCGCATTTTGTACCACAGGTGTTTTCACCCATCGTGCCTTCTTTATAGCATACAAGTGTACGGTAGGGTGTGTTTGATCCATCAATACTGTTCTCCCATCTTGTTTTCCAATATATTTCATTGCCGCTGAAAAATGCCAGGTGTTTTCCGTTATTTCTTGCCGCAGTGATATTATCTCTCTGTTCTTTTGACCAATACTCATCATGCCCAACCGATAAGAAGACCTTGTGATTTTGCATTATGTTTGGAAAACGGGCAATGTCAATGTTGGTGGCATAATTCAAATTGTAACCATTTCTTTCTAACCATCTTATCATAGGGTATTCAGCATGAAAAAGCCAGTCTTCGGAAGAACTACTGCCTCCGCCGCCCGCACGGGTAAGAAAAGGTCTGTTGTAGCTTACTTTAGTGGCATGCCCGCCCGGATAAGCAGTTGAGCCTACATATAAACTATTACCTCCATACACATTATAGGCCTGCCAGGTTGCATCTGAAGTTTGGAAAAGAATATCTGCATTACTGTTATCATCTCTCACAACAAATGCAATATGACTAGCCCCATTATTATCATTCCTGGTAAGTTTTGCCAGGTAAATACCCGGAACTGCATTCGCAGGAACAGCCCAGGATACACTTACTGACCAGTTGCCGCAATCTACAAGACCAGAAGAAGGATCTGTAATAGGTGAGGGTTGAATGGTTCCTGCAAAGTTTCCGAGGTTTGTTATCAACCGGGCGCCATTTCCCTGGTAATAACCAAGACGATAAATTTTTACATTGAAATTTGCCGCATCGGTAACATTAATTTTAAAATTAACTGTAGTTCCGTTATCAACACTTAAATCGGTGGCAAAGCCCTGTATAGTCAGGTCACCTGCACCGGATATATCCCATTCGGATGAAGGATTTCCAGGCATCAGGTTTTCAGTGACAATAGGATTTTGTGCAAAGCTCTTTTGGGATACTGCTAAAAAACTCAAAAAAATAAAAGCAATATTGACCGCAGCAATACGCTTAATGTTTAAAAACATAGTAGTTTGTTTGGTGGCTCAAAAATTTGCGGAATTTCCGGATGGATTGTAAAGACCGGATTTATCAGAGGAGATTGATACGGATATGTATTACGACAATTAGCTTATAGATTCTAAATATCGTACAGGGTGTAAATCTAGGGTAAAAATACGCAAATACCAAGCATTTGTACGATAAGATTTTTTCTGAAAATTACTAATATCACATCACCGTACCAGCAAGAATTACGTATAACCTGGAGTTAGTTTTCTTTTTTCCCAAAAATCCGTTTGAGAATACCTTTTTTCTTTTCAGGCTCTTCTGTAGGTGCCCCTATTGGTTTTGTATTGCTGTCTTCCTTACGTATTGCTGTTTTAGCAGCACTGTCTTTCTTCGCCGGCTTCTTTTCATCTTCCTCCAGAGGTTTTGACTCAGGCCCCAATGTGTCATTAGGAGTATAGCCATCATTATAGTCCTGCTCATTACCAACACCCTGGTCATCACCTTCAGCTCCGGGGCTTGGATCGGTATCACTGATTATAATATCGGCGCTGTTGATTTCATTTTCCAGTTCAGCTGGTTTTATAAACCGGGCATCTCTTTCAATTCCAAGCTTTTTATCAGCTAATACTTTTTTGAAGAAATATTCAGTGATCGGACGGGCAATACGGTTACCATCTCCCTGGTTTCTCATAAACTGGTATTCAAAACCAACCCATGAACCAGCCAGCAGTTGCGGCGTATAACCAATGAACCAGGCATCTGCATTATCATCCGTGGTACCTGTTTTACCACCCATTTCAGCAGCACCAACTCTAGACCGCATGCCACCGGCAGTACCTTTATCCACCGTTCCCTGCATCATTCGGGCCATTGTGTATGCGGTGACTTCACTCACTGCTTCTTTACGGTTTACGCTATAGTCAAATCTTTTGATCACATTTCCGTTTCGGTCTTCAATACGGCTGATGCTATAAGGTTTGGTCGAGAAACCTCTTCCGGCAAAAATGGTATAGCTCCACAACATCTCATACATCGACAAATCACAAGTGCCCAAACAAATAGATGGGTAAGGGTCAATTTTGGTAGGTATGTTGAGGCGGCCCAAAAAGTCAACAAACTGTTTGGGTCCTACTTGTTTCATAATGTAAGCGGTAGCACAGTTTTTTGAATAGGCAAGGGCATTGGCCATAGTCATGGTTCCCCCGCCACATTTTCTCCCGGCAGGTACCCAGGCATTGCCTCCAAAATTCTGTGCAACGTTTTCAACTTCTGTTTCCGGTGTGAAACCCCGCTCTTCCATGGCCTGTGTATATAGCAACGGCTTTATAGTAGAACCAACCTGTCTTTTTGTTTTCAGGTTGACATGATCATTCTTATATGTTTTAAAATGAATGCCTCCCACCCAGGCCCTCACTTCACCAGTTACAGGGTCCATGGCCATAAAGGCGGCCTGCTCCATTTGTAAATGATACTTTATTGAATCTATCGGAGACATTAAAGTGTCCTTTTCTCTTTTGGAGTTCCAGGCAAAAATCTTCATAGGCACTTTTACATCAAAACTGGCCCTGATCTCTTTATCACTTAAGCCATCTTCTTCCAGGTTCTTCCAGCGGTCTGATTCTTTAATGGCTTTTTCTAAAAATTTTTCCCGTCCTTTCCAGATAGAACCGGTTTTCATGTCCTGTCTTGCATTGATGCTTTTTTGCAGTGTGGCCATATGCTGGGCCATTGCTTCTTCGGCATATTCCTGCATTTGTACATTAATAGTGGTATAAATTTTCAGGCCATCATCATATATATCGTATGTGTCGCCGTTATTTTTCTTAACATCTTTAAGGGCTTCTTTTATTTCACTTTTTAAAACTTCCCGAAAGTAGGGAGCATAACCAGTGTTCTCATCCAGTTTTTTATAATTCAGTTTTATGGGACTTGCTTTTAATTTAGCAGCCACGGCAGGAGTTATCTTTCCGTTCACTTCCATTTGACTGAGTACCACATTTCTCCGGTCCAATGAAGCTTTAGGGTTCCTGATGGGATTGTAGATGCTGTTACCCTTTAGCATTCCAATAAGCAGAGCCGCTTCTTCCACATTCAGCCTGTCCGGTTCTTTTTGAAAGAATGTTCTCGCTGCATTTCGGATACCGTAAATATTGTTTCCGAAAGGCACAGCATTGAGGTACAGCGTAATGATCTCTTCCTTGGTAAAATTCTTTTCCAGTTTGACAGCTATGATCCACTCTTTTAATTTTTCAATAACCCGCCATGCCTTGTTCTTGCTTCCCTGGTCCAGTAATGCTTTTGCTAATTGTTGAGTAATGGTACTGCCTCCTCCCTGCGAGCCCAGGGTGAAAATGGCTCTAAGGGTTGATTTAAAATCAATGCCGCTGTGGCTATAAAAACGTTCATCTTCTGTAGCTACCAGGGCATCCACAACATGGCGGGATATATCCTTGTACTTCACATTACTCCTGTTTCCTCTTTCTGTATAGTATTTACCCATCAGGGTGCCATCTTCAGCATATACTTCAGAAGCCTGTAAAATGGAAGGGTTTTCCAGGTCAGTAAGTGAGGGCATTTTCCCAAATACACCAAAATTGGCCAGTATGATCAACAGGATAAATGCAGCGAAACCACCAAAGAATATTCGCCAGAAGATCCGAACAGCTTTCTTCATTTAGTTGAGGATTGTGATAAAAATGGTTTAATAAACCGGATTCGAAATTAAGAAAAACCTATGCGGCTGGAAGGGCACAGTCATTAATTTTTTGCCAAAACAAACATAATTAAACGGGCTTTCCGTTAAAATTTACCGGGGAAATACTGGTTCAGGAAGTTTCTGTATCCTTCGAGGTTTTTGTTTTGTTTCAGCAGGTCAAAATTACCATTGGTAAGTATGCTGAAATTGTATTTTCCCCCCTTGAGCCACGGAATGATCTCATCAGCCGTTCTCGGTTTGGTTTTGTCAATATAAGCAATGGCATCCTGTGCATTGGTGAACGGGGCGATCAGCAATAACCTGTTATCTGCATCCAATTCAAATAAGTCTAAAGAAAACTGCTTATTGTAATAATTATCCCTGTGATAACGGGCAAATGCATTTTTGGCTTCATTTGAGAAAACCGGGTCAACCTTATTTAATATCAGCACCACATAATGGGCTTCGGCGGGAGCATGTACAAAAGGTGCATCAGGTTTTACTGCAGGTTTTATTTGAGAAGAATCTGTAACCGGTTTAACAGGAACAGTTACAACCGGTGGTTTTGTAGTAGCCGTATCTGTTTTTGGTTTTGGAGGCTGAATAATTGTAACGGGCTGACGTCCTGCTGCAGTGTCTGATGGCGCCCGGGTTACAACCATTCTTTTTAATTCATCTTCTATTTGTGCCCTGCGGCCCAGCACATCCAGTAAGGTAGCTGCTTTGGCTGCAATAGGAGTATTGGCAAATTGTCCAATTATATTGGTGAGTACATCTTTGGCTATACTGTCCTGTCTTTGCTTGATGTAATATACTGCTTCAATATAAAGCAGTTGCGGTGTCCAGTAATTCCTTCCATAAATGCTGTCGGCAGTTTTCTTTTGCGCAATGGCCTCAGCAAATTTTCCTTCAATAAACAGGTCGTAGATCTTTTCGTATGTTCTGGTAGCAGCATTACCCGGAGTTTTGGCATCTGGGTTTTCACCGGTAGCTAAGATCTTTGCAAAAGAAGTCATGCCATAATTGTTGGTAAGCAATTCCTTTACTTCTGCTGCCCTGGCTGAATTACCATTTTTATTATAGCAATAATACAAGTTGAACAATACTTCGCTCATTTTGGCAAATTGAGGGAAGCGACTGCGTAATTGTTCCAGCGTTTCAGTGCCTGCATTACAATCCTCAATATTCTGAATATAAGCTTTGCCCAGTTCAAATAATGCCTGCTGAACAGAATCATTGGACAACGACAAAAGTTCAGGTGTTATCGGTAGTTTGTTGTACAAACCCTCAAAGGAGAGTTCATCATCTCCTCCACCTTGTGTGGGTTTTCCACCTGCCTGGTTTTGATTACCGGGTTGGTTGCTGTTGATGATACCGGCCAATACTGCACTTCTTCGCCAGTTATCTACATTGGGACGAACACCCCATCTTGCTTTGAAATCAGTTGTTCCTCTTGTCCTGGAAGCTTCGTTATAGAAATACCATTCTCCTTTTGAATCCCCGGATGGGAAAAGAGGAGGAGGTGCGGTAGTGGCAAAAGGAGAAGCTGCAGAAGCAGGCTGTTCTTCTTTCAGCCCTTTTTCCTTGCGCAATTGTTTTACCAGCTTCTTTACAAAATCTTTTCTTTCTTGTTCAGGCAGGGCAGCAATACGCTGAAGGCTGTCCTGTCTTTCCAGTATTTCATAATTGAGAGCAATAACTGCAAGAGATTCTTTCCGTGCTTTTATCTCATCAGGATTTTTCAGAGTGGGGTCGCCGAGACGGATACTGTCGTAATAATTATATGAAAGCCTGTATTTTTTTTGTGCAAATGCCAGTTCTGCCAGTTGAAGAAAAGCTTTGTTGCGCTGGGCATCACCGTTAGTGGCAAACTGGGTACTTTTCAGGAGTAATGCCATGGCGCCGTCAATATCTTTTCCTTCCAGTTGCATCTGTGCCGCCATGTAGTAAATAATATCCCGGTAATCTTCATATTTATCCTGCTTTGCCATGCGGATAAGGGCAGCAATATTTTTTTCTATGGTTTTATCATCATCACGGTTTACCCGAATAGAGGCGAGGCGGGCATAAATGTCTAAAATGGGATCGGTTGTATGGCTGCTTACCTTGCTGTAATAATCTTCTGCTTCTTTGTATTGGCCGGCCAGTTCATAGAGTTGTGCGGCTAAGTATTCCCAACGGGCTTTTTCCTGCTGGTTACCGGCATTGCTTAAAGCACTGACAAGGTGATTGGCAGCGCTGTCCCACATGTTCTGCTTGTAAAACCAATAGGCCTGTACTTCGTGCAGGTCATTCACTAAGCGTTTGGGAAAATTAGGGTCGTTGCGAAGCGTTACGATCAAACTGGCGGCTTCGGCAAACTGGTCCTGGGCCAGGAAATTTCTTATTTGCCATATAAAGGCATCATTGCGGCTGGGCGGTTCTGAAAGTAATCTTTTGGGCAGGCTTCTTTTTTCTTTTGTAGAAATACTGTAAGCCGAATTGCCATCCCTGGCACTGCCGATCGTCAGGTAATAACCATCCTTTTCTTTCGGGGCAAAAGCATAGTTAATAAACTGGAACATCAGGTAGGCAGAATCGAATTTCTTTTGCAGGTAAAAAGCGGCTCCCCATAAAAGATACAGGTTGTCTACCCAGTCACTGCGCAGGTCATGAAGGGCAATACCTGTTGAGGCTTTGTACGTAATGGAATCAAGTTGTATAGAATCTGCCGCTGTAGCGTCAAGAGAATAGTTATAAAAAGGGAGAAGCTTGGAGTAATCGTCTTTGTAGGCTTCTTTGGCCCTTTCCAGCACTTCGTTCAGCTTGTTATTGGCGTTGAAGAAATAATTGTAATGCGTGGCGGTGTTTTGAATGAACCGGCGGGGCAGGGTAAATTTCTTCTGATCTGATTTTTCAGATCGCAGCACCCTTTCATCGTACTCCTTGGGCTTCTTGATGTCAAAAGAGATTCCCAACTGGCTGAAAGCGGGGAAACTGACCTGGCAGAGGATAAGGAGGAGGATCGCAGTAGTCGTATATCGGTTCAATCGCATTTTCCGGCGCAATCTAAAGTCTTAATAACTGAAATTCAAATATTTTAGTATAAATCTAGGCCATTTTTTTCAACAGAAATTGCCCCTTTGAATACCCCAAAACCAATAACCAATCCTTACCTTTAGTCCCCAAATTTTTGGTTATGGTAAAATTAGATGCCGGTACCACCTTTCAGCGGCTTAGAAACCGCTACAGGCTGGTTGTGATGAATGATGACACTTATGAGGAGGTGGTGACCTTTAAATTGTCCCGTTTGAGTGTTTATATTATGTTGAGCACAATATTTGTGTTATTGGTTGGACTGACAGTAGCCCTCATCGTTTTCACACCTTTGAAGTATTATATACCGGGTGCCAGCACCGATTATAAATCTGCTATGGAGCTTCGCCAGCTGAAGTACCAGGTGGATGAAGCCAATAAACAGATCCGTTTATTGCAGCAGTTTGATGCAGGCTTACGGAACGGGCCTTTAAAAGGAAACAACACTGTTACCCTGGATACCACAATTTTGAAAGTACCAAAAGCAGAAATTTCACAGGATTAACCAACATAGTTATGTTTAATACTAAAAACAAAACCGACATGCAACCAACCAACGGCAATGGAAACGGCACTACCTTAATTGGCGCCGGCACCACCCTGAAGGGTGATATCAGCAGCAGCAGTGATCTACGAATTGACGGCACCATCATCGGTAATATTACCAGTTCTGCCAAGATTGTGATTGGCAGCAGCGGTGTTGTAGAAGGTGATATCACCGGCAACCAGGCTGATATTGTGGGAAAAGTATCCGGCAATATCCGGGCTAAAGAGTTGTTACAACTAAGAGGTGATGCCGTTGTGAACGGAAATATTTATGCAGGTAAGTTGCAAATGGAGCCCACAGCCACCTTCAATGGCCAGTGCCATATGGGAGCCAATATAGTAGAGATGAATAACAATGAACAACAAGCAGCCGCCAGATAGTAACAAACAATTCTTCCTTCGTTATGCCAGCCTCGGTTCGCAGTTGCTGGCCGCTATAGGACTGGGTGTTTTTTTAGGATTAAAAGCAGACCAGTGGCTGCATACATCCCCTGTTCTGGCCTGTGTCTTACCTTTGCTCGTCCTGTCAGGGATTTTCATCAAGATCTTCCGGGAAACAAGCAGGAAAAAGAATAATGAATAAGAGCTTTTTTGATTGGGCCAAACCTTTAATCGGACTTTTCATCGTGGTGACTATTGTTGCTGTGGCCGGCAAAGAATGGCTGGCACATTACCATATCGACTGGCGGGTAGTTGCCGTTGGAAACTTTTTATTGCTGGATGTGGGCCTTACCGGTTTATTTATCATGATGAAAACACTGAAGTCTTCTAATCCACAGGCATTTGTCAGGGCGATGTACGGCAGTTTCATTATCAAATTCTTTGTGCTGGCTGTTGCTGCATTTGTTTATATCATGGTAACTAAAAAAGCAGTCAATAAAGAAGGCCTTGTGGTTTGTGCTGCTTTATACATTGCTTATACTTTTCTTGAAGTAAGGATACTGACCAAACTGCTGAGGGAGAAAAATGCCTAAGAAAGAAGTACCGGTTGATCACCTGCAGCAATACCTGCCCGACGGCACCGGTGAGGCGGTGACGAATTACCTGCACCAGTACAAAGTACACCTTACCATAACAAGGGAACGAAAAAGTATTTTAGGTGATTACCGTCACCGCACCCATCATGCCAATCACCGTATCAGCATCAACGGAAGCCTGAATAAATATGCTTTCCTGGTCACCCTGCTGCATGAGATTGCCCACCTGCTCACTTTTGAACAATATGGCAACCGGGTACAGGCACATGGCAAAGAATGGAAGATGATCTTCGGGCAACTGCTGCAACAATTTTTACAACATCATACTTTCCCTGCTGATATTGAAAAGGAATTATTGCTTTCGCTGAAGAACCCTGCCGCCAGCAGTTGTGCGGAAGAAGGACTGATACGGGTATTAAGAAACTATGATGCGAAAAAGGACAATCATCACCTGGTGGAAGAGTTACCGGCCGGCAGTATTTTTCGACTCAAGGATGGCCGGGTATTTAAAAAAGGAGAAAAAATTCGCAAACGGTTTAAATGTACAGAACTGCAAACGGGCAAGCTCTATCTCTTCAGCCCGGTATATGAAGTGGAGTGGCTGCAGGCCTGAACTGTTAAAACAACCTGATCAGTTTCCTCATTAATTTTTGCTGCTGTACCTTTGCGGCCACAAAAAATAATCATATGAAGAAAATCATTTTAGGATTTGCAGCAATGACAGGAGTTTTGATCGCTAATGCACAAACCAATACCGGCGACTGGATGGTAGGTGGCAACTTTCGGTTGAACACCGCTGATAACAACACACAGATCAGCTTTACACCGAATGCAGGCATTTTTGTAGTGGATAATCTTGCCATCGGTGGCAACTTTGGTCTCAGCTATTCAAAGTCGGGTAATAACAAGTTCACCTCATTTAATGTAGGTCCTTTTGTACGTTATTATTTCACTACGGAGTCGCAGGCTGTCCGCCCCATACTGCACGGAACGTTTAATTACCTGAGCACTAAAAGCAAGATTGCCAACACCGCTTCTTCTACCAATACCGGTGTGAACTTCTTTATAGGTGGTGGTGCTGCAGCTTTCATCAGTAACAATGTTTCCATTGATGCCCTGCTTGGTTACGATCGAACCAAATACAAGAATTTTGATGGCAGCGGTGGTTTTGCCTTCAACATCGGCTTCCAGGTGTACCTGCTGAAAGACCAGGTGGATAAAGTGAAGGGGAAAAAGTAAGGATTAGCCACTGAGGCACAGAATATATTTCCGGCATTTCTAACCACAGATTACACGGATTACTTTCACGGATTTCACAGGGTTACTAATAACCGTGTGATCTGTGTTTAATCTGTATAATCTGTGGTTTTAATTTATTTCAGAGCTCTTTTATCATCCACAGCGGGCAGCCGTAATGACCGCTGTTGCCCATCGGGCCATCAAGATATGTGAAGCCCAGGCGGGCATAGACTTTCAGTGCAGCTTTCAGTTCGTTCATGGTTTCCAGGTACACTTTTTTAAAGCCATTGGCTTTGGCCTGCTGCAGGCAAAGGGCAATCAGTTGTGAGCCGAGGCCGGTACCCCTTGCTTCGGGCAGTAAATACATTTTTACGAGTTCACAAGTATCGCCGGGCAATCCATCTGTAGGGTAGATGCCGCCGCCGCCAACTATCTTTCCATCCAGTTCAACAATATTGTAAACTGACCTCTCTTTTTGAAACAGTTCGTACAAGGTGTCCGTAGTTGGATCGAAGTATACTGTGCCGGGATGATTGGCGCCGAATTCGGCCAGCGTATCCCTTATGATTTTAGCAATAATGGGATTGTCGGATGGCTGTATGGGGCGTATGATGGGGTCCATGTTGTAAAGTTATGTCTTCAGAGGGCATGGGTATTTGTCTGAACCAGGATTGGGATAGATTATCTGGATTTCAGAGATTTGAAATTCTCCTTTAATGCTAGTTACTTTAAGTGCATAGGGCTGCGAGACTACAAGTCTCGCAGAGCCATGCTGTGTTCGGCCTAAGTGTTTTTAAAGTAATAAGTGATTGATCGAATGGCGGAACAAAGTGCTGAAAGATTTCTGATTTTTGAAGGGTAGTTAAAGGCTGAATTACTCATACATATATGTAGTAACATAAATCGTGTCGTTGTTTTTCACTTCAACCTTTTTTATAGGAAGATCATTAGTATTATATGTATATGATACTATACCGGATTGAAAATGTGTATTCATAAAGGAATCATAAGAATTTCTTTTTATAGGATTGTTTTTGCTATAAAAAATCTCAGCTGGTATAGATACCCCTGTATTCGCAATTCTATAGTTGTAATAAAACTCCCCTATGTTTAAAAAGTACACAGGATTTTTTTTATTGTCATATTGTTCGTAGTCGTGTTCCAGGTATTCGATAGGGGGAAAAGGATCGAAAATGTCAAAAGAAGTCCTCATGTATTTTAAATTATTGTTCAGGAATATCAATGAGTCTTTCGTTGTGCTGCCCGACCCGCTTGAAGGCTGAGAGTGATAACAGAGATGGTAATTAGTATAATATTCAAATGTGGCACGCCCCGTAATTGGAAGCGGATTAATTATTTTAGTAATTGAATCCTTAATCAACTTCTTTTGTGCATCATAAACAAAGTCATGCCATATGTTGTTTGTCAATTTATGCAATCTTGCAGGTAAACTGTCAGCACCGGTATAGTAAAATAAAGCTCTGTCTATAGGAATGCTATCCCCGGTGTTTGTTTTTTCATACTCGATTATTTCTATAACCCTGTTTTGTAAATCGTAGTAATAATCATTAAAGAGAGTTGAAGCTAATGAAGGACGATATTGACTTATTCGTTTTAATCTTTCACCTGCGGTAGTAGTGTTAATCCTGCTTTCTTTCCTGCAACCATACAGAGAAATAATGGCTATTAAAGAAGGTAAAACAAAATAAGTTTTCACTGAAAATACTTTTTTAAAATTGAATAAAAATTTTCCGCTTCATAAGCTAGCTTATTTGGAGGCTGTCTTTACGATGTTAATAAGAAATGATCCTTTTCTCGTAGAGAAACTTACGAACCAAATATTTTTAAGTCCGTTTAAGGGAACAGGTATGTTGTAATCATGTTGAACTTCCTTTTTTAATTCGCTGATAATTTTATTGCCCAAAAATTTTATCTGATCTCGTTCCTTTTCAATTTGATTTATCCATTGCAAAATGGATTCATTAACGTTAGTAGCATCGACTTGGGCACAATATATTCCTCCACGGAAGTTTACAATAAATGTGAATTTCAAAGCCTTCTTATTCGCCATAGTGTAGGGCATCTGTTTTTGCTATCAGTCAACTTGTAAATATGTATTATTTCTTTTCAAATTTACCAAGATTCAATAGATAATGAAGCGAAGCTGGTTTTGAAAGCGGCCTGGTGTGGAAGGGAAAAGGATGTTTAGTTCTTTATTGTGCCCTGAATAAGTTAATGGTGTAATCAAGCAGGGATTTGTTTCCATGTTCTCCGTGGCCGGGTACTACGATTTTTATATCCGGGTATTGCTTTTTGATTTTCTCCACAGTGCCTGACCAGGCTGCAGTATTGGCATCGCCCAGGTAACCTTTACTGGCGTCTAACTCTTTTATTAAACAACCGCCAAACAAAATATTTTCTTTGGGGTAGTAGCCGACTATATTGTCTTTTGTATGTCCTTCTCCGAAATATTGGGCAATGATCGTTTCAACGCCGACTTTTAAAATGAGTGAATCGCTGAAACCGTTTTTGGGGACAGCCAGCTTGTTTTTTGTTGCCAGTTCGATGGTTTTGAAATTGGCATAAGACGGGATAATGTTTTTGTCAAATGCATTCAGCCCTCCCAGGCAATCATCGTGGAAATGAGTGGGAATAACGGCGTTGATCTTGCAATGAAGTGAATCTTTTATCCATTTTATAAGCTCTTCTGAAGTGTTGTCGTTGGTGGGAGTGTCAAAAACAATGGTTTCATTGCTATTTCTTACAATCAGTCCGTTGCAGGGCACATTACCAAAGTCATTGGTTTGTTTGTAGGAAATGTGCTGAAACGCATTTTCGGCAATCTGGATGATGATCAGGTCATCAGATTTGTACACTTCTTTAGGTTTGAAGTAGTCCTGCTGTTGCGAACTGCAGTTGGAAAATGTAAGGGAGATGATAATTGTCAGTAGTGATTTTATGAGGTGTTTCATTTGGGTTTGTTGTTTTGAATTCCCGGTTGTTTAATTCTTCGGGATTGTCGGAAAAGGATAGCCTATGGTTATTCGTAAACTTTAGCTCCTTGTAATAAATCTGCAAAAACTTGCCAGGATGCTTTGTCGGCATTAATGTCTTGTTTCGTGTTGTTGTAAAACCCTTGAATATCTTGTGTGTATCTCGTTAATGCTTCTAAGAAGTCTTCAAGAGTTTTATTTTCCCATGATTGTCTATTATCAATTAAATCTTGCTGAAATACTTCAAGGAAACGGATAAAGGTTTGTCTGGATGTTATGCCATGTTTATTGGAAAGGTTATTCATATGCTCGTTTCTAGTTTCAAAATATTTTTAACGACCTTTTTCAAATTTACTCAAGTTATAGTTTACTCAGTAAATATACTGGACGTACAAGAATGTCCTTCGTTGCCTCAGAATAAACTTGCAACAGAAAACGATAGTAATACTGAAGCTGCTGGTTACATAATAAAAATCCCGGCCAATGACCGGGATTCGATATTCAATCAACAATCTAAAATTTTAATTACTTACGCTACCGCTTTCTTCACCAGTTCTGCAGCTTCGCTGAGTAAGATAGCAGACTGTACTTTGAGGCCGCTTTCGTCAATCAGTTTTTTGGCTTCAACAGCATTAGTACCCTGCAGGCGAACGATGATGGGGATATGGATGTTGCCGAGGTTTTTGTAAGCATCAATAACACCCTGTGCCACCCGGTCGCAACGAACGATACCTCCAAAGATGTTGATCAGGATGGCTTTTACCGCCGGGTCTTTTAAGATGATCTTGAAACCGGCTTCTACAGTTTGTGCATTGGCCGTACCTCCTACATCAAGGAAGTTGGCCGGTTCGCCACCGCTCAGTTTGATCATATCCATGGTGGCCATGGCGAGGCCTGCACCGTTTACCATACAGCCTACATTGCCATCAAGCTTTACAAAGTTGAGGTTGAACTGGCCGGCTTCTACTTCAGTAGGATCTTCTTCGGTGATATCTCTTAAAGAAGCGAGGTCGGCATGACGCATCAACGCATTTTCGTCGAGGTTCATCTTACAGTCAACCGCTATTATCTTATCATCTGCTGCTTTGAACAGGGGATTGATCTCGAGCATCGAGCAATCGAGGCCTACATAGGCATTATACAGATTGGTGACAAACTTCACGCAGTTCTTAAACGCTTCACCGCTCAGGCCAAGGTTGAAGGCGATCTTTCTTGCCTGGAAACCCTGCAGTCCGCCGGCAGGATGTACCCACTCTTTAAATATTTTTTCTGGTGTGTTGTGTGCCACTTCTTCAATGTTCATACCGCCTTCGGTGCTGTACATGATCACATTCTGGCCTTTGGTACGGTCGAGCAATATGGAGAGATAAAATTCTTTGCGTTCGCTGGGGCCATCATAATACATATCCGCCGCCACGAATATCTTGTTGACCACTTTGCCGGCAGGGCCGGTTTGCAGCGTAACCAGTGTGCCGCCTAATATCTTGCTGGCAAAATCCTGAACATCTTCCAGCGACTTGGCCACTTTTACGCCATTGATGCCATTTTCTTTGATGGTGCCTTTTCCGCGGCCGCCGGCATGGATCTGAGCTTTGATAACGGCAAACTTGCTGCCGGTTTGCGTTTTGATCTGGCGATAAGCTTCTTCGGCTTCATGTACGGTGCTGCAGGCAAATCCTTCCTGCACGGGAACATTGTATTTCTTTAATAATTCCTTGGCCTGGTATTCGTGGAGGTTCATATCTGGAAAAATTTCGGCGAAGATAAATCTAAGTTGCTAGTTTCTGGTTTCTGGTTTATGGTTTTTTTACCTTGTGGAATGATTCGTCTGTTGCCTCTGCTATTTGTCCTTATTATCTCCTGCCAGCCGGTGAAGAAAATACAGTGGCCGGAAAGAAGTTCATCCCTTGGCGGAACGGCCTTTTACCAGCAGGCTGCGGCGATGAAATGGGCAGCAAGGGATTCTTTTGTACTGAAAGAAATACTGGCAGGCAATGCTCCTTCTTTTTTAAAAATGTTTGTTCCGGTACGGGTAACTGTTCTGGATTTGGCTACCGGCAAAACGATCCATGCCACTTTTTATGTTGCGCCTGATTACCTGGCGGTGGGAACGAATGACGATTGGGCAAGAGTCAACATCACCCCGATGGCCGCACAACAGATAGCAGACAAACTGGATTGTTTTCTGCCTACCCGGAAAATGGTGGATGATATTTACAAAGCGGCCAAACTGAAGTTAGAGCCGGTGCCAATGTATGCTTTCAGGGACAGTACACCCACCATGTGGCACCATCACCTGATCATTGAAGGGCAGCGAAAAGGGAGAAGCGGATTGATTGCCGGGATTAAAAAAGATGTTGTGATAAGCGGAAAGATAAACCGGGATGGCCGGCCCAATCGGGTAGCTATTTATGGCTGGCATAAAACGGATGGCAAACCTATTCAGCCTTTGTATACCGGTCACATCAACTGGTGGGTAGATTACAGCCAGGGAATACGATTGGTCTGGCGAAAAATAAAAGTTGGAAATAAATGGATGGATTATACAGCCGTGCTGAAAGACCCGGTATTGCAAAAGTTGTTATGCGATGAAACCTTTTGTGATTTCTACCGGTATGATTATTAGCCCCCGGATTTTTTTCTTACGTTTGCTGCTTCCCTTTTTTCAAAACCGGGAGTGAATGGCTATGGGAAAAAAAGCAATGAAACAACTGAACGAAGCGGCTAAGTTTCTGAAAAAACAATATGCAGGTGTTCCCACTGTGGGAATCGTTCTCGGCAGCGGGCTGGGCAATTTTACAGAAGAGATAGAGGTGGAAAAGGAAGTGGCCTATGAAGATATCCCTCATTTCCCGGTATCAACTGTTTCTGGTCATAAGAGCAAACTGGTTTTTGGAAAACTCAGCGGCAAAACGGTGGTGGCTATGGCAGGCCGCTTTCATTTTTACGAAGGATATAAGGCCCATGATATCGTGTTTCCCATACGGGTGATGAAACTGCTGGGTGTGGAGACCTTGTTATTGTCCAATGCAGCGGGGTCAGTCAACCCGGATTACAAAGTAGGCGACCTGATGATCATCAAAGATCATATCAGTTTCTTCACCCCCAACCCGCTGATCGGAAAGAATATGGAAGAGCTGGGACCCCGGTTCCCGGATATGAGTGAACCTTATAAAAAAAGTTTGATTGATAAAGCAAAAGCTATTTCCGTTGCACATAATTATAATGTAAAAGAAGGAGTGTATGTAGCGGTGACCGGTCCTACGTTTGAAACAAGAGCAGAATATGTGTTCATCAAAGTAGCAGGAGGAGATGTGGTGGGGATGAGTACCGTGCAGGAATGTATCGCCGCAAATCATATGGGCATGCAGGTGTTTGCTATGAGTGTGGTTACCGATGTAGGCTTGCAGGAAGTACATGCCGTTATTTCGCATGAAGAAGTGCTGGAAGCAGCTAAACGGGCAGAACCTAAACTGGCAACGATATTTAAAGAACTGGTGGCAGCTATTTAATTAACAGTTTACTGCCGGTTTATACCTTTGCAGCGTTTATCTTGCAAAGGTTTTTTTATTCACTGCGTTCAAAATCACTATCTGGTAAAAAAGTTTACATATTTATTCATAGTTGCCATCTTGCTGTTGTCGGGTACAGCCCTGGCACAGGATCCAACGTTGCAGAATATCGGCAACCGAATCCGCCAGATTGGCGGCGCTGGCAGAACTGGTGGTGGTACGGACAGCCTGAAGCAGCGAAACAAGAATGAAGATTCCATAACTATATATTACCGGTATCTTGATTCAGCAGGTACTTACAAACTGGATTCATCTATTGGCGATTTTACCCGGAGATTCCCTTTACCGGCCACGCATATAATTTTAGGTAATCTGGGCAATGCATCCCGTTCGTTGTTGTTTTCACCGGTCATGTCTTCGGGATTTAATCCAGGCTTTACGGCCTTTGATATTTACCAGTTTAAAATGGAGAATGTCCGGTTTTATAATACCACAAGACCGTATTCGGAGATCAATTACCAGCTGGGTAGCAGGGTAGAGCAGGTTATTGACCTGGTGCATACGCAGAACCTGAAGCCGAACTGGAATGCAGCTTTCCGTTACCGGCTGATCAACTCACCGGGCATTTTTAAAAACCAGAAGACCAATCATAATAATTACCTGCTCAATTCTTTCTTCCAGTCAAACAACAAACGATACAGTAATTATTTTGTTTTGTTGGGAAATAAGATGCAGTCGGCCGAAAACGGCGGCATACAGGATACAGCTGACTTTTTGAATGACCCTATTTTTAAAGACCGTTTTAATATTTATACCAAGATCGGTGGTGATGATCCTTTCTCTTCTAACTTTTTTACCACAAAGATCAATACGGGAAACAAGTATAATGAGTTCAGTGTACTGCTCCGGCAGCAATATGACCTGGGAAAAAAAGATTCAATCGTTACGGACTCAACGGTAATTCCTCTTTTTTATCCCCGCCTTCGTTTTGAACATACTTTCCGGCTGGATCAGAATAAATACATTTTCCAGGATTACCTGGCGGANNTGATCACCAATGATTTTTCAATTTACCAGTTTCCGGATATCAAGAACCTGAAACAGTTTATTAAACTGGGCCTCACCGTTCAAAACTTTACCGGGGAGTTTGCCAGTGGTAAAAACACTTTCTATAACTTGTCCGGTCATGCTGAATACCGGAATAAAAGTAAAAACCAGCAATGGGATATTGAAGCCAATGGCCGGCTCTATTTCACCGGTTTCAATGCCGGGGACTACGAGGCGCATATTAGTTTACAAAGATTTGCCGGTAAGAAATTAGGTTATATACAATTAGGTTTTGAAAATGTAAACCGTACACCCTCTTTCTTTTTTGACAGCCGCAGCAGTTTTTATTTAATGAAGACAGTTCAGGATTTCAAGAAGGAAAACACTACACATTTATTTGCTTCATATTATTTACCGTCGTTTAAGTTCAGGCTTACCGGTCATTATTACCTGCTCACCAACTACAGCTACATTGAAGATTTTTATTTGCTGAAGCAGGAAAGCACTTTGTTCAATATCCTGCAGATAGCCTTGCAGAAGACGATCAGGATAGGCAAGCGGTGGAACTGGCATGCAGATATTTATTTTCAGCAAAAGATCGGCGATGCCCCTGTGAACCTGCCGGTCATTTATACCCGCAACCGGATAGCTTACGAAGGAAACCTTGGATTTAAAAATCTTGATTTTGCCGGTGGTATCGAGGTTCGTTACCGGGCAACTTATAAGGCAGACGGGTATTCGCCGGTGCTGGGTAAATTCTTTTACCANNGCCCGCAACCTTGATGGGTTCAGTTTTACCCGTAATAACCTGGTGGCCCCGGGGTATGCCCTGCCCGGGCTACAGATCAGAACGGGAGTTTACTGGAGTTTTGTTAATTGATTATCAAATGATAAAGATCATTAGCCCGGTTTGTTTTCAAATCCGGGATTAATATTACTTTTGTACTGTTCATGAAAAAAGGCCTCGCCGCTATATCATTACTTTTGTACTTTGCTGTTACCAGCGGTATTGTGATCAATTCGCATTACTGCATGAAGCGGCTGGTTTCCATTCACCTGTTTGAGACGAAGGCAAAAGTTTGTGGTCTCTGCGGAATGGATATTCATGATTCTGAAGGCTGCTGCCGGGATGAAGTAAAAGTGATCAAACTGGTGCAAGACCAGGTGAAGATACCTGTTACGCTTTATGAGATCCCATCTGTAGAAGCAGTTGTACCTGTCATGACAGACTATTTGCTTGCATCTCTCAGAAAAATTGACGGCCAGCGTCATTTTAATAATCATTCTCCTCCTATATTATCTGCACAGGATACCTACTTGCAGAATAACGTTTTCCGGATTTGAGAACCGGTAATAATTTTCCATTCTATCCTACTGGATGAGTGACTATACTATAATGGTCGTTACCATCTTATTCATTCAAATATTTATTACAACTCAAAAACGATAATATGAAAACGTTGAAATTATTTTCCGTAGCTGCACTGTGCTTAGCTATCTCCGCAACAGCGGTTGCTCAAAATAAAACAGAAACATTTAAAGTGTCTGGTAACTGTGGCATGTGCAAAACCAAAATAGAAAAAGCCGCCAAAGAAGCCGGTGCCAAAGAAGCAGACTGGAATAAAGACACCAAAGAATTGACCGTTAAATACAGTAGCAGTTCTACCAATGCTGCCAAAATACAGCAAAAGATAGCTGAAGTAGGTTACGATAATGTTGGGTTTAAAGCAACAGATGAAGCTTACAATAAATTACATGGCTGCTGCAAGTACGACAGGGGAGCTGCTACTGAAGAAGTGAAAGAATGCTGCAAGGGCGGTAAATGTGACAAAGAAGGCCATGAAGGTAAAGATTGCTGCAAAAAAGATGGTGAGAAAATGAGCTGCGATAAAGAAGGCCACAGCGGTAAAGATTGTTGCAAAAAAGATGATAAGAAAATGGATTGCTGTAAAGATGGCAAGTGCAGTAAAGAAGGCCATGATGGTAAAGATTGCTGCAAGAAGTCATAAGCAAACTATAAGCAACAGGAATGAAGAAGTTATTCATCATTGGAATATTCACTCTTTTTATTCAGCGGGCCGATGCTCAGTTCAGCAAAGCTGACCTGCAGGCCACAGGACTTACCTGTGCCATGTGCAGTAATGCTATTAATAAAGCCCTGCAAAAAGTAAGTTTTGTTGAGTCTGTTGAATCAGATATCAAAAATTCCTCTTTTGCTATTGTTTTCAAAAAAGATGCGGTGGTTAATATCGACGCATTGAAAGAGGCAGTAGAAGATGCAGGCTTTTCTGTGGGCGGCCTCCGGCTTACCGGGTTGTTTAATGAAGTAAAGATTGCATCTGATCAGCATATTAAGATCGGCAATAGTCATTTTCATTTTATCTCGGTGAAAGACCAGGTATTAAATGGAGAAAAGACCGTTACCGTAGTTGATAAGAACTTTATTTCAGAAAAACAGTTCAAAAAATACAGTTCAGCCACTAAGATGGATTGTATTCGTACAGGTAAGGCAGGAACTTGCTGCAGGAATGAGGGCCTTGCTGAAGGCGAAAGAGTATTTCATGTAACCATCTGATCTTTTTGTTTCTCCCTCTTCAAAGAGGAGGGAGAAACTTTTTTCAACTGAAGGCTATGACAGGCTTACAAAAACAATGGTTTGTTTTGCTGATAGCTCTTTGCCCTTTACTGGCAAAAGCACAAATCAGGTATGGCGATGATGCGCAGGAGATTGCTTTACCTGCCGTGAACGGCGATACATTGAAATTGTCTTCACTGAAGGGAAAAGTGGTGCTGTTGGATTTCTGGGCATCCTGGTGCGGGCCATGCCGGGTGGCCAATAAAGGACTTGTTAAGCTCTATGGCAAGTATAAATCCAAAGGTTTCGAGATATACGGCGTGTCGTTCGATAAAGACAAATCAGACTGGAAAAAGGCAATAGCTAAAGATAAGATCACCTGGTTGCAGGTGAACGATGATGGAGGATGGGAATCGCCAACAGCCATCAGTTGGGGTATTGATGCAATTCCTACTTCTTACCTCATAGATCAAAATGGAAAACTGGTAGCGATGGATCTGACCGGGAAAGAGCTGGAAAAAAAGCTTAAAGAAATTTTGGAAGACTAACAGATAGTAAGCATGAAAAAACTGTTCTTACTGGTATTATTGTTCACTGCTTTTCGAATGAGCGGACAGGAACTGTATGTATTTTCTGAACCGGCGAGTAATGTGCCGGCCCATTCACTGAGTGTAAAGCTCACCAATCACTTTGTAACCAGTGATAAGATATACGGGCGGTTTTCTAACAGGCTTATGCCACAGGTTTACTTAGGAGTAAGCAAGAAATTCATGGTGGCAGCCGGTGGTACGTTTGCGAATATGCATACTCCTAATTTCCGGTATGAATCAGTGAATCTTTATGCGAAATATCGCTTTCTTTCCAAAGATGAGTTGCATAAACATTTCCGGATGGCGGTGTTTGCAGAGGCTTCCTCCACAAGGGCTCCTTTTCATTATGATGAAATAACCCTGATGGGAGATAAGAGTGGTGTTGAACTGGGTGTTATTGCTACTCAGCTATGGCATAAATTAGCTCTTTCCGGTACAGTAGCACATACACAGGTGCTTCACGAATCGAGGACAAACAAAGTACTATATATACCTGCCCGTAATTATCAATCGATGAATTACGCTATATCTGCAGGCTATTTAGTTTTGCCGAAAGAGTATAAAGATTATCGTCAGACCAACCTGAATTTGTATGCCGAACTGCTGGCACAGCAAACACTGGACAGGAGTACTTATTTTGTCGATCTCGCCACTGCCATGCAGCTGATCTTTAACAGCAATGCCAAATTGAATTTGGGTTACCGTGTACAATTGGGCGGTAATATGCAACGTATGACTTCCAATAGCTGGTTGATCAGTTTTGAACGAACATTCCTGGGTGCATTGAAGAAGAAGAAATGATGTAGTTCATTTAAAACAAAAAAAATGTCAATTAAATATATAAGTGTAGCCCTTGTGGCTATCAGTATGCTTTCTTTTGGGAAAGTGATGGCACAGTCATCAAAAGATTCCACGGCAGTGATTTTTGTGGCCGGCGCCTGCGAAATGTGCAAGGAAAGAATTGAGAAAGCTGCCATGGAGAGAAAAGGGGTGAAGTCTGCTGTCTGGGATATCAATACACAAAAGCTTTCTCTCATTTATAATACTGCGGTCATTACACTGGAAAAGATACAATGCAGGATTGCGGACAGGGGCCATGACAATGATTTTGAACTGGCAAAAGATGCAGTCTATAATGCATTGCCTGCCTGCTGTCGTTATCGTGAACTAAATGCTTCTCCGGCAAATAGTGAAACAGGAGAAAGCAAGGAAGGTGAAATTGGTTCAGAAGAGCTAAAAATTATTAAAGGAGTAGTACTGGAAGAAAACAAGCAGGGCGGTTTTGTTCCCCTGGCTGGTGCAACGGTAGTTTGGCTTGGAAACAATACCGGAACAGTTTCCGATTCATCCGGTGTTTTTTCTATCAGGCAAATCAAAGACGCCAAGCGGCTGATTATAAGTTATACAGGTTACACACCGGATACTATTTCAACAGTGAATGCAAAAGAGCTGAAGATCATTCTGGCATCAGGTAAACAGCTCAACGAGGTTACGGTTACAGCAAAACAACGTTCAACCTACCTGTCATCACTAAATCCGATACGAACACAAGTGATGACAGAAAGAGAATTGTTCAAGGCAGCCTGTTGCAACCTCAGTGAAAGTTTTGAAACCAATCCTTCTGTTGATGTGTCCTATAATGATGCTGTAACCGGCTCCAAGCAAATACAGTTGCTGGGATTGAGCGGCAACTACACACAGCTTACTGTAGAAAGCCTGCCTGGTCCGAGAGGGTTGGCTACGCCTTTTGGACTGAATTTTATACCTGGCCCTTTTGTTGAATCCATTCAATTGAATAAGGGAGTAGGCTCAGTAGTAAACGGGTATGAAAGTATTGCGGGGCAAATAAATGTGGAGCTGAAAAAGCCACAAACAGCGGAGAAACTTTATCTCAATGCGTATATCAATGATATGACCAAGACAGACCTGAACCTGGTATTGACCGAAAAGTTCGGGGATAAGTGGAGCACTGCTTTGTTGTTGCATGATAATTTTCAGACAAAGACAAATGTTGATTACAATAAGGATGGCTTCAGGGATATGACCTCCGGCAACCTGTTCACTGCGGTCAACCGCTGGAATTACAACGGGACCAAAGGATTTGAATCGCAACTGGGATTCAAGATACTGATCGATGACCTTACCGGTGGTCAGACAAGCTTTGACCCGGATAGAGATAAATTCACTACCCGCAGCTATGGATTAGGTATAAAAACAAATCGTTATGAAGTGTATGGTAAGGCAGGTTATGTATTCCCGGAGAAAAAATACAAGAGTATCGGGTTGCAGTTGTCTGCTTTTGACCATAAGCAGGATTCTTATTTTGGCATGACCTCTTACAACGGGCGGCAAAAGAATTTTTATGCCAACCTGATCTACCAGTCCATCATCGGTACTACGGCACACAAGTTCAGGACCGGGATGAGTTTTTTGTCTGACAATTACAACGAGTTGTTTAATGCCACCCGGTACGAGAGACAGGAAACAGTTCCCGGTGCATTTTTTGAATATACGTTTACCCCGGTAGAGAAATTCAATATTGTGGCAGGTATAAGGGCTGATCATAACAGTCTTTTTGGTTGGTTTGCCACACCGAGATTACATGTTCGGTATGAACCGGTGAAAGGGACTACGATCCGGTTAAGTGCAGGCCGTGGTCAGCGTACTGCCAATATTTTTGCGGAGAATAACAGTGTATTTGTCAGTGCGAGACAGATGAGTATTATCACTTCGTCTGCAGGGAAAGCATACGGGCTTGACCCGGAAGTAGCCTGGAACAAAGGAATAAGCATAGATCAGAAATTCAGGTTATTTAATCGTAGTGCCAATTTTGCACTTGACTTTTTCAGGAATGATTTTCAACAACAGGTGATTGTAGACCTTGAAGATGCGAGACAGGTAAAGTTTTATAACCTGGATGGCAAATCCTACTCTAACAGTTTCCAGGCTGAAATGAACCTGGAACCTGTTAAGAACCTGGAAGTAAGACTGGCTTATCGCTTCTTTGATGTTAAATCCACTTATGGTGGCCAGTTGTTACAAAAACCTTTCACAGCAAGACATAGGGCTTTCACAAACCTTGCGTATGAAGCAGGGGGCTGGAAATTTGATTATACGTTTAATATCAATGGTTCAAAGCGTATTACAAATACATCAGCTAATCCACCTGCCTGGCAAAAAATACCGGAGTCTCCTTCCTATATCCTGATGAATGCACAGGTAAGTAAAACAGTAGGCAAGAAGCACCCCGTTGATTTCTATATCGGGGGGGAGAATCTGACAAATTTCCTGCAGGGAGATGTAATAGTGAGTGCTGATCAGCCTTTTGGTCCTTATTTCGATGCTTCGCTCATTTGGGGACCTGTAACCGGGAGAATGTTTTATGCCGGGTTCCGTTATAAAATAAAGTAACTTTAAACAACTGCTGCATCATTAATAATGTCAGTTTATAATATTAAAAATATGGTATGTGCCCGATGCATTAAAACGGTATCGGGCATATTTCAATCTGCAGGGGCTGAGGTTAAATCGGCAAGATTAGGTATTATAGAATTATCCGGGTCACTGTCAGAAACACAGCAAACAAAGGTCAGGGAGCAATTAATGGCAGAAGGTTTTGAAATGCTCGATGACCAGCGGGTAAAAGTTATTGAACAGATCAAAAATGAAATAGTTACCCTCGTTCACTATGGTGAATTAGACGAGATGAATGATAATCTCTCTGATTTTATCGCTAATAAACTTCATAAAGATTATAGTTACCTGAGCAACCTTTTTTCATCCGTTACCGGAACAACGATTGAGCAGTATTTTATCTTACAGAAGATTGAGAAAGTAAAAGAGCTGCTTATTTATGATGAACTTTCTCTCAGCCAGATGGCTTTCAAACTGGGCTATAGCAGTGTGGCACATCTTTCTGCCCAGTTCAAGAAAATAACCGGCCTCACCCCCAGCCAGTTTAAAAAACTGAATGAACACCATCGCCGCCATCTCGATTCCCTGTGACCTTAAAATGATATAACACTTATACAGAATTGTATAACAGTGGCAGGCAGGGTCTAGCTGAAATTTGTGTCAGAAACTTACCAATATGACACATTTATATCAGATTGACGGAATGAGTTGCAAAAGCTGTACAGCTAAAGTAAAAAGCGAATTGCTAAAACTTGGGGAAATCACCGAAGCAGAGATTCAGTTGGCCTATCCACAGGCAAAGTTGACAATGAGCAACCATATTTTAGTCAGTACACTGCAAAATGCGATTGCCAGGGCAGGTGATTATAAAATTACTGAAACTGGTGGCATGCCGGTTCATGAAACGGTTGGTGGTCAGAGCAATAACTGGCTGAAGACTTACAAGCCACTGTTACTTGTCTTTGCTTTTATTATCATGGTGGCCACCCTTGCTTCATTCAGGGATGGCAAATTTCATACGATGTACTGGATGCATTATTTCATGGGTGGATTTTTTATTGCGTTTTCTTTTTTCAAGTTTTTAGACCTGAAAGGCTTTGCTGATAGTTACAGCAGCTACGACTTGCTGGCAGCAAAATGGTATAATTATGGAATGATTTATCCATTTTTTGAGCTTGGATTAGGACTTGCGTTTATCAATAATTGGGAGCCATTGGTGACAAGTGTGGTTACAGTCGCATTGATGGGCTTTAGCAGCATTGGTGTGATAAAGGCTGTGATGAGTAAACGAAAGATCCGCTGCGCCTGCTTGGGAGCTGTCTTTAATTTACCAATGAGCACTGTCACTATTGTTGAAGATCTTTTGATGGTAGCTATGGGGATTATAATGATTGCGGGCCTGGTATAGAACTGAATTTTTCAACGAAACAAAAACCTACAAATATGAAGAAGCTGACCTTATTTCTGTTCGCCCTGGTCATTTCTGTTACCGCATTTTCCCAGCATGAACATCACACAATGCAGGATACAATGTCAAAAAGAACTGACACCATGAAAAATAATGATTTCAGGCACACGATGCCGTCGCATGCTTATTCCAGGAACCTGCCAATGAGCCGCAATGGATCAGGCACAGGCTGGAATCCCGATGCAAGTCCTATGTATATGTGGATGCGCAGTAAGGCCAAAACAGACTGGATGTTTCATGGGAATATCTTTTTGCGTTACACCAGCCAGGATGTGTTTTCATCTGGCAGCAGGGGAGGAGATGAATTCAGTTGGCCCAACTGGTTTATGGCTATGATGAACAGAAAAGTGGGCAGTAAGGGATTGCTGAATGTTACTGCGATGATAAGCCTTGACCGTATAACAGAAGGTGGTAACGGGTATCCTTTATTGTTTCAGTCGGGCGAAACTTATAAGGGGCAACGATTGATAGACCGGCAGCATCCGCATGACTTGTTTTCAGCTTTAAGTATTGGATATACTCAAACACTTAGTAAAGAAATGGATGTGTTTGTATATGTGGGCTATCCCGGGGAACCTGCTCTTGGCGCACCTGCTTTTATGCATCGGATTTCTGCTATGAACAATCCTGATGCACCCCTTGGCCATCACTGGCAGGATGCAACACATATTACTTTTGGAACAGGAACCCTTGGAATTCGTTATAAAAAATTCAAGGCAGAGGGTTCCGTATTTACAGGACGGGAGCCGGATGAGGAACGCTTTGGTTTTGACAAACCAAAATTTGACAGCTATTCTTATCGGCTTTCCTATAGCCCGACAGCAAACTGGACTCTTCAATTTTCGCAGGGTTTCATAAAAAGCCCTGAATCGCTTGAGCCGGGTGAAAATGTCAAAAGAACTACAGGATCTGTTTTATATGCCAGAAAGCTTAAGTCATTAAGTCATATTTCTGCAGCTGCCATCTGGGGATTAAATAATAAGGGAGCTGATCATCAGGAGCATTCATTCTTACTGGAAGGCAATTACCAGTTTAGCAAAAATGCGCTTTATACAAGATATGAATATGTACAAAAATCAAAGGAAGAACTGGATCTGGATAATTCGTATCCTCACCGGAATTTTAAAATCCACGGATTTAGCCTGGGGTATAACAGGCAGGTACTGCAAATAAAAAAGGCAGACATCGCAGCGGGCACACAGTTTACTGTAAATGGAGTGGATAAAGATCTGAGACTCTTATACGGTAAAACACCGGTTGGTTTACAAGTTTACATACAGATAAGACCCCGCCTTCATAACCATTAAACTAGAAACAATGAACCATCATATTCAACAGCAAGGTCATGCCGGTCATCATATGCATGATCATGAGTCAGCAAAGATCCGTCAACATGAAAATCATTTTGTACTGGCATTAAGCGCCACCCTGCACTGTCTTATTGGATGCGGACTCGGCGAGGTGTTGGGTATGGTCATCGGCACATGGCTCGGCTGGGATAATACTTCTACAATGATCCTCGCTATAACATTGGGATTTGTGCTTGGTTTTGCTTTTGGCATTATTCCTTTATTACGGGCAGGCTATTCTGTAAAGGCTGCTTTTCGCCAGGTACTTGTAGCCGAGGGACTGAGTATTGCAGTAATGGAAACGGTAGAGGTATTGGTACAGGTAAATACTCCGGGTGTAATGGATGCCCACCTCCATGAATGGACCTTTTGGAAAGGTATGTTATTAGGGCTGGCAGCAGGCTTTGTTGCCGCATTCCCGGTTAACTACCTGTTTATCAAAAAGGGCTTCAGGCATAGACACTGATTTAATAAAGAGAATTATTGTGGAGTTGTTTCAGATAATTTATTTAATTTTATCTAAACATATTTTTAGTCTTGTCTAAAAATATGTTTAGATAGGTTGAATATGAAACAAAAACTGGCAATAGTACTGTGCTTGTCCTGCCTTGTCATTACTGGAAGGGCCCAGAGATTGATTAACGGCCGGGTTATCAATCAGCAAAGCCGGGAGCCTGTAAGCGGGGCTTCGGTAATGGCAGAGGATTCATCTGTTTATACCATAAGTGATATCAATGGAAATTTCTCAATTGCTACAAAAGAAGGTGCAGTTTTGCAGATTAGCAGTACAGGTTTTGAAAGAAAGAAAGTAAAAGTTGGAGAAAATGATTTCATTCTGGTGCCGGTATCACCGCTTCAGGTAGAACTGGATGCAATAGTCGTGACCGGAACTATGAAAGCTGTCAGGCGGTCGGAAAGCCCCGTTGCTGTAGAAGTGTACACCCCCCATTTTTTAAAGAAAAACCCGTCGCCCAGTATATTTGAATCTTTGCAGAACGTAAATGGTGTTCGTCCGCAACTCAACTGCAGTGTTTGCAATACCGGCGATATCCATATCAATGGCCTTGAAGGGCCTTATACAATGATCACCATTGACGGTATGCCCATTGTCAGCAGCCTGGCATCGGTTTACGGCTTGTTTGGTATCCCAACACAATTAATAGAAAGAGTAGAGATAGTCAAAGGTCCAGCTTCAGGGTTGTATGGTTCTGAGGCAATCGGCGGGCTGATCAATATTATTACAAAGTCGCCGGATAAGGCTCCCCGTTTTACAGCAAACATTATGACAACAAGCTGGCTGGAACATAATTTTGATGCCGGAATTCGTTTCAAGGCTGGGAAAAAGATTAATTCTCTGATGGGAGTAAATTATTTTAATTACCAACATCCGTTTGACAGGAATAATGACCAGTTTACGGACATAGCACTTCAACACAGGGTTTCTGTTTTTAGTAAAACAAATTTTTCAAGAAAGTACAACCGTAGTGCTTCACTGGCAGGAAGATATTTCTATGAAGACCGGTGGGGCGGAGATATGAATTGGAATAGGAGTTTCAGGGGCACTGACAGTGTATATGGAGAAAGTATATACACCAGCCGTTGGGAACTGATCGGAAATTATCAATTGCCACTTTCGGAAAAAATAATAGCATCTTTCTCTGCAACCGGACATCAGCAAAATTCATACTATGGCACTACGCCATATATGGGTGATCAGAAGATTGCTTTTGCACAACTGATATGGGATAAGGTTGTTGGGAATACTCATTCCTTTTTAGCCGGCATTACAAACCGGTATAATTATTATGATGACAATTCGACCGCCACGTTGGATACGCTGACCGGAATCAACAGGCCCGATAAAACCTTTATTCCGGGCATTTTTTTGCAGGACGAATGGAAACCCGGAGCAAAGCACCTGTTTCTGATGGGGCTTCGTTATGACCATCATCCTGTTCATAATGGCATCTTTACTCCCCGTTTTGCATGGAAATGGTCTGTCAAAGACGGACAGGTTTTTCGGCTGAATGCAGGAACAGGTTTCAGGGTGGTAAGCTTATTTACAGAAGAACATGCAGCACTAACTGGTGCAAGGGCCGTAGATGTACAGGAATCATTAAGGCCGGAAAGAAGCTATAATGTGAACCTTAATTACACATGGTATAAAAAGTGGAAACAATTAGGACTTAATCTTGATGCATCGGTTTGGTATTCACATTTTATGAATCAGATCATTCCAGATTATGATACAGATCCCAATAAAATCATTTATAAAAACCTGGATGGATTTTCCGGTTCAAAAGGTGTTTCCTTGAATATCGAGCTAAACCATGCCAACCGGCTGAAAGGTTTATTCGGTATAACCTTGCAGGAAGTAAAGAAAACAGAGAATGACCCCCGGGGGAATAAAACAACTATCCGGCCTGTGTTGACAGAACGATGGAGTGGCACATGGTCAATTACCTATTCTATTCCTTCTATTGCTTTTACAATTGACTACACAGGTAATGTGTATGGCCCCATGCGGCTGCCCCTATTATCTGCCACTGATCCAAGACCGGAGTTTTCTCCTGTCTGGAGCATACAGAATATTCAGTTCAGCAAAATCATCAACAGGCAATTTGAGTTGTTTGCCGGGTTAAAAAATCTGCTGAACTGGACACCGGCAAAGAATGTACCTTTCCTGATTGCCCGTTCACATGATCCTTTTGATAAAAACGTAGCGTATAATACTGATGGCACAGTTAAGGCGACTGCGGAGAATCCATTTGCTCTTACATTTGATCCATCATATGTGTTTGCACCTAACCAGGGAATCAGGTTGTTTGCAGGGATGAGATTGACCATTAAATAAGGGCCGTGATATTTGTCACCGGGATAAAAAATCAGTTTTGTATCTTTACCCGGTGCGAAAATTAACCGGCATATTGCTGATTTCTGTTTACATGCTGTCTTTTGCAGAGCTGCATAACCTGCTGAAGATACCCGTATTGCTGGAGCATTTTAAAGAGCACAAGCAGGAAGATCCTTCCATCAGTTTTTGGTCTTTTATTAAGCTGCATTACTTCGACCCTATTGTGGTAGATGACGATTATCAGCGGGATCAGCAATTGCCCTTCAGGGATACAGATTGTTGTATTGTCACTACTGCCAGTGTTTGTGAGTGCCTGCAAGTGTCAGTAGAAATTCAGCCATTATCTGAACAGTCGAAGGAGTTTTACCTCTTTAATGAGATTAATAAACCTCAATTCACTTCTTTCGATATTTTCCAGCCTCCCCGTTGTGCCTGAAACGATATGATCTGATTTTTTAAGGCACAAATTATTTTCATGCTAAATACAACTATTCGCTTTTCCGTAAGGAACAAGCTTATCATCGGTTTATTGACCATAGGATTGATTATATGGGGAGCAATAGACCTCAGAAAATTACCTATAGACGCTTTACCTGATATTACCAGTAACCAGGTACAGGTAATAACTGTCTCGCCATCATTGGCGGCACCGGAGGTAGAACGGTTGGTTACTTTTCCGATAGAACAAGCTACGGCCAATATTCCGGGTATCACCGAAATGCGGTCAATATCCCGTTTTGGGTTATCAGTGGTTACTGTAGTTTTTAATGATCACACTGATATCTATTGGGCAAGACAACAGGTGTCAGAAAGGCTGGGCCAGGTAAAAGACCAGATTCCGGCTACAGCAGGAAGACCAGAACTGGCGCCGGCCACAACTGGTTTGGGAGAAATATATCAATATGTACTTCGCCCAAAAAAGGGATATGAAACAAAGTATGATCTGACTGAACTCAGGTCGATACAGGACTGGATAGTAAGAAGACAATTATTGGGCACTCCGGGAGTGGCCGATGTCAGCAGTTTTGGCGGCTATCTGAAGCAATATGAAATATCAGTTTTACCGGAGAGGCTAAAGAGTATGAACGTTACCATTGCTGATGTTTTTTTGGCATTGGAAAAAAATAACCAGAATTCCGGTGGCGCTTATATTGAAAAAGGGCCGACATCTCTTTTTATACGTACGGAAGGTTTAGCCACTACTACTGAAGAAATTGGGAAAATACCCATACGTTATACCGATGCAGGCATTCCGCTCCTGATAAAAGATGTGGCTGAGGTTCGGATTGGTCATGCCATTCGTTACGGTGCAATGACCTTTAGCGATAAAGGAGAAGTAGCTGGCGCTGTAGTTTTAATGCTGAAAGGAGCTAATGCTGAGCAGGTAGTGCATAATGTCAAGCAACGCATTGAGCAGATCAAAAAAACATTACCGGAAGGAGTTATCCTGGAAACGTTCTATGACCGTACCAAAATGGTGGATAATGCTATTGGTACAGTGAAGACCAATTTAATTGAAGGGGCACTCATTGTCATCTTTGTATTGGTGATTTTCCTGGGAAACCTGCGGGCAGGATTCATTGTAGCTTCTGTTATTCCGCTTTCCATGCTTTTTGCAGTGATACTGATGAATGTATTTGGTGTATCCGGAAACCTGATGAGCCTTGGCGCACTGGATTTCGGATTGATCGTAGACGGCGCTGTCATTATCGTGGAAGCAGTGTTGCACCGGCTTTCGCACAATAAACATTTTGCTGGTCTTACACATATCACACAACCGCAAATGAATGATGAAGTAGAAAGCTCAGCAGGTAAGATGATGAACTCGGCAGTATTTGGCCAGATCATTATACTCATTGTGTACCTGCCTATCCTGACACTGACAGGTATTGAAGGAAAAATGTTTAAGCCGATGGCACAAACAGTATCATTTGCACTGATTGGTGCTTTCATTTTATCCATTACTTATGTACCAATGATGTCATCACTGTTCCTGAGTAAAAGACTGAGCCATAAAGACACATGGGCCGACAAGATGATGAAATTCCTGCAAAAGCTTTACAAACCGGCACTGGAGCTGGCACTTAGGTTTCCTAAAATGGTGGTTGGATCGGTTCTGCTTTTATTTGCAGTTGCACTTCTTATTATGAGCCGTTTAGGGGGAGAGTTTATTCCCAAACTACAGGAAGGGGATTTTGCAGTGGATGCAAGAATACTTACGGGCAGTTCATTAACGGAAACAATAAAGACCACACAAAAAGCAGTCGCAATTTTGGAAGCTCGTTTTCCTGAAGTCGAGAAGATTGTAACGAGGGTAGGTGCCAGCGAAATTCCAACCGACCCCATGCCGGTGGAAATGACAGATATCATTATCACTTTAAAACCCAAAGGTCAATGGACATCTGCTTCCAGCTATGATGAACTGGCGAACAAGATGAGTAAGGCCTTACAGGAAATTCCGGGTATGACAAGTGGTTTTCAGTTCCCGGTGCAGATGCGGTTTAATGAACTGATATCCGGTGCGAGACAGGATATCGTTTGTAAGATTTTCGGAGAAGACCTGGACAGTCTTTCAGTATATGCTAATAAGATGGCAGGTATCATCAATACTGTGCAGGGGGCTAAAGATATTTATGTAGAAGTGGTAACGGGACTGCCCCAGATCGTAGTGAAATATAACAGGGAGGCCATGGCGCATTACCAGTTGAATATTGCAGATGTCAATCAGGTTATCCGAACTGCTTTCGCCGGTGAAAGTGCCGGCCTCGTATACGAAAATGAAAGGAGATATGACCTTGTGGTAAGGATGAAAGATGAAGTAAGGCAGGATTTAACCGATGTGCAGCAATTGCTGATACCAACGCCGAATGGTTTGCAGGTTCCTTTGTACCAGGTGGCTACAGTGGAAATAAAGGAAGGTCCCAACCAGATACAACGGGAGGATGCAAAACGAAGGATTATTGTCGGCTTCAACGTAAGGGGAAGGGATGTTGAATCGGTCGTAAAAGAGTTAAGTGAAAAAGAAAAGAAACAACTGGGTCTGCCTTCTGGCTATTATGTAAAGTATGGAGGACAATTTGAAAACCTGGTAGAAGCGAAGCAGCGTTTATCACTCGCTGTTCCTGCCGCCTTGTTGCTGATATTGGTTATGCTGTATTTCGCTTTTGGTTCTTTGAAATATGGTATCCTCATTTTCACCGCCATTCCTTTGTCCGCTATTGGTGGTGTGTTAGCACTATGGACAAGAGGAATGCCCTTTAGTATATCAGCAGGTGTTGGATTTATCGCCTTATTTGGTGTGGCTGTATTAAACGGTATTGTATTGATAGCAGAATTTAACCGGTTAAAACAACATGGATTAAATGATATTAAACACATTGTTATGGAAGGAACACAAATTCGTTTGAGGCCGGTGCTGATGACAGCTGCCGTTGCATCTTTAGGCTTCATGCCGATGGCATTGAGTAATGGTCCCGGTGCTGAAGTGCAAAGGCCATTGGCTACTGTTGTAATCGGGGGATTGATAACAGCAACTTTTTTAACCCTGGTAGTACTTCCTATACTATACACATGGTTTGAAAGGAAAAGAAAACGCAGGCATAAAGTAAAACCAGCTGCAACAATTTTGATTCTAAGCTTGCTGCTTTCACAGGTTTCAGTTGCACAACGGAAAGTGACATTGGAAGAAGTACTGAAAATGGCAACGGAAAAGAACCTTTCACTACAAAGTGCCAGGATGGAAACCGGATACTGGAAACAATTACAAAGCGGAGTTTTTGACCCTGCTAAAACAGTGATCGGTACTGAATACGGTAATATCAACAGTTTTAATAACGATAACCGTTTCTTTATCAGCCAGACTTTTGGTATGCCGGTTGTTTATCGCAGGCAGAAAGACTGGTACCTGTCGAATGAAATAGCACAGCAGCAAATGGTAAACTGGAAAGAAGCAGAGTTACGCAGGGAAGTAAAAAAAGTATTCTATCAGCTGGCAGACCTGCAGGAAAGAAAGAATATTTTGCTGCGGCTTGATTCTGTTTACAGCCGTTTTCAGCAATCGGCTGCTTTGAGGCTCAAGGCTGGTGAAAGTAACCTGCTGGAGAAAACCACTGCAGATGCCCAGCTGCAACAGCTTGCCCTGCAGCAGCAGCAAACAGATGCAGATATCTTGATTGCCCAACAGTACCTGCAATGGATATTGAATATAAACGAATTGATACTTCCGTCTTATGTAACTGTCAAAAGACAAGCATCGGCAGGACTTGCGGATACATCAGCCGTTAGTCAGCATCCGCAGGTTCAATACATCCGGTTGCTGGAGAAAACTACAGCGGCTCAAACAGCAGTTGAGAAATCAAGATTGAGCCCCGATGTAACAATTGGTTATAACAATATGTCGATTATAGGTTACCAAAGTTCGGATGGAGTAAACCAGAAATACTATGGGGCCGGCGACAGATTCAATATTTTCAGTTTATCATTAGGACTTCCCATTTTCAATAAAGCAACAAAAGCAAGGATTAAGGCGGGGCAACTCAATGAGCAGGTGAGTAAACTGGTGACGGAGTCTGCCACATTACAGTTGAAAACAAAATTGCAGCAGGCTGCTGAAGAATTCAGAAAGCAGGAAAGAAACCTGCATTATTATGAACAGACAGGAATTCAGCAATCGGAACTGATCATAAAAAATGCAAAGCTTGCTTTTGAAAAAGGAGAGATCAGCTACCTGGAATGGTCAATNNATAGCCCTGATTGAATTAGAATATTTAACCGGAAAATAAAATATTATGCGCAATATCATAGTAGTACTGCTGGCAATTTCGTTGTTTGCCTGCTCTTCCAAAAAGACAGAAACTGCAGCGAAAGAAGAAGAACCGGCAGATAAGATAACACTCACAGATGAACAGTTGAAAAATGCCGGTGTAGAGACCGGACTTGTGCAAAAACAGTTACTTAACAGTGAACTCAAAGTAAACGGACTGGTAGATGTTCCTCCGCAGAATATTGTGTCTGTCAGTTTTCCTTTGGGCGGTTACCTGAAAACGACAAGATTGTTGCCGGGTATGCATGTTAATAAAGGCGAAATAATAGGAATAATGGAAGATCAGTCACTGGTACAATTACAGCAGGATTACCTGGTGGCAGTAGTGAGATTACAATACCTGGAAAAAGAATTCGAAAGGCAAAAATTGCTTAATGAAAACAATGTGAACGCAGATAAGGTCTACCAGCAGGCACAGGCCGACTATACTTCGCAAAAAGTATTGGTCAAGGGTTACAGTGAAAAATTACAACTGATAAATATTAATCCTGGCAAACTGACTGAGAATAATATTTCCCGTAGTGTACCAGTGTATTCGCCCATCAATGGATTTGTGTCTAAAGTAAATGTGAACATCGGTAAATATGTAAACCCATCCGATGTGCTGTTTGAACTGATCAACCCGGATGATATGCACGCAGCACTGACTGTCTTTGAAAAAGACATTGCCAAAGTAAAGCCTAAACAACAGGTGCTGGTTACCTTTGTTGATGAACCGGGCACTGACTATGCCTGTGAAGTATTGCTGGTAACAAAGAATGTAGATGAGAACCGGAGTGCACTGGTGCATTGTCATTTTGAAAAACAGCCGGAAAGATTGTTGCCTGGTATGTTTCTCAATGCGAGGATCAAAGTGAGTAATGCAGAAGCTTTGGCCGTACCGGAAGAAGCGGTTGTACGCTTTGGCAATACACAATATGTACTCGAACAGACTGGTAAGAACACATTCAGTCTGGTACAGGTAGAAACCGGAATCAGTGAGAACGGTATGGTAGAGATTAACAGTAAAATGCTTGATCTGTCGGGAAAGACCATCATAACTAAAAACCCATACCCGGTTTTGTCAGCTATGAAGAATACCGCTGAAGAAGAATAGTTGTTTGACTTATTAGTTAAAAGCTGTCTTTTATGACAGCTTTTTTTATACTGGTATGTGGGTAAAAACAAATTTTTTTCTTCTGCTTCTACCGTTAGATTTGCTCCCCCAAACAAAGGACCTATGGAACTAAAATATTCACAGCATATCGCCGCTTTATTAAACTTGTCTTTAAAGCAAATAAACAGTATATATGAACTGCATAACGAGGGTTCTACAATTCCCTTTATAGCCCGTTACCGGAAAGAGGCCACCGGAAACCTGGATGAAGTGGCTATTACAAATGTCATAGAACAGATCAGGTACTTCAACGATCTGGAAAAGAGAAAGGAAACCGTTCTCAAGACCATTGAAGAGGCCGGTAAGATGACACCGGAGCTAAAGAAAAGAATTGAAGATTGTGTGAATGCAACAGAGCTGGAGGACATTTACCTGCCCTATAAACCCAAACGCAAAACAAAAGCAAGCGTCGCCATTGAAAAGGGATTGGAACCACTGGCTAAATTATTATTTGAACAGGGTAATGATAATCCGGAAGAAGCAGCTTCAAAATTTATCAATGAAAACGTAAAGGATACCGCAGAAGCCTTACAGGGCGCCAGGGATATCATGGCCGAATGGATCGCAGAGAATGAGCAGGCAAGGAACCTGGTTCGGAAATTATTTACAGAAGAAGCAGTTATTTCCTCAAGGGTATTGACAACAAAGAAAGAAGAGGAAGAAGCGCAGAAATACAGGGACTATTTTGAGTTCAAAGAGGCACTGGCACAAAGTCCTTCACATAGGATATTGGCCATACGCCGGGGTGAGAAGGAAGGTTTCCTGATCATGACGATCAATATTGATAAAGAAAGAGCTCATGCTGAATTGAAAAGAGTTTTACTAAAATCATCCACACTGGCAGCCAAACAGGTAGAACTGGCTATAGAAGATTCATATAATCGTTTATTGCAGCCTTCTATCGAGACAGAATTTCGTATGGCCAGTAAAACAAAAGCGGATGAAGAAGCTATCAGGGTATTTGCAGAGAATCTTCGCCAGCTATTACTGGCATCACCATTAGGACATAAACGGGTTATGGCCATTGATCCCGGTTTTCGTACCGGGTGTAAAGTTGTTTGTCTGGATGAACAGGGCACTTTCTTAAAATACAACACCATATTTCCGCATGCACCGCAGAACGACTGGAACGGAGCTGTACAGATTATCAAAGAACTGGTGGCCAAATATGATATCGAAGCTATCGGTTATGGTAACGGAACGGCGAGTAAGGAAACAGAACAACTGGTCAGGGGAATTGATTTTGGTAAACCTGTTTCCATTTTCATGGTGAATGAGAGCGGCGCTTCTATCTATTCAGCCAGTGAAGTAGCAAGAGAAGAATTTCCCAACGAAGATGTAACGGTACGTGGCGCCATCAGTATCGGTAGAAGATTGCTTGATCCGCTGAGTGAACTGGTAAAGATTGATGCAAAGAGTATCGGAGTAGGGCAGTACCAGCATGATGTAAACCAAAACCGTTTAAAAGATGCTTTGGACCAGGTAGTAGAAAGCTGTGTAAACTATGTTGGTGTAGATGTCAATACAGCCAGCAAACATCTGCTAATGTATGTATCCGGTCTTACGGCCACGGTGGCAAAGAATATTGTGGAATACCGTACAAAGAACGGAGGGTTCAAATGTAGGGAGGAGCTGAAAAAGGTTTCTATGCTCGGGCCAAAGGCATTTGAACAATGTGCCGGGTTCCTGCGAATTCCCAATGCGTCCAATCCGTTGGATAATTCAGCGGTACATCCTGAGAGTTACCATGTGGTAGAAGCTATGGCGGCCAAAACCGGTAGCAATGTGCCGGAGCTGATAAAGAACCCGGAAATAAGGAAACAGATCAAAGCAAAAGATTTTGTGTCAGAAACGATCGGTCAGTATACCATTGAAGATATTCTGAAAGAACTCGAAAAGCCGGGAAGAGATCCCCGTTCGCCGATTGAAGAATTTCGTTTTGCGGAAGGAGTAAGCAGTATGGAAGACCTGAAGCCGGGGATGAAGATACCCGGTATCGTAACCAATATCACCAACTTTGGAGCATTTGTAGATGTGGGTGTAAAGCAGGATGGCCTGGTACATATTTCACATTTGGCCAATTGCTATATCAGCGATCCGAATGAAGCAGTGAAATTGGGGCAAAAAGTGATGGCTACCGTATTGGAAGTGGATATAGCAAGGAAAAGAATTGCACTTTCTTTGAAAGAAGCAGGAGGGAAGACGGAAGTACGGGAGCAGAAGTCTGCCGGTAGTGGTAAGAAACCGGCTATAAAAAGACCGGAACCGATGAATCCCTTCCAGGCTAAACTGATGGAACTGAAGAAGA
>DEHX01000004.1:0-20972 GCA_002352145.1 Chitinophagaceae bacterium UBA2789
TATTGGTATTTATCGGCAGAATGCTGCCAAAAGTGTGGGCCACCCAAAAGAACTTTCAGTTTGCTTATGAAACTTCTTTTGTAGTAGAGGCATTGCACTTGTTACTCCGTCGCATCAGCCGATGGGTCGTGTCATTGGCAGAGCGGATAGGTAAAAAGGCAGGGGCTGATAAATCTGCGGCCCTTAGCATGCAGGAGCTGGATGAAGCGATTGATATCAAAACAGATGAAGAAGCATCCCAGGAAGAGAAGAACATCATGAAAGGAATTGTAAAATTTGGCAATATCACGGTGAAACAGATCATGCGGAGCCGTCTCGAAGTCAGTGGTGTGGATCACAAGCTCTCTTTCGGCGAACTGGTGAAAAGGGTGGAGGAATTGCATTACTCCCGGCTGCCGGTGTATAAAGGAAGCCTGGATGAAGTAGTCGGCATGATCAATACCAAGGACATTATTCCCTTCCTTGGTGAGCCGGATAATTTTGACTGGCATAAGCTGATGCGGCAACCTTATTTTGTACCCGAACCAAAGCTGATCGAAGATTTGCTGAAAGAGTTTCAGCAAAAGCGGATACATTTTGCTGTGGTGGTGGATGAGTTTGGCGGCACCAGCGGTATTGTTACGATGGAAGATATACTGGAAGAGGTGATTGGTGATATTCGGGATGAATTTGATGACGAGGAAAGCGGAAACCGCAAACTGGATGACAACAATTATTTATTTGAAGGCCGCACTATGATACATGATATGTGCAAAGCAATGAAACTTCCGATGGATACGTTTGATGATGTGCGGGAAGAAAGTGAATCACTGGCGGGCCTGGTACTGGAACTGGCAGGTGAAATACCGGCCGTGAATACTGTGATTTCAGCAGGTGATTTTGAGTTCACCGTAATACAGGCAGATAATAACCGGGTGCAGCAGGTTAAAGTAACTATCAAACCCAGAACGAAAGAATAGCATGTTTAAAAAGAAAAATAGCAACCGGCTGGCAGTAATAATTTTAATACTGATGTCATCCTGCCAGTTAATGGTAAGTTGCAATAGCCCCTATTCGGCAGGTAAAAAGAAGGGATACTTTCATATTGACTTCCCTGAAAAAAAATACAAGTTATTCGATCAGGCGGATTATCCTTATACATTTGAATACCCTGTTTATGCTAATGTGATCAAAGACACTTCTTTTTTTGAAGACAAGCCAGAAAACCCCTGGTGGATCAATATTGATGTACCGCAGTTTGCCGGAAGAATTCATATTAGCTATAAACAAATTGGTGGCAGGAATAATTTTGATTCACTGGTAAGAGATGGTTTCAAGATGGCTTATAAACAACATGTGGATGTTTCCACCGGTATCAATGACAGCCTGATGCAGACACCCAATGGAATAGAAGGTATTTATTTCTCGCTAGGCGGGAATACAGCAACAGCCAACCAGTTCTTCCTGACTGACTCTACTAAGCATTTTTTAAGAGGGGCTTTATACTTTGATGCGGCACCAAACGCAGACTCACTCGGAATTGTCAATGATTTTTTGAAACAGGATCTAAAACATCTCATCAACACGTTGCAGTGGAGAAAATAACCCCGGCTGCTATCGCTAACCGGGGGTCAAATCACCGTATGCTGAGGGTGGATTAATGCTGTGTGATCCTGTGAGCTGATTATAATTCTTTGTTCACCGTCTTCTTATCAGTTTTAGCAGGATGAAGGATTTCTTCCTCCTCTTCTCTCAATGGGGCCCGGCTGAAAATCTCGGTACTGATCTTTCTCTTTTTCTTCTTTACCTCTTTCTTTTTCTCAGTTACAGCAGCAACAGTTACTTCTTCAGGATTTTTCTTTTCATCGGTTATTACCTCTTTCCGGGCAACTGTAGTTTTCTTCACCGCCTTTTTCCCCGGTTCCGTCTTTTCTTCCACAACAGGGGTGGGTACTTTTTCTTCTGTCACCACAACAGATTTTGCGGCTTTCTTCTCTGCATACATGTCGTTGAACTCTTTTTTGTGGCTGGTATTTTTGTAATCTACAAACCCGCAGATACTGGCGCCGATCATTAACGCTGCGCCGGCGTACAAGAATGATTTCATTGGTTGTTTGTTTTAATGTTTAACTTGATTACTTGCTTAGTTTATGTCGCAAATGACTTAAGGTATTGTTTGCTTTGCCGCCAGATCACCCATTCTGCAAAAAGCATATTGCCAATTACACTGATCCAGAGTGATACTTCATAATTTTCCAGGTGGCCCCATCCCAGCAGATAGAACATAATATGGTATACCCTGAATGTAACGGCAGTCATTGCCATGGCATAGCTGCGTATCATCCATATTTTATGTGCCACTACGTTTCTTTTATGAATAGTACTTAATCCGTACAGTGTAGTAATGAACCACCAGCCTGCCATGAACATGAATAAAGCCCTTTCCCAAAAACTACCCTTGGCAAAAAACGACATGTACAGACCAGTAGGCGCCCCCAGGAACAACACAACGAAAACATATATCTTTCCTGAAATACGGTGAATGGCTTTAGACTTCTTCAATATATAACGGGAGAATTGTATCAGTGCCGTTCCAATACACAAGGCACCGGCAGCGATATGTATATAGAAACTTGCATTATAAAGGTTACTTTGAAAAAGAAAGCTGCGTTCTTCAATGAAATCAAAATTCTTGCTGAAAGAGAAATAGGGAATCGTGTTATAAATAAGGAGTAAACTAAATGCGGCAACAGGAACCCAGAAGAGCATTTGTGAGAAAACCCGGATGGATTTCTGAAATGTGAGCAATCTTGTGTTTTGCATACAGCGGCTTTGTGATAGGGGAGAGATGCTGGTGACTAAAACTGTCCATAAACGACCACTGTTACATGTTTGTTAAAGGAATTTTACTCCCTTTCACCGATTCACTAAATTGAGGAATAAATCAACGCCATGAGGATTCTTTCACCGTTCATTATTCTTTTACTTTTTGCTTTCAGCTTCAGCTCATTGTATGGACAGGAAGCTGCTGCAGTTGATTCCCTGAAACAGGCTTTGAAAGAAGCAAAAACTGTGGATGAAAAGGTTACCTGGCTGGATGAGCTCAGCCGGACGATGATGAATGTGAATCCCAAAGAGGCGGATGAATATGGCCGGCAACTGATCACAGTAGCCGAAGAATCCCGTAACCGTAAGCTGATGTTCAAGGCCTATCTTTCCAACGGTCTTCGCTGCAGTTATTTTGCCACCCGAAAAGAATATTCCGATAAGTCAATTGATTTTTATAACAAAGCTTACGACCTGGCCAGGCAAAACCGGATGGAAAAAGAAGCCGGCATCGCCCAGATGCACCTGGCCGGCATTTACCTGGTGATACCAGATAAAGAAAAAGCCCTCTCTTATATCACGCAGGCTTTTTCGCTTATTACTACCCTGGGTGACGACAGCCTTAAAGCCGAGGCCCACAACATGTATGGACAGGTTTACATGGGCAAAAATGAGAATATCCTTGCCCTGCGTAATTTTCTAAGTGCACTTCGTATTGCAGAGGAAATGAAAGACCCGGGTTTGATGCAGAGTTGCTATTCCAAACTTTCTGGCTTTTACAGTTCGATCGAGGATTATGATAAGGCCATTGATTATATGATGAAGTCCTATGAGCAGTTTGACGGTATTAAATTAAAAAACACACCCTATAACAGGGTCATTTATATCAATGCTATTGGCAACCTGTATGCCTACAAGAAGAACTATGATATTGCCATCAGCTATTTTGAACGGTCTATCCGGATGGCTGATTCGCTAAAGTTTTCTACCCTTAAAGTGCCTGGATATGTAAGCCTGCTGAACCAGTACCTGCGGATAGATGAGCCCAAAAAGGCATTGGATTATCTTAATTCGCCTGCAGGAGGTAATCTTAAACAATACCTGATCAATTTTGGTATGGCTTCGATTATAGATCAGGCCTACGGCGTGGTCTATTCAGAGATGGGGCAATATGATTCGGCCCGTATATACCTGGAAAGGGCTAAGCCCATGTTTGAAAATAGCACCAACGAATTGTCAAAAGTGAGTTTCTATGGCCAGCTGGCATCATTTTACAATAAATCGGGCGATAAAAAGAAAGCCATTGAATATTTCCTGAAAGTAAAGGAGATCAGTGAAAGAAACGGTATGCTGGAAAACATAAAGCGGTCTGCCAAATATCTTGATACGTTATATAAAGAAACGGGCAACCTGGCCTTGTCAGGTACTTATAATGCCCTGTACTACCAGTATAAAGACAGTATTGAAACGCTAAAAAGAGAGAAAGAACTGACACAGGTAGAAGCGGCCGATGAGCAACAAAGACAGCTGAGGGCTGAAAAAGAAAAAGAAGAAGCCAAAAAACGCCGCAATAATATCCAGTACATGGCTATCACGATAGGAATTGTTGGTTTGTTTATCGCCCTGGTGGTGCTGGGTATGTTCAAAGTGTCGAGGGGACTCATTAAAGCTATCGGGTTCTTTGTATTCCTGCTTTTCTTTGAATTCATCTTCCTTGTATTCAAGAAAAATATTTATTCTATTACCAATGGTGAACCGTGGAAAGACCTTGCTTTTATGATCGGCCTGGCGGCTATATTGGTACCACTGCATCACTGGCTGGAGCATGAAGTGCTGAAGTACCTCACATCGCATAACAGGCTTACTTCAGCAGGTTCTCACCTGAAAAACAAAATACTCAGTCGTATTAAAAAGGAAGGGAAATAACCTTCGCTTACCTTTGCTAAAATTTTACCCCTTGATTGTTATTGATAATACCCTGATTAGTGATGATGTGGTGGAGAAGCAGTTTGTTTGCGACCTTACCAAATGTAAAGGCGGCTGCTGCGAAGAAGGTGATGCCGGTGCCCCGCTCGATGAAGAAGAACTGGATATCATTCTGGCGCATTACGAAAAGGTAAAGCCCTACCTGACGGAAGCATCTGTCAAAGAAATTGAACGAAAGGGCAAATATGTTTATCACAAGGAATTTGGCTGGGTAACACCCACCCTGGGTAATGATAAGGAAATTTGTGTGTATGGCCGTCGGGATGAAAAGGGTGTTATCATGTGTGCTTTTGAGCAGGCATATTATGACGGTGTTATTCCGTGGAAAAAGCCCATCAGCTGCCATCTCTTTCCCATCATTATCACCAGGGGTAAACGAGGTGATTATGATAAAGTGAATTATGAACCAAGGGAAAAGCTTTGCAATCCAGCCTGTGTACTCGGCAAGAAATTGCAGGTACCAACATATGAATTTTTAAAAGAGCCCCTGGTCCGTAAATATGGCGAAGAATTTTACTATGCCATCGACAAAGTGGCAAAGATGAAGGCGGCTAAAAAAGAAAAAGCGGTTAAATAGTAAACCAGTGAAAGAGACAGTTTCCAGTTTCATGGCGAAAGCCACCATCAAGGCAGCGGACAAAGAACATCGCCGCAAGATCAATTTCAATATTGGTAAATACAATGCGGTAGTGCCTCAGGGTAAACAGCAGTTTCTGGATGTTCACCTGGCAAGGGAGAAAGCCAAGAATATCAAGTGGAAGGCAATTGAAACATTGGATAAACAACTGGAAACATTCGAAGCCATCATTACAAAACGTGGCGCCAAAGTCATCTGGGCAGAAGATGCACAACAAGCATTGGAAGCTATTGGAAAAATTTGTGAGGAAAAGAACTGCAAAACACTGGTGAAGAGCAAGAGCATGGTGACGGAAGAAATTCACCTGAATGATTACTTGGAGAAGCAAGGAATAGAAAGTGTGGAGACTGACCTGGGGGAATATATTCAGCAACTAGATGGCGAGCCTCCTTACCATATCGTTACTCCTGCCATGCATAAGAGCAAGGAAGATGTAGCCAGGTTATTTGCTGATAAATTAGGAACTGATCCGAAGTCTACACCAGAACAACTGACACTGACAGCAAGAAAAGTACTAAGAGAAAAATATGTACAGGCGGAAGTGGGTGTCACCGGTGCCAATTTCATCATCGCAGATATTGGCGGTATTGCGGTGACAGAGAATGAAGGCAATGCAAGACTGAGTTGCTCGATGCCCAAAACACATATTGTGATTGCAGGTATTGAGAAAGTGATCCCTTCTCTAACTGACCTTGGTCTATTCTGGCCTTTACTTTCTACATTCGGCACAGGTCAGAAAGTAACAGTGTATAATACCATTGTTACCGGCCCCAGGCAGGCAAATGAAACAGACGGACCGGAGGATATGTATGTGATATTGCTGGATAACGGCCGAACCAATATTCTTGCCAATGAAAAACAACGGGAAAGTTTGTATTGTATTCGTTGCGGCGCCTGCCTGAATGCCTGTCCCGTTTATAAGAATATCGGCGGTCATACGTATGCTGCCACTTACAGCGGACCTATAGGTTCAGTCATTACACCGCATTTAAAAGATATGGGTGAATGGAAACACCTGAGTTATGCTTCTTCGCTGTGTGGTAATTGCACTGAAGTGTGTGCCGTAAAAATTAACCTGCATGAACTGTTGCTGGAAAATCGCCATGAATCAGTGGAGAGTGGCTATGGCTCTTTCACAGAAAAAATGACCTGGAAGATGTGGAAGCAGGCTATGCTGCGCCGCAAATGGATGAATATGGCCAATGGTGGTATGAAGAACAGGGTAGTAAACAGTATGATGAAAAGCTGGACAGCTCACCGTGGCAAACTGGAGTTTCCCCAAAAATCATTTAACCAGCTATGGAGAGAGAAAAATAGTCACAAATAAAGCATATGCCGGGTATTTCATCACCGGCTTTTTTTATGTCTGCCCAAATAAAATACTATAACCAGTTTGGCAATGCTTACCGGCAGAGTATTCTTTCCTGCCCGGAACCTGAGCTATGGACGACTGATTATGCTGAAAAAGGAAGGGTCTACAACGAAATGAAATCAAGGATTGAACAGCAACAACAATTGATAGACAACTATTTTTCTGTTCAGTGGCCGGTGCTGGATTACGGCTGTGGCTTTGGCAGGCAGGCATTCATTTTGGCAAAAAAAGGATATGAAGTTGTGGGCTGTGACAGCAGCGAAGTGTTTATCAGTATTGCTAAAGAGTTGTTTGAAAAATCTCAATTTAAAGGAGAGTTTTTGGTAGGAGGTATTGATCACTTGCAAGGCAGGCATTTCAGCCAGGCTGTGCTTTTTGATGTTATTGAGCACATTCCCCCTGGTAAAAAAAAAGAACTGGTAACTCAGCTGGCCTCTGTCCTTATTCATGATGGTGTTTTGCTCATGTCACTACCCCATGTGAAAAAACGACTCAGTTCCCAGCTAAACAATTCCATCAGAAGACGCATAACCGGGTTATTCGCTTATTTCCGCAACCGGGAAGAGCATCCGTATTATATCCCGCAGCAAAAAGATATACTTCAGCTTTTCGGCAAACAGTTTAGTTTGGATAGTTTTACGGCAGCGGATGAAACAGATTATTATGTTTTCCGCAGGAAAAAGGAATGATCATTTACAGCCATAACATTACCCATCGATTAAAGTACATGGCCTATTTTTTGGGTCAAAATTTGACAGGTGAGCCATTGAGTGTCACTGACAATGTCATTCAATACTTTGATCATCCCGGACCAAGAATTAATTATAGTAATGAACCCCTATCTCAACAGGAGTTTTGGATAAAGCCACAGGGCCTGTTGCATGAAGCAGGCATCCGGCAGTTCTCCATCGAATGTTTTGAATATAATGGCAATATTGCTTTTTTCCGCACAGAAGGTGATTTCCCTTTTGATATTTTAGCAGCTTCCTTTTTCCTGCTCAGCCGATACGAAGAATATTTACCGCATACAAAAGATACGTATGGACGGTATGCACATGAAAACTCATTGGCATATAAAGTAGGATTTTTGAATAAGCCGTTAATCAACTATTGGCTTATTGAATTCAAGAAAAGTTTGCAACTGAAGTTCACTTCACAAACTCCCGATAGTTTTTGGGATCACCACTCACCTTTCACCTTTCTCCCTACTTACGATATTGATGAAGCATATTCCTATAAGTACAAGCAATGGTGGCGGAGCGCCGGGGCTGCAATTAAAGATATTTTATCAGGTAAATGGAACAGGTTCAGGGAAAGAAGAAGGGTATTAAATGGAAAATCAGCTGATCCTTTTGATTCTTATGCATGGATAAACGATTTGCACAGGCCTTTCAAAATCCATCCCCTTTATTTTTTTTTAGTTGCTGAGAAAACAAAAAAATATGACCGGAACATTCTTCCTTCAGAAGCAGCTTTACAAACATTGATCCGGGATCATGCAGAAAAATATGATCTGGGTATTCACCCTTCCTGGCAGAGTGGTGATGATCAATCATTGGTTAAAAAAGAAATACAGACACTGGAAAAAATCAGCAAACAAAAAATCACTGCTTCCCGCCAGCATTTTATCCGTTTCACACTACCTCAAACCTACTGGCAGCTGATTGGGGCTGGTATCAAAGAAGATTTTTCCATGGGCTATGGAAGTATCAACGGCTTTCGGGCATCGGTGGCTTCACCATTTTATTGGTATGACCTGGAAAAAGAAGAACAAACATATCTGTTGCTCTATCCTTTTTGCTACATGGAGGCTAATTCTTTCTTTGAACAAAAACAAACCCCGCAGCAGGCACTGGAAGAGATGTTACAGTACTATCAAACCGTCAAATCGGTAAATGGCACATTGATCACTATATGGCACAATACTTTTTTAGGAACGGATGAATTGTATAAAGGCTGGAGAGATGCCTATTACCAGTTTTTTAACCATGTAATGAAGGGTTGATCACATGCCTTCTGTTTCTGGTTGCTCAGGCGGTGGTACTGCTTTAAAGGCTTTGTTTACCAGGTATACACCCAGCAATGTTACCAATCCTCCAACTGTGATGAATATGGTTACTTTTTCATGAAATACTAACCACCCGCAAAGCACCGCTACAATGGGATTGATATAAGCATAAATAGAAGCTTGTTCCGTTGGCAAATTTTGCAAAGCATATAAATAAGCAATGAAGGCAATCAACGAACCAAAAATGATAAGGTAGGCAATAGCAGACCATGATTGCCATGGAATAACCGTCATGGATACGGCATTACCGGTAACATTGGTAAATACAGTTAATGAAGTGCCGGCTATCAGCATCTGCAAACCCAAACTGAAATAGGGATTAAAATGTACAGCTTGTTGCTTAGTGTATAGCGTAGCAAAAGCCCAGGTCCAGGTAGCAATCAGTGAGAGGATGATGCCAAACCGAAATTCCGGATTGCCAAAATCCAATAAGTGCTCATAGAAAATAACACATACACCACCAAAACCCAGCAATAAACCGATGATTGCATTGCGGGGCAGTTGCTCTTTTGAAACAAATAAACCGATCACCACGAGCCAGAGCGGAAAAATGGCGCCCATAATGGAGCCAAGGCCGGCAGAAATATATTTTACTCCCCATGTACTCAGTCCATTGCTGAGGATGAAATTGAGGAAGCTCAGAATAAGTATCGGTGTCCATTCTTTTCCTTTCGGTAAAGGAGCTTTTTTGTAAAGAAAGAAGGCTACATACAGCAATCCGGCGATTAGCTGACGTATACCGGCCAGTTGTAATGCCGGCATATGCCGAACACCTTCCTTTGAAGCGATCCAGGTAGTGCCCCAAAAAAAGCAGACTAATGCCAGCGCAAATAAAGCTTTGGCCCTTGTTCCCTTTTTCCGGATGGTAAGGGGATTAAAAGCGGCTAACTTTTTGAAATAATCAGCAGAAGTTTGAATAATAGATTTATGGAAGTCGAAAATGTTCATGACTGCTGACGCTGCTTTATGCTCGGTAATATATTTAGTTTGCCCGAATGAAAATAAAGAAAACCCCTTGAGGGGGTCAGGGCTTAATGTTTAAAATGCCTCATTCCTGTCATCACTAAAGCCAGGTTATGTTCTTTGCAATACTCAATTGAATCATTATCTCTGATTGATCCGCCGGGTTGAATAAAGGCAGTAATGCCTGCCTGGTGTCCCAGTCGCACACAATCATCAAACGGGAAGAAAGCATCGCTGGCCATTACAGCGCCATTCAGGTCAAATTCAAATTGCTTTGCTTTATCCAATGCCTGGCGCAAGGAATCAATACGGCTGGTTTGTCCGCAACCCTTGCCTACCAATTGCTTGTCCTTCACTAAAGCAATGGCGTTTGATTTAAGATGTTTACAAATGATGTTGGCAAACAAGAGGTCTTGTTTTTCTGTTTCTGTCACTTTTCTTTTTACAGTTTCGGTCCAGTCAATAAAGTTACCTTCATCAGTATCCTGTACCAGCATACCGTTGAGTACACATTTGTATTGCAGTTTTCCTTGTGGTTGTTCGTTCAGCTGCAGCAATATGCGGTTCTTCTTTGACTTCAGAGTGGCCAGTGCATCTTCATCAAATGAAGGTGCAATCAGCACTTCGAAGAATATCTCGTTGATAGCATCGGCAGTTACTTTATCAATGGTGCCATTGCATACCAGCACACCGCCGAAAGCACTTTCCGGGTCGCCGGCCAGGGCTGCATCCCAGCTTTCTTTTACAGATGGACGTTGCGCTACACCACACACATTTGTATGTTTGATTATCGCAAAGGTTGTATCGTTAAATTCTCTTATCAGTTGTAAGGCTGCATCCACATCCACCAGGTTATTAAAGGAAAGTTCTTTACCATTCAATTGAGTGAACAGTAGCTCAAGATCTCCGTAAAACACTGCCTTTTGATGGGGGTTTTCGCCGTAACGTAAAGACTTCTCAGGTTTATTGAAAGGCGATTCAATTGCTGTTCCATGAAAATAATTGGAAATAGCAGTATCATAGGCTGTACACACATCAAATGCCTTTATGGCAAAAGCTCTGCGCTGATCATAGGTAGTGGCTCCCTGCTGGTCATTCAGCAGCTGGTTCAGTACAGCATAATCTTTTTTATCAGCTATCACAACAACATCTTTATGATTTTTTGCTGCTGCCCGTAACATTGAAGGTCCGCCAATATCAATTTTTTCAATAATAGCAATCTCGTCAGTCGTAGATTTTACTGTTTCTTCAAAGGGGTACAGGTCAACTATCACAAGATCAATTTCGGGTATTTTATATTGCTGCATATCCTGCACATGCTGTGTATCATCCCTTTTGCCAAGTATGCCCCCAAATACAAGAGGGTGAAGTGTTTTTACCCTGCCGCCAAGAATAGATGGGTAGTTGGTCAGCGATTCTACAGGTGTTACAGCTACACCCAATTTTTCTATAAAAGCCTGGGTGCCTCCTGTTGAATAGATCTGCACACCTTGTGTAGCCAATGTTTGCACCAGTGTTTCCAGTCCGTCCTTGTAAAAAACCGAGATTAGTGCCGATTGTATCTTCTTTTTCATAGCTGTTGGGGGTTGAAAGCAGCAAATCGTTGAGCAGGCCATGCATTGCCGGCATGGCAGGCGCAAAACTAACCTAATTCAGCTTCATCACAAAAGCACCTTGTATAGCTACATCATGCCAGGGAATTTGCAGCGAATCGCAATCCTTTTTCCAATAACGGCTCTTCCAGGAGGGCACAGAGCCATCAAATACCACTTGTTTTATATCCAATGTTTTGGAAAGTTTGCCGATATATAACCTTGGGTTTTTAGAAATGACCAGAAGGTCAACAACCGGTTTCTTTTCTACGGACTTAAATTGAACAGATTGATCTAATAACAACACATTCTTATTCAGAAAACGGACATAATTATCATAAATGGTCAGGTTGTCAAGTTGCCGGTATTCCTTGATCCTGAAACGAATTCTAGATGGTTTCAGGTGAAAATTCCGGGCAAAATCATCTGCCAGCAAGTCAGAGTCGCCGGCGAAGTAATAGTTTCTTCCATTAATAAAATCAATCGCCCTTTTTTGAGGTACATTGTAGACAACAATTTTTTGTTGCCTCTCACTTTCTGCGAATGAATAGGAGCGCAGGGAAAAAAAGCTTAGTAATGCCACTAAACCTGTGATCAATCCTTTTTTCTGTTTTTCCATTAGCCAGTAACTAATACCAGTGGTAAAAATTAATAAAAGGACAGCCTGGGTGATGCTAATATGTAACCCATCCCACAATGAAAATCGGATGGTTTCAATCTCTTCAATATAGCGGTTCATTGTCCTAATAAGGAATGATAACAGCTTACCAATAAAGACGGCTACAGGCGGGATAAATGAAATACAGCATAGCAATATTTCCCCCAATAGTATCAAACTGGAAAGCGGTACTGCAACGAAATTGGTCAGCAAAAAAAGATTGGGAAACTGGTGAAAATGATAAATGCCAATGGGTACCGTCAGTATTTGAGCAGCAATCGTTACGGCATTTAGTTTCCAGATGAAATCGAGGAGTTTGTTGGGGATATAAAACCAGTTATAGACCGGCCGCATGAAGATGATGATACTAAGTACCGCTGCATAAGACAATTGAAAGCCTACATCCCAAAGCCAGAATGGATTGATGCAAAGCAGCAGAAAGGCAGATACTGCCATCGTATTATAAATGGAAGTTCTTCTTGATAATGATTCACCCAGCACAATGCAGGTGAACATGAGTGCTGAACGAAGAATGGATGGCTGTGCACCTGCCAGCAGGCTGAATAGCCATAAACCGGTTATGGTCAAAACTGGTCTGAGCCATTTCATTCTTTTCGCTTTTTGCAACGGTTTTAGTAACAGGCTGAGCAGCCAATAAATAAGACCAAGGTGCAAACCCGATATGGCAATGATATGTACAACCCCGGTATTGGTATAAGATTGTACCAATGATTGTTCAAGATCATTTTTATAACCAATCAATAAAGCCTCTGCAAGGCCAAGTTCTTTCTCTTCTGTAATATTTTGTCTCAGAATATTCAGCACTTTTTCCCGGGATGAATAAATAAATTTTCTGAACCATTTTTCATTTTTGCCGGACAGTGTTTCAAATTCTTCCGGTTTTAGGTATACCTGGTGAGTAATACCCTGGAAAAGAGAATAGCGTTTATAGTCAAACCCGCCCGGGTTACCTGAGTTTTTTATTTCCTGTAAAGGTTTTTTGAAAAGAATCTGTGAACCATAGTTCAACCTTAGCGAACTGTCTTTTTTAAAATAGAGGATTATTTTGCCTTTTACAGGTAGAGCAGAACTGTCATCCAGTAAATATTCGACTGTTGCATTGGCTTTATATGATTTAGTTTTTTCAACTGGGGGCTCATCCAGCGTTACAATTAGTGAAGCGTTATTATTATAATGATGGCCAAGCCATGCTTTGTTATTCCTGATATCTTTATGCCAGGCAAGTGTGGAACCGGCACAAAAGAAGATGACGGAAATGAATATGCCGTTCAGGAGGCCATACCGGTATCTTTTTGTTAATGAGAAGAAGAAAAAGGCCATTACAGCCAATAAGCATACAGATAACATGATCAGCAGGGCAGATAGAGGTGGTTTATTATGCCATTGGAAGATAATGCCTGCTGCCAGTGCCAGCAGTAACCTTAAGAAAGGGGTTTTCTTCCAGAAATCAGCGCCATAGACCTGCATACTGAAAAGTAATAACTCCCGAAATACCCGGCAATACTACTTTCCGGGTATTCGTCAGGATTGCCGTGCTGATTCCTTTTTTACTTTTTGCTCCACATATTGCCGGTAACCTATCCGTTGGGCCCGGCTTTCTAACCAGCCAAAATAATTAAAAATAGCCAGGTTCAGTTGCTGAACTACATTATCCTGGTTGGCTTCAAATACAGCAAGTGTTTTACGGTACTCTTCCACCCGCCCTTTCATCTCTTTCATATAAAAAGTGCGGTGCAGGCACTGAACCAGTGCTGTTTCAAAGGGCTGCTTCTTTTTTCGTTTATAAAAATAATTATAGGTGGTCCGGTATTGAGCATCAAACAGCTTTGGGTTGTCCATGCAATAAGATGTTAGCAGCAGCAGTATTTGGGCCACTGCTTCATGTTCCTCCCTTACTCCTTCTTTAAAGTAGGTAATTCCCCTCTTTATATAATACAGCGCTTCGTCATATTGTTCCAGCACAAAGGAGCCAATTCCCAGCGACAGATTAGTTGTACGGTTTAGATCGGCATTCAGTACCGGTTCCCATTGCTGGTAGCGGCTTTTCATAAAGCGGTTTAGCTTCTCCACTTCATCATACTTCGCTGTTTTATTATATATCTTATTAAAAGCCAGGAATTTTATCACTTCAAAATTGGCCCTCTGTACAGGGTCGGTAATCAATTCGTTTACCTGGTCATTAAATGTATTTTGAACATAGGAATAATCGCCTCTCAAAATCCCTGCATAATTGATCATGTACAATACTTCAATATAAAATTCTCCATCTGTTCCAATGAAATTTTGGTTTTCCCTCCAGTCCTGCCATGCATCTTTTAATAAAGCAAATGCTGTAGAAATATCCTGAAGCAGGTATAACAGGGTGGCTTTGCTCATGCCAAAATAATGACGAAACCAAAATGATCTTCTGTTTGGAGTTGTGTTGGTTGCATTAACTCTTTCCAGCAGCAGGTTAATTCGTTGTCTGAGTTCATCATCCAGGTCAAAGTGTGCTTTACGTTTCAGCAGTAAAACTTCAGTGTATATATCCCGCAGGGTGATCATTTCTGCATACTCAGTGTAGGTGATAATATTGCCTTTGAACACGGAGTGCAGGTCATCGTAACTGGTGTGTACGCTGCTGAACAAGATCATNNTTGTAAATATCATGGCCGGCACTGTTGCGGTTATCATATTGTGCAATGGCATCACTTACCTGTTGCTGCAGGTAATGTTTCTGAAAGGCAATATTTTTCTTTGTCAGTTCAGGACTGAATTTTTTCAGGATAGCTTCTTCGTTGTATTTTTTTTGTGCAGCAATTGCATCAAACAGTTTCAGGTATAAAGGTTTTGATCCGTACCCGTTCAATGCGTAGTTTCTTTTGAAAAACAATTTTTCATTTGCCGTCATTGAACGGATCAATTGCCACAGAAATGCGGAAGATGTTTTCACAAAAAGGTTGATTTACTTACAAACTAAAGTACATAAATTCGGCTATATGTGTCAAATCTAAACCAGTATTTAATTATAGTTAAGTGGCTGATTAATATATATTTAAGTGTAATATTGGTGATAATTATATACGAAGTGATACAAATAATAGGATAAATAAGGAATTGCACTCAACGAGTAGTCGTCTATTTTCATACAAGAATATATCCCTGAGCAAAAAAATATTTATGCTAACCAAAACCAACTGCGGGGACTAGTCTGAACCATTAACCATTAAACTAAAGCCCATCTGAAAAGATGGGCTTTATTATTAATACATGCTTGTCAATGTTTGAGCTGTAAATACAACCGAAAGTATCGCTGATAGTTAAATGTATTGATTCGTATTTTAAATTACGAAGTCCTATTCATTTATTAAGTGTATTTCAAGAGGTAATGAATGTACAATTATTGAAGAAATAGCTCCGGCTGATGCAACAGAATATTCTAAAACAAACTGGGAACCAGCTGGTAAGTAATAATTAAAACTGATTGGTACTGATTTTTCGAAGAAACAAAATGGTAAGAAGTAAAACTAGGGATTGCTTTTACATAACCTGTAACTTATTCGGAAATCAAATTAATACTTATCGGACTTTGATAAAAACTAGAATTGGTAATTGCGGAGGTGGAAGACAGCAATGCGTAAAAGAAGAATGTAGATCCCGCTGAAAAATAGATTTGCATATCAATGGAAATCGTTTCGGCATCTATAAAATTTGTTCCATTTGCAACTAGTTGCTTGCTTTGGTTGCCAAGGTATGTAATACTACCTGAAGGATAAAATAAAACAGCCGAATATGCAAGTCCAGCGGCTGTACAGCTTATATTACTTGAAAAATTTCCTTTAATAGAGTATAATCCGCTTTTATTTATTGTGAACAATCCGTTGGAATTATAACTGACAGCACCGGACAATGCATAGGCGGTGTTAAATAAAATGGTATCCAAAAAGGCACCGCTTTTGCTGTTAAGGTTTGACGAAATAAACATAAATCTGTCATTATTGCTATAGGCAATATTTTGCCAGGTTGGGCTGCTGGCATTTCCATTACTTATCAAGGCTTGACCTGCATTGCCTGCAGCATTGTTTAATAATACCCGGTTCTGGATATTTACATCTCCGTTAATATCCAATTTTGCAGCGGGATTATTGGTTCCTATCCCCACATTACCATTTACTTTCACTACCATGGCTGTACTTTGTGAGCCGCCATCGGGCCTTACCCTGAATTCAAAAGCCTGGTTGGGCTGGTGCAATAGCAGGTATAAAGAGTTATTACCGGTATTGGGATATACCCATGCCGAGCCATTCCAATAAGCATTACTGCTGAGAGTGAGGGTACCATTATTATCAGACCCAATATATCCCCTGGGCTGCCCGGCGTCATTTTCAAAAATAGTTTTAATCCAGTTTGTAGTACGCAGATGAAGGCGGGCTTCGGGATCAACAGTGCCGATTCCGATATTGCCTGAAGGATTGACACTGAGGCGGGGCTGGTTAGAAGTGGTAAGGTGAACTTTTCCTGTAGTATTTGATAAATAGGTGCCAAAATCCACATCTTCCGGATTACCCGTAAAAGAACCGATATAACCCCTGTCAATACTACTCTCGGATAATGTGATCCACATTTGGCCACCGCCGTTAAAAGTAGCAATATTGCTTGGCGTACCGGAAACGTGTAACCGGGTAACAGGTGTAGTAGTACCGATACCAACATTTTGTGCGAAAGTTACGGGGAGAAATAAAATTGTAAGAAGTAAAACCAAAACCAGCTTTTTCATATCCTGTATTTTGTTTCAAATATGAAAAAGATATAAACATCCCTATATCGCCAAAATTGGTGATGATTACACCAGTTTATTCTTTATGGCTTTGGCCACTGCTTCGCTTTTGCTGTTTACATGTAGCTTTTCATAAATATGGCGAAGATGAGTGTGAACGGTATGAAAACTGAGGAAAACTTTTTCGGCTATCATTTTGTAACTAAGCCCTTCAACCAGGTATTTTAATACTTCTTTTTCCTTATCAGTCAGCTGTATGTATTCTGCTTTTTCAGGTTGCTGCTGAAAGCTTTGTAAAACTTTTTTGGCAACGGATGGTGTGAAGAAACTTCCGCCTTCGGCAACATCGCGGATAGCCTGTAAAATTTTTTCAGACGATGTGTTTTTTAATATATAACCCGAGGCACCGGCACAAAGGGAGGCAAATATCTTATCCTGGTCTTCAAATACGGTTTGCATACACACCTGAACATCCGGAAATTTGTCTTTGATTTCTTTTACTGCTTCAATTCCATTTTTACCAGGGATATTGATATCCATCAATACCACATCGGGTTGCAATGCTTCAATTCTTGATAAGAGCCGGTTTGTATCTTCAAACGAACCCACCAGTTCCATATCCGTACTCGTTACAATTAAAAATTCAAGGCTTTCCCTGAATTTCTTATTGTCTTCAAAAATTACAATTTTCATTTTAGCAAATTTGATCATAAAAAAAACATGTACCCATCGCCAATTTGTGGTATCAGAGCTGGCAGATTAATTTAACGGATGTGCCAGCACCGGGCATTGAGTTAATCTGAATTTTTCCCTTTATTTCATCAGCCCTGGTCTTGAAATTTTTTAAACCGTTACCTTTTTTTACATCTGTCATAGTAAACCCTGCTCCATCATCCTTTATTAAAAGGCTAAACTCTGCCCCTATATTCACAGTCACCCATAAATGATCGGCCATAGAATACTTTACCGCATTATTTACCGCTTCTTTAAATACCAGGTAAATGTTTTTTCTTTTTTCTAATGGCAATCTGATTTGTTTTAGTTTTTCATCAGCTTTAAAAAATAGTTTTATATTTTTTACTGCACACATGTCAGTTACATAATTTTCCATCCTGTTAAGTAATTTTTCACCGCTGTCATTGTCCGGATTTATTGCCCATACAATATCACTCATCCCAGTTACCATTTCCCGGCTGCTTTCTCCCATTTTGGTGAGTACAGATTCCAGTTGTGGCATATTATCCTTCACCTGCAATTTGAGGGCATCGCTGTACATGGATATAGAACTCAGAGTGGCTCCGATATCATCATGCAGGTCAGTAGCAATCCTCGTTCGTATTTTTTCCAATTCAATGGCTTTATGCAGATGGTACCTGTAAAACAGGTAGGCAATGCTGATTATAATTATAAAAGACAAGACAATGAACCACCAGCTTCGATAAAACGGCGGCACAACTTTAAAAGAAATAAATGCAATCCTGCTTTCTATGCTTTCTGTATTAACAGATTTTGTACTGAATAAATAATTACCCGGGGGTAACTGTTCGTACCTGATTGTATTGGTAGTGCTTAGCCTTCTCCATTCGTCGTCCCAGCCTTCCAGCCTGTAGTAAATACTGTTTTCTGATTCATTACTAAAGTCAGGTGAGGTTAACTCTATTTCTACAGCGTCTTTATAATCGCATTTGTATTTAAGTGCAGGAACAGGGAAATGAGCTTCTGTGTTGCCCAGGCGGATTCGGCTGATAATGGATGGATTCGGCACCCTGCTTTGTTCCATTAGTTTATTATCCAACACACCAATTTTTCCAACAGAGGTAATCATCACCTTGCCCGGGACAGAAAGATTGATTTCATAACCGGCTGTTTCATTTTCGAATCCCTGTGCATTGCTGATGTTTTTCCAGTAAGAAAATTGGTTGTTAGTTTTATAAATACCATTATCGGTAACGGCCCAGATATTACCGGTTTCATCTTCCAGGAGCCTTTGCAGTTCAAAATTAAAAAGCCCCTTTTTCGGATGAATTACCCGAAGTGTTTGATTTTTGAATTCATAAATGTTTGACTGGCTATTTATCAAAGCTCTGCCATCTTTTGTAAAAAGTATCCGATAAGGATTTGTCTTATTGTTTTGAAAGATATTATTGTCGGCTTTATATGTTTTATAGCTGTATGTTACCGGGTTTACAACATATAGTTTTTCGTCGGTTGTAAACCATATGTTGTTATCAGGTCCTTTTTTAAAATCAAAAACTGTTTTTCCGTAAATATTATCTGCTTTTTGTTTGTCGGCAAACAATACTGTGTCTTTCCCGGTAAGTGTGTTATAGACAAGGATACCGCTTCGCCGCATGGTTATCCAAAGCTGGCCCTTTAAAGGCTCTTCAATGAAGCCAGTGGATTGCTGGCTTGATACTTTTGTAATCAGCCTTGTTAAATCAATCAGCCGGTTTTTTTTAAGATCATAGTAGCCAAAGCCATTTGTGGAAGTGAACCAATATCCGTTTTCATCTCCCACATGGCGGTTTATTTGTGTGAGCAACCCCCTGTCATCTGCAGGCAAAGTATGGAAGGTTACAGTATCATTATTACTATTATAAGTAAACCAGCCTGACCTGCTGGTCAAAAAATAAATATTCTCTTTAAGCGTTGATCGTATGATATGGTTAATAAGTGGTTTATCCTTATCGGGAACATCATGCCATTGCAGTGCAATATTCACATGTATTTGCCTGAATAGGCCATTTTCTGAAGATATCCAGAGATTGTTTTGCTTGTCAGTAAACACTTTGTTGAGTGATTTTCCGCTCAGCAATTTTTGAGGTGGTGATTCTGGATTATCCGGATTTACTTTAAAAATCCCATCAGATGTTGCTATAAGCAGAAATTTTTGTTTTTCTTGTTTGATTGTGCAGATTGAGAGTAGCCGGGGGCCTTCTTTACTGCTGATGGAGACAATCTTCAACCTGTTGTTTTTACTTTCATAATGCAACAAATGACCTTCGAATGATACAGCCCAGATGCTTCCCGGCTTTGCCACGCATAATCCGTACAAAACATTTTCTTTCCGTAAAGAATTATTAGGCTCTTCTAAATGATAAGAATAGAATTGTTTTGTGGAGGGATTGAACTTTTTAAGACCAAATGAAGTACTTAACCAGAAGTTCCCCTCTTCATCTTCAGCTACCTGGTTAATAAACTTATTTATCTTTTCATCTTTTCCGTAAACAGATATCGGAATATTCTCAAAACTGTCAGTTTTTTTGTCATAGAGGGCAATACCTTTTTCAGTAGTAAGCCAAAGCTGTTTTTTTGAGTCGGTAAAAAGATAGTTACACCAGTGGAAAGGAATGGTACCCGGGCCGCTTCCCGACCTGTATTGGGTAATCTGGTTGTTTTTAGGATTGAGTTTATTTAGCCCACTTTCAGTGCCGATCCAGATGTTCCCGTCAGCATCTTCAGTAATACAGGTTATAACCCGGTCGGTAATGCCACCTTCTCCGATCTGGTTATAGTTTGTAAAAAATTTTCCGTCGTATCTTATTAAGCCATGATTAGTGCCAATCCATAAGAAGTAACGGCTATCCTGGTAAAGGGTGGTGGTAATGTTGCTCAGCAATCCATCCCTGGTGGTAAGTTGGTTGAACAAAAGCGGATTTTGCTGTGTTTGCGCTGCTGCATTTACACAGATTAGAAATGGAAGACAGATAAAAAGCAAAGCCGCTATCTTTTTTATCATATTATAAAGATAGCGGCAAAACGAAATGATAGATATACCACAAAGTAGTGATGTCTATTTACTCAGGTACATACTCCTGTCTTTATATAGTTGCCTGAAATACGGGTCCCTCAGGTTTTTGATGAAGCGAATAGCTTCTCCGGTTGATTTCATTTCAGGTCCCAGTTCTTTATTTACCCCGGGAAATTTATTAAAGCTGAATACCGGCTCTTTTATGGCAAAACCATCGAGGTGTTTTTCTTCCGGTATGTCAGCTACTTTCATTTCTCCCATCATCACTTTGGTGGCATAATTCAGGTAAGGTTTGCCATAGGCTTTTGCAATAAAGGGAGTAGTCCTTGATGCCCTGGGGTTAGCTTCAATCACATACACTTT
>DEHX01000004.1:21017-22213 GCA_002352145.1 Chitinophagaceae bacterium UBA2789
TCTGCTTCCTGGCAACGGTCGAGAAAGTGGTCGATCAGAATCTTATTGCCAGGTATATGTTTCAGCAGGCTCACCACGGCTTTCTCTACTTCCTCATCATTCAGTACAATTCTCATTCGCTGCCCGCCTAATACGTATGAAGGACGAACCAGTACCGGGTAACCCACTTTATTCGCAACCTCAATGGCTTCATCTACTGTGTAGGCCGTACCATAGTTAGGATAAGGAATATCCAGTTCTTTCAGCATATCGCTGAAGCGGCCCCGGTCTTCGGCTATGTCAAGGCTGTTAAAAGATGTGCCGATGATGTTGATACCTTTTTCATGTAGTTTCTCGGCGAGTTTTAAAGCAGTTTGTCCTCCCAACTGTACAATAACACCAAATGGTTTTTCATGCTCAATGATTTCCCACAGATGTTCCCAGTAAACCGGCTCAAAATACAGTTTATCCGCCATGTCAAAATCCGTACTTACCGTTTCAGGGTTACAGTTTACCATGATGGCTTCGTAGCCACATTCTTTAATAGCGAGAAGGCCATGTACACAGCAATAGTCGAATTCAATTCCCTGCCCGATACGGTTAGGGCCTGAGCCGAGAACAATGATTTTTTTTCTGTCTGAAACTTTGCTTTCATTGTGGTTGCCGCTTTCAAATGTAGAATAGAAATAGGGTGTTTTCGCTTCAAACTCGGCGCTGCAGGTGTCCACCATTTTATAAACCCTGGTAATACCGGCTGCTTTTCTTTTCTTATATACATCTTCTTCATCGCCATGACCGGTAATGCGGCTGATCTGTTCATCACTGAAGCCATTCACTTTGGCCTCTCTCATCAATTCAATTGGTAAATCTTCCAGTCCGTATTTGGCAATTTCTTTTTCAATATTGCAAAGCTTCTGAATTTCATAGAGGAACCACCTGTCTATTCCGTTAGTGGCTTTTGAAATACTGCTAACTGAGATCCCTGCCATCAGCGCATCTTTGATACGGAAGATGCGGTCCCATTTTGGTGTCTTAATATATTCCAGCAATTCATCTGCATGCATCAGGCTTTTGCCATAATAGCCAAGTCCCACTGCATTATTCTCCAAACTCTGACAGGCTTTTTGTACGGCTTCTGTAAAACTTCTGCCGATACCCATTACTTCACCCACACTTTTCATCTGGAGGCCCAGGGTATCATCAGCACCTTTGAATTT
>DEHX01000004.1:22328-85266 GCA_002352145.1 Chitinophagaceae bacterium UBA2789
GTGTTACGCATCAGTTGCATAGCGGTATCACTCAGAGTCATGGCCGGCGCTACGGTGATGGAGTCGCCGGTATGCACACCCATCGGGTCAAAATTTTCTACTGTGCATATGATACAGACATTATCTGCAGCATCCCGCAACAGTTCCAGTTCAAATTCTTTCCATCCCAGCACTGCCTTTTCCACCAGCACTTCGTGGATAGGCGAGGCTTGTAAGCCACGGTTCAGGGCTTCATCAAGGTCATCTTTGCCATGAACGAAACCGCCACCAGTTCCACCCAGCGTAAATGAGGGGCGAATTACCAGCGGGAAGCCAATTTCCTGCGCAAATTCTTTTCCTTCTAAAAAGGAATTCGCAGTTTTTGCCTGTGCTACATTTACGCCAAGTTGTATCATCCATTGACGAAACTTTTCTCTGTCTTCAGCTTTTTCAATGGCTTTAATATCCACACCAATCAACCGCACATTATATTGTTTCCACAAGCCCAGTTCTTCTGCTTCCTTGGCCAGGTTCAGGGCGGTTTGGCCACCCATCGTTGGTAATACAGCATCAATCTGGTTTTCCTGGAGTATCTGTTCAATACTTTCTACTGTCAGCGGCAGCAGGTAAACCCGGTCGGCCATCATCGGGTCCGTCATAATGGTAGCGGGATTACTGTTGATCAGGATCACTTTTACGCCTTCTTCCCGCAGGCTTCTTGCCGCCTGGGTACCGGAGTAATCAAATTCACAGGCTTGTCCGATAATAATGGGGCCGGAGCCGATAATCAGTACTGATTGGATGGAATTGTCTTTTGGCATTTTTTGTTTTTTGGCTGTGCAGGCAGTAATCGTTATAAAAAAACAAATTGCGCAAAGCTAAGGGAATGGAAGGGTTTTGAAGGGGTGAATACCCATTATTTTTTCACTATTTTCCTCAGAAGAGTTTTGCCGGTTTGGGTATCTTCCGGTACTGCATGGAGTATTGGGCGTCATAGATATTCTGCTGCAGTTTCAGCATCTCTGTAACAAGCAGCCTGAAATGGTCGGGGTCGCCAAAATATTTGCGGGTAGAAAAGTCTTCTGTTATCGTTCGTACTTCAAGGGTATCGTTTCTTTGGTCAAGTGCCGAAGCATAAAAAACCCGGTGTATTTTCACTTCTCTTTTCTTTTTACCTGTAACTTCTTCAATTTTAACCAGGCCTTCCACATTCATAAACCGCTGGTTACCTATCCATGAGGTAAAGCCAGTATAGTAAGCTGTGTCAGGCATGATAATGTCTCCCTTGATAGCCTTGCCATAACGGGTTATGGAATATACTGAGTCCGATTTGGGCGTTATCTCCAGTGCTTCGATTCCAAAATAATCACTGCCGTCTTTGATGATGCCATACCAATATCCCATCAGGCTGGAATCCACCGGTTCAACCGGTTTCTTTTCCAGCGCCACATCCGACTCAAAGGGACAGGCACATAAGATGAATGATAACGGCAACAGCCAGCAAAGTTTTTTCAACCTTAAAATTTTGGTGCGAAAAGATACAACTAATCAAGTACGCTTCCTATACCACAAAACGGTATAATTACCTTTTTAATCATTGATCCGCAAGGTCACTATGTAATTACCGGGTCTTACAAATTCCATCTCCACTTCTTCCGTTCCGATGATGGCCCTGAAACGAAAAGGAAAATTAATGTCCTCGATCAGCGATTCTGTTTTCTTGGCATGTATATCGTTTACGAATAATCGTCCGAAATTTCCTCGTTGTGGTATCACCTCATCCACTTTTAACCGGGGCATTTCATCGCCCTCAACCAGTTTTGAGCCGCCGGAAGTATTAGTGATCACAAAAGTGATTTTGTTGAAATGATTGTCTTTGTATTCTACTTCCGTTTCTGTTACTAGTTTGCTTTTGAAAATCAACCGCCATGGCTTTTCTTTTAACCCTGTATATTTATCATTTTGCCAATATCCTTCAATAAGACTGTCAGTATTCCCCGGTCGTTTTATGATCATTTTACCTTCGCCATCTCTCATTCCTTTATTGAATTCACCGGTGTACACATCGCCGTTTTTCCATGTATAACTGCCTTTGCCATGCGGAAGCCCCGTAACAAAATCACCTTCGTAGCTGTCAATCCCTGTTGCTTTGCCCTTGCCATTTGCCTTTCCCTTTTTGCAGTCCCCGGTATAGCTGCCCTTCAGTTCTTCTTTTTCTACTTTACAATTTTGGGAAAATGTATCTGTATAAAATAAAAAGGAAGCAATAAGTAAGAAAGAAGCGATTTTTTTATTCGTCATAAACATTAAAATATGTTCAAAGTTATCTTGTTAATGCAGAAAACTAACCGACATGTTGTTAATTTGTAAACATGACAATAAAAAGAAGCCATTGGTTGTACTGTTTATTAGTGGTGGTAATTTTTTTTAATGCAAGACAGGCTGCTTCGCAGCTACCGGTTAATTATTTCAGGAATCCTGTAGGCATCCCTTTAGACCTTTCTGCCAATTTTGGTGAACTAAGACCAAACCACTGGCATATGGGACTTGATGTGAGAACCAATGCAAAAGAAAACCTGCCTATCTATGCTGCATCTGAAGGATATATTGCCCATATAGGTATCCGGCCGCAGAGTTTTGGCCGGTTCATAATCATCAATCATCCCAACGGCCTTTCTACTTTGTATGCCCATTTGAATGATTTTTTTCCTGAGCTGGAAAAATTTGTTACAGATAAACAATACGAGAAAGAAACCTGGGCTATTGAACTTGACTTTACTAAAGAACAATTTCCTGTTTCAAAGGGAGCATTTATTGCTTATAGCGGTAATACAGGCGGCTCGCAGGGACCGCATTTACACTTTGAAATATTTGAGACAAAAACCGGCAAAAGGTTAAACCCCTTGCTATTTAATTTTAATATTAGTGACAATGTACCTCCGGCAATAACCAGGCTGGCTGTATACGACAGGAGCCGCTCAGTATTTGATCAAAAGCCGTTATTCTATAACCTGAAAAATACCGACAGCGGCTATATTATTCCTAAAATGCCGGTTATGAAAACGGGATTGAACCGGCTGAGTTTTGCCATACAGGCTTATGATAAAATGAGCAGCAGTGGCAGCCCGGACGGAATTTTTTCAGCACAACTTTTCTTTGATGATATTCCGCAGGTAAAATTTGTACTGGACAGTATTGATTATGAGGAAACCGCTTATATCAACTCGCAAACAGACCATATGCACCGGTACACAGGCGGGGCCTGGCTTCAGCATGTAGCTAAACTACCAGGCGATAACGGGGCTGCTTATAAAACGATCAACGGTGATGGTGTAGTTACTTTAGCTGATACCATGCTTCATACGGTTCGCATAGTAGTGAGTGATGCTAAAGGGCTGAAATCTGAACTCAACTTTATGCTCCAGTATATTGACAGCCTGGCATCAAAAGCAAACACCACAGAGTATGCAATGCGATTTGCCCCTAATAAAGTAAATGTGATTAGCAAACCGGATTTTGAAATGTACTTACCCAAAGGAGCTTTGTATGATACGATAACTCCATATTATTATACTGTAAGCAATAAGTTGCCCAATACTTTTTCCCAGGCACACCAGGTGGCCAATCCTGCCATACCCTTGCATGAGGATGTGGTGGTGAGAATAAAACTAAATAAGCCAGTACCTGAGTCTATGCAGGACAAGCTGCTGATTGTAAGATCGGATAATAAAGGCCGCACAATAAAAAAAGCAGTTTGGCAGGAGCAATGGTTATCTGCTGCCTTCGGCGATTTTGGAACCTACCAGGTTATAGCAGATACTACAGCTCCGCAGATCAATAACCTTGGTAAAGGAGATACTGTAAATCTGAGTGCAGTCAGCAGGATCATATTTACTCCCACCGATAATTATGGGATTAAAAAATTCAGGGCTACACTAAACGGCAAATGGATAAGATTTACCAACGACAAATCAAGGAACTGGATATACAAATTTGATGAGCGATGCCCCTATGGCGTACATGAGCTGATTGTAACAGCAGAGGACCTTGTTGGAAATACCACTACAAGAACATGGTGGTTCAGACGGGAACTCTATACACCGCCACCACCCAAGAAGAAGGCTATCAAGAAAACCAGCACCAAAAAGAAATCATCTTCTGATAAAAAGAAAAGCTCCAAAAAGAAATAAGTTATGGTAATACTGAAGGAAGGGGATAAGGCGCCCGCATTTACCGGTGCGGACCAGGATGGAAAAAAAGTTTCGCTGGCTGATTATAAGGGTAAAAAGATTGTTTTGTATTTCTACCCCGAAGATGATACGCCTACCTGCACCATACAAGCCTGCAACCTGCGTAACAATTATGGATTATTGAAGAAGCATGGATTTGAAGTAATAGGTGTCAGCCCTGATGATGCGGCAAAGCATAAAAAGTTTGAAGCAAAGTTCAACCTTCCTTTTAGACAAATCGCCGATACTTCTCACAAAATACTGGAGAAATACGGCGTATGGGATCAGAAACAAATGTTTGGTCACAAATACATGGGGGTGTTGCGTACCACTTTTGTTATTGATGAGAAGGGCATCATTCGTAAAATATTCCTCCGCCCCAAAAACAAAGCTCATGCGGAGGAAATTATAGCCTCCATGAAATAGGTATATTACCAGGCAACGTTTCAACAGGTATTGCCGATAAATGCAGCAAGAAAAAACTGCATTTATGATCAAATCACTGACAATAGCATTATTTTTTTTCCCGTTCACTATTTTTTCGCAAGACAAAAAGCCGGTTCAGCTATTCAGTTCTGAAAAAGCCATCAATGCCAACACAACAGAAGTAGTGCCAAAAGGCAAGATGGCGTTTAAGGTGACACATAATTTTGGTGATATTGCCGGAGACAACGGCGGGGCCAGGCGTTTTTTTGGACTGGACAATTCTGCAGACATAAGAATTGCGTTTACAGTCGGTATAGCCAACCGGCTTGACCTCACCGCTGCCAGGGCCAAAGGTGCCGGTTTGCATCAGCAATTGTATGAACTGGGTTTGAAATACCAGTTGCTGCAACAACTGGAAAATGATCCTTCTCATCCTATTGCAGTTACTCTTTTTGCCAATAATGTTATTGCGGCTAACAAAGCCAGTGCCTTCCCCAACCAGGACAACAGTTTTGAAGATTTTTCGGACAGGCTAAGCCAGGTACTGCAATTGATCATTGCCAGAAAGATGGGAAAAGTGAGTGTACAGCTAAATCCCACTTTTGTAAATCGTGGCTATGCAGTTACGTATGATAAAAAAACCATGTTTGCCCTGGGCGGGGCGATAAAACTACCATTGACTGGAAGGATAAATTTAGTACTCGATTATTTTCATTCTTTTCGTGATCAGGCCAGTAAAGATGCTTTTAAAGCCAACGAGAATATTACATTTTATGATCCGCTGGGAGTGGGTTTTGAAGTGTTGACGGCCGGGCATATTTTCAGGCTAAATTTTACCAACTCGACGGAAATACTGGAGAACCGCTTCATTCCCCGCACTATTACTTCCTGGGGTGAAGGCCAGTTTCGATGGGGATTTACTATTACCCGAAATTTCACTTTGTGGCGTTAGGGAAGGTAAATGCTAGTGCAACTATTGGGCTTATTCATTTATCATAGTTGCATGAAAGTTTTTATTCGGGAGAACTCATGGCTGGCGAAACTGGCAGCTGCAAAACTGAATGCTGATCAGGCTGCCATTGTTTTTGGCAGTACCATTCATTTACACAATACCAGCCGTGCTGAGTTTCTGTCAGATAAGGAATGGCTATGCCATGAGCTGAAGCATGTGGAGCAATATCAGCAACATGGCTTTGCAGCCTTTCTTGTCCAATATCTGTTTGAATGGGTGAAGAACGGGTATTATAATAACCGGTTTGAGAAAGAAGCAAGGGAGAATGAAAAAAAGATAGATATGAATCTCTATAAAATATTATAACTCTTAAAAAAAGAGGCTATTTGATAAAACAGCCTCTTTTTCTATCTGAAAACTTAACCTATTAATACCTTATTAATTGGGAGGACCGCCCCCTCCGGGAGGATTTTCCTTACATGTACAAGAAGGACCTAGATCCGGAAGCACATCGTCACAATAACAGCAAGCATAATATCCTGCACCACAACTAACTGAACATCCTTGAGTAAAACAGTTTGCTAAGGAGCAACTAGTAGAGCCCACTCCCCCAGATGTACATGTTGTGCCGCCACCATCGCCTCCATCAACTATATTTTGAGAAAGATGACGAATAGTATGAACCGAATTATTCAAGGAAATGTTTTCATTTAATCCGGGCCAACTTCCTTTATTATAACCGAGGCCATATCCCGGAATTTCGGTTTCTATTGATGATCTGACTAAGGCTGGAAGTGAAGCGTAAGTTTCTTTATATGTGGCAGAATTTACATAGTATGAAGAAAGTTTATTTTTATCAAGATCATTTAATAGAACTATATCAAAAAGATAAACCAGTTCTGCATTTTTTATTTTTATTAATTCTGTTTTATATGATTCGGTTTTTTTAGTTTGAAGGATAAACTTGTTAAGGGCTTCTGTTTCGTTTGGAGATTTAATAGTAATGATCATTTCGCCGCTGTTCAGCTGAAATATTATTGCCTCTCCTTTTATTTTTTTTCCAAGAATATTACTAAGATCCGGGTGTCTCGTTACAGTTTCGGAAATAATGATTTCGTCAGGTAATCTGAAAACTTCCTTTTCTGTTTTTTTATTACATGCAATAAGGAGCAGGAGCAATGAAAAGATACTGAACAAGCCCCATAGAAGGGCTTTAGAATAAGGTGTGTGTTTCATGTCTAATAATTTTTGGTAAAACAATTAGAAGTCACACATAAAATTATTTTTTTTTTTTTTTGAACTTAACAAAAAAAAAATTCTGTTGCTCTTATACATTGAAAATCAAGAATAAAAATATCGGGATTAATTGAAGCTGAAATCAGCTATGAAGTTGTATCCACTCAACAGCACCAAAGTCAAACTCTTCTACTATTCCGTGTTCGGCAATAAGTTTACCCGATTTACTTACCTCTCTAATCGTTGCTTCAAAAGACCGGTTGTCTTTTTTTAGCCGTACTCTTTCATTTTTTTTATAAAGATTGGCTTGGTAATGNNTTGGGCAAATGGGGCGGAAAGTGGGTTTGATTAATATTGATACCGATACCAATGATAGCCCATTCCCAGGTACTGATTCCAGATTCCCCGCTGCTGACTACTGACTCAATTAATATTCCGCCTGCCTTTCTGTCCTGCCAATACAGGTCGTTAGGCCACTTTATTTTGGTGTCATCTCCGGCATAGGTGGCAAAGAAAACCTGGGCAGCTACCGCAGCGCAGGCACTTAGCTGAAACTGGTCAGCAAGTGGTATGACTTGAGGCTTAATAATGATGCTGAGGGCAATATTACCAGCCTTTTCAGTTAACCAGGTTTTGCCCCGTTGACCTTTGCCTGCCAGCTGTTCATGGGCAAAAACCCCCGTTTTGTTCTGTGCCAAATCCGCATGAACCAGTTGACGGGCATAGTTGTTGGTGCTATCAACCGATTGCAACTCAATGAATGGTGATTCCGGTAGTATTGCAGAAGGAGGGAGTGGCAATTAATTGCTATTTTTGACAAAGTAACTGGTTTCCGGGTATTAGTTAATGGTTTCCGGTTGCCAAAAAACTTCACAAACAAAAAGAACTAGATTATTGGAACAACTTTCATCACTGACCAACCGCAAAAAGAAAAGTGCAGCACGGTTAACGAAGAATTCAAAAATCATCAAAACCATCATTGCAGCTATCAGGGAGAAAAAGGGTGAAAATATCATATCCCTGGACCTCCGGAAGATAAATGAAGCAGTTGCTGATTTTTTCATCATTTGCGAGGCGGGTAACCAGCCCCAAATAAGGGCTATTTCTGATAATGTGGAGGATAAGGTAAAGGAACTTTGTGGAGAAAGCCCATATCACCATGAGGGACACAACAACCTGCAATGGGTGCTGATTGACTATGTGAATGTGGTGGTGCATGTGATGCTGCCCGAAACCAGGAAATTTTATCAGCTGGAAGAAATGTGGAGCGATGCTGCAGCTACCGGACACGAAGAGTAATGTTAAATATGGAATTGCTGTCAACAAATTATCTTAATTATCATTAAATAGCAGGATCAGAAAATAAAATATGTCACAAGATCAAAATAATCCAAACAGACCTCCCAGGTTTAATGGCCGTCCCGGTGGAAATGAAGACCCAGACCAGGCTCCCAAAAAGGGCCCTCGTTTTAGTATTTATTGGATTTATGCCATCATATTCGCTGTATTGATCGGCTTCCAGTTGTTCAACCCGCTGTCGCCCAATATGGCGGAGAGCAATGATATCGAGTTTAAGTCAATGGTAGCAGCCGGCGATGTGAGTAAGGCTGTTATTGTCAAGAACAGGGATAAGGTCAAAGTATATCTCACAAAACAAGGGCAGGAAAAATATGCGGATAAATTAAAGAAGGGAGTATCTGGAAAAATAAGTGAAGATGGTCCTCATATGTATTTCGGTGTCACTAGTGGAGATACTTTCAAAAAGGAAATTTCTGAATTTTTTAAAAATAATCCTACTGTAAAGGAAATTCCTATTCTGTCTACGTCTGAAAGAGACATTTTTGGAGGTATTATCCAGTTCCTGCTCCCCGTTTTATTATTCGTAGGCCTCTGGATCCTGCTAATGCGCAAGATGGGTGGCGGAGCAGGCGGTGGTGGCGGTCCTGGAGGTATATTCAATATTGGCAAATCAAAAGCCCAGCTTTTCGATAAAGGAACGAAGGTCAATATCACTTTTGCAGATGTTGCCGGCCTGGATGAAGCGAAAGTGGAAGTGATGGAGATTGTTGATTTTTTGAAAAGTCCTAAAAAGTACACCAACCTTGGCGGTAAAATACCCAAAGGTGCTTTACTGATTGGTCCTCCCGGTACCGGTAAAACATTATTGGCAAAAGCGGTGGCCGGAGAAGCACAGGTACCTTTCTTTAGCCTTAGTGGTTCCGATTTTGTGGAAATGTTTGTTGGCGTTGGCGCCAGCCGTGTTAGAGATTTATTTAAACAGGCGAGGGAAAAAGCACCCTGTATCATCTTTATCGATGAAATTGATGCCATTGGCCGTGCAAGGGGTAAGAATGTGATGATGAGTAATGATGAAAGAGAAAGCACCCTGAACCAATTGTTGGTGGAGATGGACGGATTCGGTACGGATGTGGGCATTATTGTTCTGGCGGCTACCAACCGTCCGGATGTATTGGACTCTGCATTGCTCCGCCCGGGCCGATTCGACAGGCAGATTACAATTGATAAACCTGACCTGGTTGGTCGTGAAGCCATCTTCAAAGTTCACCTGAAGCCGATTAAAATTTCTAAGTCACTTGATATTCATAAACTGGCTGAGCAAACCCCTGGTTTTGCCGGCGCAGATATCGCAAATGTTTGTAACGAAGCAGCCCTGATTGCTGCCCGTAAGAATAAAGAGGCAGTGGATATGCAGGATTTCCAGGATGCGGTTGACCGTGTGATCGGAGGATTGGAAAAGAAAAATAAGATCATATCTCCCGAGGAGAAAAAGATCATCGCTTTCCACGAAGCAGGTCATGCTATCTGTGGCTGGTTCCTGGAACATGCTTATCCTTTATTAAAAGTAACGATCGTTCCCAGGGGCACAGCAGCATTGGGATATGCGCAATACACTCCCAAAGAGCAGTACCTGTACAATACTGATCAGCTCAATGACCAGATTTGTATGACACTGGGCGGCAGGGCCAGCGAAGAGATTTTCTTCAGTAAAATTTCTACCGGTGCACAAAATGATTTGCAGCAAATAACCCGTATGGCTTATGCTATGGTGACGGTTTACGGTATGAACGATAAAGTAGGGAACATAAGCTTCTACGATCCTCAGCAGGAAAATACTTTCACTAAGCCTTATTCTGATGAAACGGCCAAGCTCATTGATGAAGAAGTAAGGAAGCTGATTGATGCAGCTTACGACAGAACTAAAAAGCTATTGACAGATAAGAAGTATGAAGTAGAAACTCTGGCTACGGCATTACTGGAGAGAGAAGTGCTGTTCCAGAGTGATGTGGAAGCCCTGATCGGCAAACGTCCTTTTGAAGATAAAAAGCATTTGGCTGTGGAAGAAGCTGTGGTAGTGGAAGAAAAAACGGAAGCAAAGCCGGCTGTTGAAACAAAGCAGGAGGAATCAAAAGACGGCTTAACAGGTGATATCGGATTAGCTCCATCTATTTAATAACTTTCTATGAATGTTTCTCCCTTAAAAGAAAACATCCTGAAAAAAATACGTAAGGCGTTGAGTCATTCAACGCCTTTACCTTTTCCGCAAAGTGAAGGTAACCAGCCTCTATATGCTCCTTTGGATCAGGAGCCAGAAGTGGAGTTTGCTGAGCAGTTTACTAAGTTGCAGGGTAAGTTCATTTACTGTATAAACCTGCAGGAATTTGCTTTTCAACTAAGCAGTCTTATAAAAAAACAAGATTGGAAAAGAGTATTTTGCCTCGAGGATAAATTAATTGCATCTGCTTCTTCCCAGTTGGCTGACAGATTAGTAAAGACTGATCTTTCAAATTGCGATGTTTCCATTACTGGTTGCGAGTACCTGGTGGCCAGAACAGGAAGTATTGTAATGAGTGCAGCACAAAGCAGCGGACGCAGCGCCAGTGTGTATGCGCCCATTCACATTTGTATAGCTTATACCAGCCAGATTGTTTATGATATAAAAGATGCCCTGCAATCTGTTAAAGAAAAATATGGCAACAACACTCCTTCTCTGATAACTTTTGCCACAGGCCCCAGCCGCACAGCAGACATTGAAAAGACGTTAGTGGTCGGGGTACACGGACCCAAAGAGGTGTATCTTTTCCTGGTAGAGGAATGATGAAAATCATCACTCTTTCGTTGCTATTTCTTGCCTGAGTTTAACGGTTGGCCTATCTTTATATCATGACGAGTAATGGTGTATATCATCTTTTTGTATATGGCTCTTTGCGCAGCGGTTTTCAAAGCCCTGTTTATGAGTATATAAGCCGGTTTTTTGAATTGGTTGGTGATGCTAAGGCTAAGGGAAAGATGTATGACCTGGGTGAATATCCCGCAGCCAAACCAACCGATGAGGAGTGCAATATTGTAGGTGAATTATACCGCATCAGAAACGAAAAAGAATTTGACTGGGCTATCGGGCAGTTGGATGATTATGAAGGGGTAAATGCAGAGTATGATGAAGTGCAGCAATACTACCGGGAAACTGCCATGGTCTGTTATAATAATGAAACGATTCCTGCCTGGATATATTGGTATAGCGGCGATGTAACCGGTAAGCCGGTTGTTGAATCCGGCGATATGTTACAATACCTGAAGGACAAGCAATAAACACTGTGTAATACTTGCTTCCAAATAAGAAAATATACTTTCTTTCTGACTTTCACCTTGGTGCGCCGGATCATGCCTCCAGCCTCGAAAGGGAAAAATTGCTCGTTCAATTCCTTGATAAAATACGAGAAGATGCTGCAGAAATATTTCTCGTAGGAGATATGTTTGATTTCTGGTACGAGTACCGAAAGGTCGTTCCGAAGGGCCATGTAAGGCTGTTAGGCAAACTGGCAGAGCTATCTGATGCAGGAATTCAGCTTCATTTTTTTGTGGGCAATCATGATATGTGGATGAGGGACTATTTTCAACAGGAACTGAACATGCCTGTTTACTTCGAACCCAAAGAGTTTGTATTTAACGGAAAATCATTCCTGGTTGGTCATGGTGATGGTCTTGGTCCCGGCGATCATGGTTATAAACGGCTTAAGAAAGTCTTTAGAAACCCGGTTAGTAAATGGTTATTTGGGATTCTTCCCCCGGTAGCCGGCATGAGTCTTGCCCATTACATGAGCCGCAGAAGCCGGGCACAGACGGGTTCATCGGAAGAAGTGTTCCTGGGTGAAGAGAAAGAATGGCTGATCATTTATTGTAAAGAAGTACTGACCAAAAAGAAAATCGACTTTTTTGTATTTGGGCATAGACATTTAGCCATAGATTATCGTCTGAATGAACAGAGCCGATACATTAATCTCGGTGATTGGATCCGGTACTTTACTTACGCAGTATTTGACGGTGAAAACCTGCAGCTAAAAACTTATACCGGAAAAGAAGAAAAAATAATCCGAAAAGGATGAAAAAATTTGCCTGTTTTTTTTCACTAATGGTCTTCTGCTCGCTGAATATTTTCAGTCAGGGGGATACCACATTTCAGTTAATACGGACACTGAAAGGAGATATAGCCGATTTTACCGTTGACAACCTCGATAACGTTTATATCCTGACCAGCCGTAACCAGGTAAAAAAATTCAATGCGAATGGCGATTCGGTAGCCGTTTTTAATGATGTAAGAAAATTCGGAAAAGCTACTTTGGTGGATGTGTCAAACCCCTTGAAGGTACTGTTGTATTACAGGGATTTTGCTACTGTAGTAATGCTCGACCGCTTTTTAAATGTGGTCAATACTATTGATCTCCGCAAACAAAATATTTTCCAGGCCAAAGCCATTGGCCAGTCGTACGATAACAAAATTTGGGTTTACGATGAAATGGAAAATAAATTGAAGAAGATTGACGAAGATGGGAAACTGCTGCAGGAAACGCCGGATTTCAGGCTCATCTTTAATCAGTCGCCATCTCCTTCAAAAATATTTGATGAAAATAAATATGTCTACCTCTATGATTCAACGAAAGGGATTAATGTATTTGATTATTACGGTGCTTTAAAGAATAATATCCTGATCACCCGGTGGCAGAACCTTAAAGTGACGGGTAAATACATTTTTGGCTCAAAGGCTGATACTTTATACCGGTATGAGATCAGCAATTTTGTTTATGACGACTGGAAAATGCCTGGGCAAATAGCTAAGAGCAGGTCGTTCAATTTTTCTTCGAGCCGGCTTTATGCGTTAAAGGAAAACAGCATTGAGATTTATTCCATACGATAGCTATTGTACACAGCTTCGGCGCTAATCAATATTTTTGTGGTATGAATGATTTCCTGGAACAGATATGGTGGGGCAACCCTGTAAAAAACTATTTTATTACCGGCGGCATCATCCTTTTTGTTTGGTTGCTGAAGAAATTCATTTCCCGCTATTTTGCCGGCCTGCTGTTCAGGGTGGTGCATAGCATCTGGAAAGATGTGGATAAGAAATCTTTTGTGAACCTGGTAGTGAAGCCACTTGGTTTTTTTCTCCTGATCCTTGTTTCTATTGTCACATTATACAAGCTGAATTTTCCGGAGGAACTCAATCCTACTATCTATAAGTATACGATCAAGGAGATTGTTCATTGTTTTGGAACTATTATTCTCATCGTTTCTTTTATCGGGTTGCTGCTCCGCATCATTGATTTCATTGCCCTGATACTGGAAAAAAGGGCTAACCTCACACCTGATCAGACAGATAACCAGCTTATCGTTTTCTTTAAAGACTTTTTTAAAGTCATTTTAGTGATCATCGGCGTCATGCTGGTGCTTCGTTTTGCTTTTGATCAGAATATCGGCGGACTGTTAACGGGTTTAAGTATCGTAGGTGCAGCTATTGCCCTGGCATTAAGAGAAAGCATCGAGAACCTGATAGCCTCTTTTATAATCTTTTTTGATAAACCATTTGTGACAGGCGACCTGGTTAAAGTGCAAAACATTACCGGAACAGTGGAAAGAATCGGGTTAAGAAGCACAAGAATCAGAACAGATCAGAAAACATATGTTACAGTTCCCAATAAGCAAATGGTGGACAGCATTCTGGATAATTTGTCTTTACGTACTCAGCGAAGAGCCGACCTTAAGCTGGAACTGGGTTTAAATACTCCTGCTGCAGTAACAGAACAATTCATCGGCGGTATAGAAAAGATTCTTAGCCGAAAGGAGATTGAAAGCTATAATGTTCACCTGTCAGATATAACACATACAGCCCTTGTCATTGTTTCAGATTACTATACAGCTCCCGTTACCATTAAGGAGTTTAACCAGTTAAAACAGGAGGTGAACCTGCAAAGCCTGCGGCTAATGGAAGAATTGAAAATTGAAATTGCAGGCGCCAGCACCGATATCAGGTTGCAAAAGCAGGATTAATTACTTCCAGCCGTATTGACGATCTCCCCCAATTCCTTGTCAAACATCCCGTATTTGCCATATTCTACTACACGGCCCAGTTCTTTCCCTTTTTTCATAACAATGATGGTAGGAACGTTTGTAACGTTAAGTGCTTCGCAAAGGTGACTCAAGGTTTTTTTATTCCGGTCAACACCAATTAATGAAATACTGTTATCGCTGAAGCCTGCAGCATCTGTTAATTTAAACAACCGGGGTATTACAAAATGAGAATCCTCGCACCAGGTCCCCATAAACACCAGCAGTTGTACAGAATCTTTATTCTTTTGCAAAGCTTCTATTGCGGCAGCGTAAGGAGTATAGATTTTTTGTGCATCGGCATACCATTTAAATGTAGTATCCCCAGTTATAGCTTCCCGGGACAGAATCCCTTTCAACGATTTTTCATTGGGCCTTTCCACTAATACCTGGTATTGGTTTTGGGCAAGGGTAACTCCTGTTGTTATCAATACTACAGCGATGCTGAATATAAATTTCTTCATAAGAAAATGATTGGTTGGCAAAAGTAAACCTGGACGATGAGATGATGAATGACGGGATGTTAAAGTTGCAAAAAGGTGACTTTTTTAGTCACAGACTGGCTTTAAGTTCCAGGAAAAAATTCTTGATTTTTTGTAAAGACTGGATGGCTGCAAACTTTTCTTCTGCTTTTTTATTTTTTTTCAAATAATCCTTTGCCCCTTCAATAGTGAATTTGCGACGACGAAGCAGGTCATAGATCATTACCAGGTTCTTGATGTCAACGGGGCGGAAAAAACGATCGCCTTTTCTGTTTTTACGGGGTTGTAAAATGTCAAATTCTGTTTCCCAGTATCGGATCAGCGATTGATTCTCCCTGAACATAGTGGCCACTTCCCCAATGGAATAATATTGTTTTTTGAATAGTATCTCATCTTCCGGAATCTGAACCAGCTCAGCTTTGAGATCAATTTCCTTAAGCGATTTTCTACCTCTTTTTCCTGTAACACTAAAAGGGTTTTGCGGTTTTGGCGGGGCTTCGTTAACGATTTTCACTGNNGAGCAAAATCAAAGGTTATTTGTGTTAGGGGCCTTGCCATAGTGATAATTAATGTAAAGATAACAAAGCCAGCGGCGGATAATGGTCGCCTTCTATACTTGTGGAAAAATCAGTTGTATCACCTTAGTCAAGACTTTGGTTACTGGCGGCAGCTTTCTTGAGTATCATATCAAACTGCTCCGGGGTGAGGTCATTATAGAAGAAATATATGGGATCGATCTTATCACCGTATTTATGTACTTCGTAATGACAGTGCGGGCCGGTTGATTTTCCAGTACTCCCCACCCAGCCGATTACTTCACCCCTTTTTACCGCCTGGCCGTTTCTGGCTTTTACTCTTACCATGTGGCCATATAAAGTTTCGTAACCAAATCCATGGTTAATGATCACATGGTTGCCATAACCATTACCGGTATTTCCTGCAGTGGTTACGGTACCGTCAGCGGTGGCATAAATGGGTGTTCCCTGCGGGGCGGAAAAATCTAGCCCTGCGTGGAATTTAGTGGTTTTGTAAACGGGGTCTATTCGATAACCAAAACCAGAGGCAATACGGTTAAGGTCTTTATTGCTCACTGGTTGAATGGCTGGTGTTCTGGCCAGCAGTTGTTCCTTGTTTTTTACCAGTTCCTCTACTTCATCGTAGGATCTTTTTTGTGCCTCTATACGACTGGTGAGTGTATTCAGTGTATTCAGGATAGAGCCTACCAATTGGTTATCTTTTAGTCGTCTTACTGTTTCAATTTCCAGTTTGGTTTCCAGTTCCTTTGCCCGTGCACTATCAGGTATTGGGCTGGCTTCGAAGATAGCCCTGTATACATCATTATCTCTTTTCTCCAGCTCTTTCATTTGCTGCTGAAGCGATTCAATCCTGTCTTTAAGTTGCCGGTAATTATCCCGGAGGTCTTCATTTTGTTCCTGCAGGATCTTTTCTTTTGGAGAGCCGATAAACTGGAAAGCAACGTAAGAAATCAGGGCGGCTGTAACCAGGGCGGCAGCTATGAATCCAAATATACGCAGCAATCTCACCCGAAGGGGAGTTTCCAGTTTTTCATACCGGAGCGTATTGGTATTATAATAGTACTTGATTTTTTTCATGAGCCTGCAACCCACCCCACTACAGCCTATAAATACCGTACTGAATCTTTACCTTTGCGGCCTTGCGGGGGACGACAAATATAGCCCCATATACCGCAAAAATCAACCCAGAACAAAGGCAGAAACGGTGAGTGGTAAAGAAATCAGCGATTTCGCCAAAAAAGTACGATATGACAGCAAGTGAAATACGACAAGCATTCCTGGACTTTTTTCAATCGAAAGGACATACAATTGTTCCATCTGCCCCGATAGTGGTAAAGGATGATCCTACTCTCATGTTCACCAATGCGGGAATGAACCAGTTCAAGGATTATTTTTTGGGAAATAAAAAATCACCTTATTCAAGGGTGGCCGATACCCAAAAATGTTTAAGGGTTAGCGGCAAGCACAATGATCTGGAAGAAGTAGGAGTAGATACCTATCATCACACTATGTTCGAGATGCTGGGCAACTGGAGCTTTGGCGATTATTTCAAAAATGAGGCAATTGAATGGAGTTGGGAATTGCTGACCAAAGTTTACAAGATACCAACAGACCGTCTTTACGCTACTGTGTTTGAAGGAGATGAAAAAGAAAAATTACCGGCTTCTACTATTGCATTGGCTAAGTGGAAAGAAATTCTCCCTGATCCGTTTACGCAAATTGTTTTTGGTAATAAGAAAGATAATTTTTGGGAGATGGGCGATACCGGCCCTTGCGGTCCCTGCAGCGAGATACATGTGGACCTGCGACCTGAAGAGGAGCGAAAAAAAATTCCCGGACACCAACTGGTAAATAAAGACCATCCCCAGGTTATTGAAATATGGAATAATGTATTTATTCAATACAACCGCAAAAAAGATGGGAGCCTGGAGCCTTTACCTGCCACCCATGTGGATACGGGTATGGGGCTGGAAAGATTAGTAAGGGTATTGCAGGGCAAAACTTCTAACTATGATACGGATATTTTCTCCGGAACGATAGAGGCTACCGGCAACATCGTTAAGAAAAAATATACAGGTGGCGATGATAAGGAAAGTGTAGCCTTCCGGGTGATTGCTGACCACCTTCGTGCCATCAGCTTTACTATTGCCGACGGGCAATTACCTTCCAATACCGGTGCCGGTTATGTGATAAGGAGGATTTTGAGAAGGGCGGTAAGGTATTATTATTCTTACCTGGATTACAAACATCCTTTGCTGACACAGTTGGTGCCTGTTTTGGCAAAACAATTTGAAAACGTATTTCCTGAATTGCAACAGCAGGTTGATTTTGTAAGTAAGGTGGTGAAAGAGGAGGAAGAGGCATTTTTAAGAACGCTGGATAAGGGATTAAAACGAATTGATGATATCATCAAAACTGCTTCTTCAAAAATAATAGCGGGTAAGGATGCTTTTGAATTATATGACACATTTGGTTTTCCGATTGACCTTACAAGGTTGATCGCTTCCGAAAACGGATTATCCGTTGATGAGAAAGGCTTTGAAGCCGAGATGCAACAACAAAAGTCCCGCAGCCGCGCCGCCACAACTGTTGATGCGGAGGATTGGGTAGTGCTTAAAGAAGGTTCGAACCAGTTTGTGGGCTATGATTCATTAGAAACAAAAGCATCTGTATTGAAATACAGAAAAGTGAAGGCAAAAGGTAAAGAAGCCTACCAGGTTGTACTGGATACTACGCCTTTTTATGCCGAAAGCGGCGGACAGGTTGGCGATAAGGGTTGGTTGCAGATCGGCTCTGAAACGGTTGAAGTAACTGATACTAAAAAGGACAATGACCTTATTATCCACTTCACCGAAAGATTTCCTGAGGAAGTAAGTGGTGAAATAATCGCAAAAGTTGATGCGGTCAAAAGAAAGAATACAGCCTTGCATCATTCGGCTACTCACTTATTGCATGCAGCGTTAAGGAAAGTGCTGGGAACCCATGTTGCGCAAAAGGGCTCATTGGTGAATGAGAAACATCTTCGGTTTGACTTTTCTCATTTTGCCAAAGTAACAGATGAAGAAATAGTGAAAATTGAGGCTATTGTAAATGAGAAGATCAGGGAAAATATTCCTGTCGTCATAAAATCATTACCTAAAGACGAGGCATTGAAGCTCGGCGCTATGGCCTTGTTCGGCGAGAAGTATGGCGATGTAGTCCGGGTGGTCATAATTGACCCATCATATTCTGTGGAATTATGCGGTGGCACCCATGTCGGCTCTACCGGGGAGTTAGGCCTTTTCAAACTGACCAGCGAATCAGCGGTAGCAGCAGGTGTAAGAAGGGTGGAAGCAGTCTGTGGCAAACAGGCGGAGGAATATGTAAATGAAAACTTGCTGCTGCTGGATAAGCTCAAAGAAGCATTGAAGAATCCAAAGGATATTCAAAAAGCAATTGAGAACCTGCAAGTGGAGAATGCAGAACTGAAAAAGCACCTTGAGGCCATGGAAGCAAGGCAGTTGGTGGCTATTCGTAATGAGCTTTTACAAAAAGACGAAATCATCAACGGGGTAAACTTTGTTGGGGATATTATCGAGGTGAGCAGCGCAGATGCTTTGAAAAAACTCTGCTATGATTTGAAAAATCATCTTCGTGACCATGTGGCTGTGCTCTGCGTCAATCTTGGGGGAAAACCATTTGTAGCGGTTGGTATTTCAGAAACGGTGGTCACAGCCAAAAACCTGGATGCCGGAAAGATCATCAAAGAAACAATTGCACCATTGATCAAAGGCGGCGGGGGTGGACAAAAAACTTTGGCGACTGCTGGCGGACAGGATGCAGGAAAACTGGGCGAAGTAATTGAAGCCGTCAAAAAGCTTTTATAGTTTGCCACCAAACAAGTCTTCCTCTTCTTCTTCGAGAATTCTTTTGCGTTCTGCCCTGATATGACTGTCTTCTTTATATATCCGAATGGCATATATGGTAAGAAAGATGCATACAATGGCAAACAGTACTAGAATAATATAGACCATAAATGATTAACCAATAAGGTATTTGCCAAATTTCAGGTTTTATTATTCCCAGACAATACCACTTTCCGGTTAGTAAAAATACGCAAGCTAAGAGCCATGAATATTGTCATAGAAACAGAAAGACTGATTCTTCGCACATTCACGGAGGATGACGGACTGCTTATTTACGAGTTAAATAAAGATCCGGATGTAACAAAGTATACAGGCGACCCGGTTCGGGATATTGAACATGCTTGCCAAATTTTGGAACAGGTCATATTGCCTCAATATGCACTTTATAATCATGGCCGTTGGGCTGTGCATGTTAAGTCAGGATCTGAGTTTATTGGTTGGTGTGGATTGAAAGCCAGGCCGGAAAGAAATGAAATAGATCTGGGATACCGGTTTATGAAATCAGCCTGGGGTAAGGGTTTTGCAACAGAAGCAGCCTTTGCCTGTCTGCAATATGGATTTGAAAAACTGAACCTGCCAAGGATTGTGGGCAGGGCTATGCCACAAAATACTCCTTCTCTGAAAGTGCTTGAAAAATGCGGTATGAAATATATAGGTGAAGAAATAGTCGATGACCACCCGGCCGTTACTTATGAAGCCATTAACCCGTTCATCCGTTCATAATACCATCTGGCATAAGAGGGCTATTTAACATTTCCGAAACATTTCGTATTTTCTTTTTTGTCTTTATATTTGACTACGAAATTCAACGTAGATAAAATAAAAAACATTTTCTGTATGAGAAAGATAAGTGTAAAGAATGCTGTGTTGGCTGCAGCGATTGCCCTCTTTGCCCCTGCAACTTTGTTGGCTCAAAAAGATGAAAAGGATAAAACAGTAAAAGAAGAAAGAAAAGATGTGCAGCAGATCATCATCACTAAAAAAAGCGGTGCTGATGATAAAGTAGTAGTTGAGATTAATGGTGATAAAATTACCATCAACGGGAAACCATTTGAAGACTACAAAGACAAAGGTGGAGATATCAAGGTAAAACTGAACAGGTTGAAAGATGTGGAAGCCCTGACATTAGAAAGAGCCCCCCGTGGCGGTGTTTGGAATTTTAATGACAATAACGATAATTTCCGTTTTTACAGTATTGATGAAAACAGGGCTATGCTGGGTGTAACTACTCAGAAAGTAACGGAAGGCGCAGAAGTACAGAGCATAACACCGGAGAGTGCAGCAGAAAAAGCAGGATTAAAGGAAAATGATATTATTACTAAAGTTGATGATAAAAAGATTGCAAGCCCTGATGACCTCTCAGAAGCAATTAAAGCACATAAGCCGGGCGATAAAGTAACGATTACCTACCTCCGTGAAGGAAAGGAGAAAAAAGCAACCGTTGAGCTTACCAAATGGAAAGGGGCTAAAAACTGGTCAATGGGAGACAATTTCAAAATAGACCTTGGCGATATGGATTTTGAAAGTATTATGCCAAAGATCAAAGAGATTCCTATTCCAAAAGCTCCATTTGGCCAGAATTGGACATGGACAGGGGGTGGTCCAAAACTCGGATTGTCCGTACAGGATACCGATGATGGCAAAGGTGTAAAAGTGATTGAAGTGGATGATGAAAGTAATGCTGAAAAGGCAGGTATTAAGAACAATGATATAATTACCGAAGTAGATGGTAAGGCTATCAATAATGCGGATGATATGGTGAGAGTAGTTAAGGAAAGCAAGGATAAAGTTTCTGTAATGATCAAATTGAAAAGAGACGGAAAAACACAGAATGTGGAAGTAAAAATGCCCCGCAAATTAAAAACAGCTGATCTGTAGATACTTTTTTGAGTTTTGGTGTGTGGTTTCAAAGCCCCGCTGCTGTCAATGAACACGGCGGGGCTTTAACTTTTGACCTGTTCTACTGCCTTAAATAGGCTATTTTTGCCCACTTATTTAATGACAGATTACAATGCATACGAGATTGTAGTGGGATTGGAGATACATGCCCAGTTGCTAACGCAGAGCAAATTGTTTTGCGGTGACAGCATTGCCTTCGGGGCCGAACCCAATACCCATGTCAGCCCGATTACTTTAGGACATCCCGGCACATTGCCCAAAATGAACCGGAAAGCGATAGAGTATGCGATAAAAATGGGTCTTGCCTGTAATTGTACCATTCAGCAGTATAATTATTTTGCCCGGAAAAATTATTTCTACCCCGATCTTCCTAAGGGCTACCAGGTGTCGCAACATACCATACCGATCTGTACCGGAGGTTTTGTAAAGATTAAAACCAACTCCGGGGAAAAGCAAGTAAGATTAAACCGTATTCATCTGGAAGAAGATGCAGGGAAAAGCCTCCATGACATTGACCCGGATAACACCTGTGTTGATTACAACAGGGCAGGCACTCCCTTAATTGAGATAGTAAGTGAGCCTGACCTGCGATCCAGCGATGAAGTATTTGCTTATGTAACGGAAGTTAGAAAACTGGTCCGCTACCTGGAGATATGCGATGGTAATATGGAAGAAGGCAGCCTCCGTTGCGATGCTAATATTTCTGTACGTAAAAAAGGCGATACAAAACTGGGAACCAGGGTTGAGGTAAAAAACCTGAATTCCATACGGAATGTAAAGAGAGCGGTTGATGCAGAAGCAAAAAGGCTGATTGATATGCTGGAAAAAGGGGGAATAATAAATCAGCAAACCAGAAGTTTTGATGCCAATACCGGTACCACTTTTGCCATTCGTGATAAAGAAGATGCAGATGATTACCGCTATTTTGCTGAACCAGATCTTACACCGTTTCAGTTACAGGATGAATTCATTGACAGGATAAGAAAAAGTCTTCCTGCTTTGGCAGAACAAAGAATACAGCAATATATTTCTTCTTACCAGCTCTCCGAATATGATGCAGCTGTTCTTACAGAAGAAAAAGCATTTGCAGATTATTTTGAAAGTATCATAAAGCATACAAATAATTTTAAGGCTGCTGCAAATTGGATGCTGGGTCCTGTTAAGACATGGATGAATGAAGAAGTTAAAGAGATTGGCAGTTTTCCTTTGCAACCTTTGAAATTAGCCGAGCTGATTGGATTAATTGACAGCGGTAAAGTGAGCTTTTCGGCTGCTGCGGGTAAACTATTTCAGCACCTGCTTAAAGAACCTCTGGCGGATCCTGGCCAATTAGCCAGCCAGTTGAATCTTTTGCAGGAGTCTGATGCATCAACGATTGAGCCGATAGTAGAAAAGGTGCTGGAAAAACTGGCCGATAAAGTGGCAGATTATAAAAAGGGGAAGAAAGGGCTTTTGGCGTTATTTGTAGGCGAAGTAATGAAACAATCAAAAGGCAAGGCAGATCCAAAACTTACTAACCAATTATTACTGGAAAAATTAAAATAAACAATCTTAATCTTTAAAAATGAAACGTCGATTAGTAGTCATGATAGTGCTGGCAACTGCCATTGCATCCTGTGGTAAAAAATCAACAGGAAAAGCCGGTTTCAGTGTCAGTGGTACTATCACCAATAGCCCTGTGAAAATGGTTTACCTGGAGGAAATTCCCATGACGACCATGCAGCCCATGCTGGTTGATTCCTCTGCGGTAGATGCCAAAGGAAAATATTCATTGAAAGCAAAGGCAACTGAAGCCAGTGTGTATAATATTCGCCTGGAAGGGAGCGCCTATCCGCTGGCAGGAGTTATTAATGATGCTGATAAAATAACAGTTGATGCTACATTCAACAAAGAGAATAACCAGTTTGCCGAGAAATATGAAATCAAAGGGTCGCCAGCCAGCCAGCAGATGAAGGATTTTATGGCGGGAGTAAATGATAAACTTCAGTTCATTTTTACAAATGATAAGTTGCTGGATAGTTTGGAAAAAGGTGGAGCAAAAGACAGTCTGCTAACCTCTGTCAGGAATCAGTCCTTGCAGGCTGCTTTTGATATCAAAGCCCTGCTGGACACTACTGTTAGTAATTCAAAAAACCCGGCTTTAACCATGATTGTCCTGGGATATTACCAGAGCATGTCAGGTAATCCCGCATTCAGGCTGGAGCCGCTCTCTAAGGATGATGTAAGAGAAATCGTAAACAATACTGCTGAAAAATTTCCCGATCACAAAGGAATAGCTGCCATTAAACAGTCATTAGAAGGATGGATTGGAAAGCCGGCACCTGAAATCAGCCTGCCTGATCCAGATGGAAAAGAAGTGAAACTCAGTTCTTACAAAGGAAAATTTGTATTGGTTGACTTCTGGGCCAGTTGGTGCGGACCCTGCCGTGCAGAAAATCCCAACGTGGTAAATGCGTATACTAAATTCAAGGATAAGAATTTTGATATATTGGGCGTTTCACTTGACAGGCCGGGTGAAAAGGATAAATGGCTGAAAGCCGTTAAAGATGACAAACTCACCTGGACTCATGTTAGCGACTTGCAATACTGGAACAGCGCCGTTGTCCCATTGTACAAGATTGAAGGTATCCCCTATAATGTACTGGTTGATCCTTCAGGAAAAATCATTGCTGAAAACCTGCGGGGAGAATCGCTGGATAAAAAGCTTAGTGAGTTGCTGAAATAATTTACTTACCTATAAGTTCCTGGGAGGTTGTAGCGGATAGCTCAACCTTTTTTTGTGCCGGTGCCAGATCATCAAAGTTTACATCCACCCGCAAGGCCTTCAATCCTGAAACACCCTGCAGTTCTTCCAGGTCATGCTTTTCGATACCAGGCTTGAGCAGATTTTTGTTTTGAAGAAACTCAATGTACTCAGTATACTCTTCTGCATCTTTGTGCTGTGTATATACGATCGCAATTTTTCCGGGCTGGGTAAGTCTTTCGTTTGTTTCTTTGATCCTTACCTTGTCAATACGCTTCTTTATGATCTCGTAACGAACATTGTAGGCTCCGTCCACATCAAATTTTCTTTCTTCAGTACGGAACAGTATTGCCAGCGCCTGGTTGTGTGAAAGAATAAGCTGTGTTGTACGAAGAGGAATCGTCAATTCACTTTCCAGGTTGTGAGTAAGTCGTGAGGCTTTTGCCAGTACGGTCAGTTGCCACATTTTCAGATTCCGTAAATAAATTTCATCAAACTTCTTCCTCGGCGTAAGTGACTGGCCCATGTAAATATTGAATTCCAGCCCATCGGTCACATAACGTTCAAAATAATGCGGATATACTTTTTGCGCAGCTATTTGTTCTTTGTCAATAAATCTCGATAATGTTTCGTTGATACGGGTCACACTGTTCTCATAGTCTTTTCTGTGTTTGTATAGCATGCCCACCTGGGGGTCGAGAGCACTGAAATACTCCTCAATTACATTTTTCAATGATGGCTCCACCGATCTTAAATGATTGAAAACAGAGGTTATCTGGCCATGAAAAAACTCATTGATGCTCATTTCTTCTTCTGACTGCAACACATCTGAAGCCGCGATAATATACTTGTTGATCTTAAATTCTATTTCCTGCAATAAGGGGAATGATATCTCAGCCTGTGCTTTCTTTACAACTCTTAATGCCAGTTCCAGTTGTTCAACGATATCGAGTTGGATAGAATGTGATCTTTCGGTAGATGAATTACGGATATCAATTGCGCTGTACAGCGGGAACACCTCATCAAAGGCAATGCGTTCAATTTTTACATCTTCTTTTGTAGACAGGTTAACTATATAATTAAGAGCTGCTTCAGTAAACTTCCATTCTACGGCTGGCTGCACGGCGGTAAATTTCTTTTTGATAACCCTGTCAACCTGTGAGTTCAGCTGTTCAAGGCTTTTCTCTAATCCAAGCGTAAATAATGGTATGGCCGGCTCAATTTTACTGATATGCTGAGGTTTCAATTGCCCGGGTATTGTAGAAGTGATCTCCAGCATGCCAATCAGGTCTTTTTTTAATTTCAGTGGGCAAAGAATAAGGCTCCGGCCACCTTCCAGGTGATAGTAGTGCAGGCACTGTACTTCATTGATGGATTGTTCTGTCAGTGTTTCGAAGAGAAGAGGCTGGTTATTATCCCTGAAGAGCAGTTTGCAATAATCACTTATTTCATCTTTATCAGGTATGGATTTGAAATGCCTGAACAGAATACTATTTGTATTGTGTAAGTCAGAGTATACGTAGTGATTATTGATTTTGAAAAAAGGAGTAATGCCAATTGAAACATCCTTCATGCCTATGAGGCACTGTACCTGTTCTTCCAACTCGTTGTAAATAGAAGAATCCGAAAACGCATTATTGTCAAGGAAGCGGTTTTTCATTTTAGCAATCACTTCCTGTTCTGTCATGTCATTGATGCGTAAAACAAAAAGTCCATCAAATACGAATTTCTCCAGCGGAATATGCTGCATCATCTCAGTAATATTCATCAACCGGTTGGTCTGTGATTCAATAACACTTTCAGGTAGTTTGGGCAGTTCACCAACGGGTCTTACCTCAATAAAACGACCATCTACCCGCAATTCCATATAACGAACCAGGCCTGTATCTGCATCCGGGTTAGAATAAACAGATCTGTATGTTTGTGAACTTTCAAGTCCATAGTATTTTTTCAAGATAAGTCCATAAGCAAATTGTAACCGTTGTGGGGTAAGGGCTGTATTTAGATCAAACTCAGGTATAGTAATGATATTTGTCTTTGGTTTCAACAGTTGTTTTTTAAACAGCGGCGATACATAAACGGCTTCCGGTTTAAAAGGGATGGAAACGCCGTACATAAAATTGGAGGTGGTAGGGGGAAAGACGGCTGATAATAATTCTTCGATCAGTTCACTGTGAGAACGAAGGTCGTTGATATCAGTAATGGGTTCCAGTAATTCGGGATGAGATTCAAACTCTTCTACCACCTGGCCATAAAGTTTCAGCATGCCGGGGTTACCTTCAGCAATATTCTTCTTCAGATACATTACCAGGGGCCTGAAACAAAGATTGCTGTTGAATTTTACTTCAGCAGGGGGTTGCTTATCGGTTTGCATAGCAGAAGTTTTAATTACTGTTGCTGGGCTCAGGTAAAATTAACGAATATGTTATTTGTTTCGCAGTGACTCTTTTGAAATAAACAATCACCAAGACCATAAAAAAACCGCTGATTACCGGTTTTCACCGAAGCTTTTGGTACTATCTTCTTAGTCTGCCAAGAGTTACGCCGATCTTAAGCTGAATAGTGAAGAAGGCGTCATCGTCCTTTGGATCGCCACGTTGTTCTCCGGCAACAGGAACATCGCTCGGCACCAGTTCTTGTCTGCGGCTGTATAACTGTTGCGCAACAGCAGCGAGGTTTGCAGGCAAATAATTGGTAAAAAGAGTTGGGTCTACATATTCGGTACTTACGTCATCAAGATAATCGGTAAAGAGTTTTCTGTGCACAAATTCAAGCCGGGCATTCAGAAATGAATTGATCTCGTATTTCAGGCCTAAACCGCCCAGCAGATTGAACTGGGTCAACTCATAAGTCTTTCTGTCCTTGTACTCATTAAATCCTTGTCCTTCCAGTCTTAATGGTTGAAGGGCATACCATTGTCCGTTAAGTTCTGCCTGCGGGTCGAATGTATAAATACCACCACCAACAATTGCATAAGGCGAAATGCGTGGCGCTTCATCCTCATCATAATCCTTGAAGAACAAAGGGTGCACTTCAAAGGCCAGTTGTATTTCGCTGATCTTGCTTTTGAAACTCAGGTTCCGTTCGTAGCGGCCAAAAGTTGAACCCGCAACATTTTTCAAGATGCTGTCATAACCGGTTACTTCGCCAAACGTCCCTTCCAGCCGGAGGCCAGCCATGTTTTTATACATGGCTGTTGCATAGAAACCATAGCTTGGCCTGGCAGTAGCCCAACGAAGGTCTTTTATAAAGTTTTTTCCTACACCTTTTTTGCCGCCTAAATCTGTTAGTGCATTCATAATACCACCAGAAACGCCCAACTCCATCACTACAGCATTATCGTAATATTTATTATTGTAATAATAATACTGAGCTTTCAGGGTTGTACTATAAAAAACACTGCTTAAAATCGCCAGTACGAAATATTTTCTCATCCTCAATCTTTTTCAGGTTAAACGTTGATTTTACAAAGGGAGTGGATTGATGAGAGGAAAAATAAAAATAGGAAGAAACGATACCGGTGAAGTTTAATTTATTGTAATGTTGAAAAATACCTGCAAACTGTTTGTAACCCGCATTTCTCACATTTGGGGGTTCTTGCCAGGCAGGTATATCGGCCGTGTAAGATCAGCCAGTGGTGGGCTTTATGAATAAGGTGGCCAGGGATATTTTTGATCAGTATCTTTTCAACAGCTAATGGAGTAGAGGCTGTCTGTGGCACTAAACCAATCCGTTTGCTAACCCTGAACACATGGGTATCAACGGCCATATTAGGCTGCTTGTCTACCACCGATGTAATAACATTGGCGGTTTTTCTTCCTACTCCCGGTAATTGCACCAGTTCTTCCACTGTCATCGGTATGGCTCCGTGAAATTGATTCACTACCTTATTGGCCATTCCAATAAGGTGCTTTGTTTTGTTGTTGGGATAGGAAATACTTTTTACCAGGGGGAGCAAGTCCTCAAATGTTGCTTTGCTAAGCGATTGAACAGTTGGGTATTTTTCGAATATAGCGGGGGTGGTCATATTCACCCTCTTATCGGTACATTGGGCAGAAAGAATTACTGCCACTAATAACTGGTACGGATCACTGAATTCCAATTCGGTTTCAGCAACGGGCATATTCTTCTCAAAATAATCAATTACGAAAGTGTAACGTTCTTTCCGGGTCATGCTGCAAATAAAGCGAATAGAAAATAACCGGCAAACAAGCGGAGGTATAGAATAAAAAAATCCCGGCTTGCGGCCAGGATTAAATGCTTTTACGTTGGTTAATTGGTTATTGTACTTCCTCAGCTGATTTTTCCCTTGCATAGTTCAGTACATTCAGTACTACTTCTGTGCGGGGCGAAACAACGATTTTGTCAAGTCTTTGCATCGAAGCTTTAAGAACGGTCAGCTTTTCACGAAGTGTCCAGTCTTTTTGTAAAGCCTCTTCAATAGCCTTCGTCTGATCGTCGGAGGTTTCCTTGTACAAATACAATAAAAGATCCTCAGGAGTAAAAATGGTCATTGGCAAACCGATTAAATGTCCAAAAATTAATTTGTCCTTGATAACTGATTTTGTGAACGTCCGTCTTATTAACGGGGGCTGGTTTGCCTTATTGTGTGGAGAATGCTAATTATTGGTATTATCGGGTTTTTCCGATATAATGAAAAGTTCCTCGTTATCCCTTTTCATCAGGTATTTTTCCCGGGCATATTTTTCCAGGGTGGCGGGGTTATTCTTAAGTGCCTCTAATTCTTTACGTTCTGTAGCAATTTGGGTGGTGTAATGTTTCTTGCTTTGCTGCAGGTCACGAAGCTCTTTTTGCCTTTCCATTTGGGTGAAAAGGTCGTTTTTATCTAAAAACAGCATTACAGCGCAAAAAACTGCAAAAGCAATCAGGTATTTATTGCGTAGCCAGGAAGGAATATGGGTCAGGACTTTATTCATAGTATTGGTTCATTTTTTTGGTTCATAGTTCACGGTTTATGGATGTTTGTTTTCCCTAAACCGTGAACTATAAGGTATAAACTACTTTCCAAATTTAATCTTTCCCTTTGGATATACGGCGGAGCTGCCTAATAATTCTTCGATTCTTAACAGCTGGTTGTATTTGGCCATGCGGTCTGTTCTGGAGGCAGAGCCTGTTTTTATTTGCCCACAATTCAACGCAACAGCCAGATCAGCAATCGTAGTGTCTTCTGTTTCGCCGCTGCGGTGGCTCATAATGGTGTTGTACCCGTTATGCTGTGCCAGTGTTACGGCATTGATGGTTTCTGTCACCGTTCCGATCTGGTTTACTTTTACCAGCAACGCATTGCCTATGCCTTTGTCGATTCCCTGCTGTAAACGGGTCACATTCGTTACAAAAAGGTCATCACCCACCAACTGGCATTTGCTGCCAACTGCCTCGCTCAGCATTTTCCAGCCATTCCAGTCATCTTCCGCCATACCATCTTCAATGCTGCAGATAGGATATTTTTTTACCCATCCTTCCCAGTATTTGGCCAACTGCTCACTGCTCATCTCTTTGCCGCTGCTTTTATGGAAGACATATTTTTTCTTCTTGCTGTCCCATAATTCGCTGTTAGCTGCATCCATAGCAATCATTACCTGTGAGCCTGCCTTGTAACCGGCTGCATCTATTGCTGTCAACACGGTTTCAATCGCTTCTTCATTGCTTTGAATGTTGGGGGCAAAACCGCCTTCATCTCCTACATTGGTGCTGTATCCTTTTTTCTTAAGGACAGATTTTAATGCATGAAATATTTCCACACCCCAGCGGAGACCTTCGCTGAAACTTGGTGCGCCTACAGGCATCACCATGAATTCCTGGAAGTCAATTTTGTTATCTGCATGGGCCCCACCATTGAGGATATTCATCATAGGCACAGGCAATATTTTAGCATTGGTACCACCGATATACCGGTATAAAGGCAATGAAGCTTCTTCAGCAGCCGCTTTGGCCACAGCCATACTTACAGCCAGTATGGCATTGGCACCGAGTTTTCCTTTGTTGGGAGTGCCGTCCAATTGTATCATCATTTCATCAATACCCGTTTGATCGGCTACATCATAACCGAGCAGAGCCGGGGCTAAGGATTCATTTACATTTTTAACGGCTTTCAGCACACCCTTTCCGAGGTATTTCTTTTTATCACTATCACGAAGTTCAACGGCTTCATGTATACCGGTACTTGCTCCACTGGGTACGGCAGCCCTCCCTATAGCACCTTCATCTGTAATAACGTCTACTTCCACAGTGGGATTACCCCTGGAATCTAAGATCTGTCTGGCAAAAATTTCAGCGATGTAACTCATAATTTGAAGGAGATTAAAGATTAAAAAATCAGTTGTTATGGCAGGCCGTCGAGGTGCAAAGAAACGGTGTTTTTGCAAACGAAATACTGATACCGGTTTTCTTGGCTTTTTTCAATAAGTTTGGAAATAATTTTTCTGGATGCGGGTAAGGTTTATCAGTGTAATTTTTAGCATACTATTTCTAACCGGAGTTTCAAAGGCGCAGACCGGGCTTTGTCCTCCCAATCTTGATTTTGAACAGGGCGACTTTACTAACTGGGTTTGCCGAACCGGAGTTGCTGATCTTGTTGGCGGATTAAATACAATAACATGGACTGGAACCGGACCCAATCCAACTTTACACAGGATCATTACTGCTCCCGGTGGCAGGGATAATTTTGGCAATTTTCCTGAGTTATGTCCTAACGGTAGTGGTTTTACTGCCAAGATCGGAAATGAAACTGCTTCTGTAACTGGTGGTATAGGAAAAGAGGCAAGCGGAATTTCGTATACCTATACTATACCAGCATCCACCACCACTTTTTCTGTTTTATTTCACTATGCTATCGTTTTAGAAAACCCCAACCATATTCCTGAGGAACAACCAAGATTCAGAGCCAGGATCAGGGATCTTTCAACAGGCAATACGATTCCTTGTGTTACGTTTGATTTTACTGCTTCTGCTGGTCTTCCCGGCTTTTTGCAGTCCGATGTAAACCCAAATGTTATTTATAAATCATGGACTCCGGTTACGCTGAATTTATCAGGACTTGCCGGCAGGACGATTGAAATCGAGTTCATTGTGTCAGAGTGTACAAGAAACGGACATTTTGCCTATGCTTACGTTGATGTAAATAGCAATTGTAATGGAGCTATTTCCGGGACTTATATATGTCCAGGCAACCCCGGAATCACATTAACAGCTCCCTTTGGCTTTCAGAATTATACATGGTATTCAGATAATACTTTTACGACTGTTTTATCTAACACACAATCACTGGTTTTGAATCCGGCGCCGGCTGTTGGTACATTATTTCCCGTGATAGTGGACCCTTATCCCGGGTTTGGTTGCCGGGACACATTATATGCTGATGTGCAGGTGGCTACAGCACCGGTTTCTAATGCAGGCCCCGACCAACAGGTTTGTATTGGCCAGCCTGTACAGATTGGCACCACTAGTACACCAGGATATAACTATTCATGGTCGCCGGCCGGGCAAGTCAGCAATCCTACCAGTTCTAATCCCTTTGCCTGGGTATCCAATGCTACCCCGGTCGAGTTTGAAGTAATAACTACAGATATTTTGACTGGTTGTCAATCAAGAGATACAACCATTATGACGGGTCAATCAGTAGATACTGCGATGGTGGTAACAGGCAAAACAACTTATTGTGCAGGTGATGCCAATCCGGGTATATTGACTATTGGTACAATCCAACCGGTTACGATACAATGGTACGATGGAGTTTCGCCTATTGCGGGTGCAAATGGTATTACCTTTCAGCCAATAACATCTGGAAACTACTGGGCGCAGTTACAAGGGGCTATTTGTACAGATTCTACAAGGATCGTCCCTTTTACTATTAACCCATTACCGGTTGCTAATGCAGGACCCGATGCATCTGTGTGCAGCAATCAGCAAATTCAATTAGGTACGGCGCCAGATCCTGCCAACACCTACACCTGGTCGCCGGCAGCGCAGGTAAGCAACCCCGCTATTGCTAATCCAATGGCCTGGTCAGTGGGAACTACCCCACAGCAGTTTATTGTACAGGTGGTAAATGCGGCAACAGGTTGCAGGGCCAGTGATACCACTCTCATTACCGGCCTGGTAGTGGATGATGCTATTTTGCTTACTGGCAAAAAAGACTTTTGTGACGGCGATCCTGCCGGCGGTGTGCTTTCAGTAAATAGCAGCCTGGTGGCTGTACAGTGGTATAATGGTAATGCTGCTATACCCGGCGCTACGGGTGCCAGCTATCAGCCATTGGTAACAGGGAATTATTGGGCACAGGTAAGCGATCTCGGTTGCACAGATTCTACATTAACAATACCGTTTAATATTTATGCAATACCAGTAGCGGGATTTACCGCCAGCAGTGATACGGGTTGCGTAACTAATAACTCCTTTACGTTCACCAATAACTCCACGGTGAGTGATGGCTCTGCAATGAGTTATCTCTGGCAGTTCAGCGATGGCACAACACAATCAGTTACGGATGCAGTTAAAACTTTCGCTGCAACCGGGACCTATACCGTGAGACTGATAACAACTACAGGTACAGGATGTGCAGATACGTCTGCATTTTCTACAGTCCGCATCATGCCCAATGGTAAAGCAAATTTTAGCTGGGATTCTATTTGCGTAGACAGACCTATGCAATATCTGAACCTAAGTAATGAGAATGGCTCGCCACAGGTCAATTATTCCTGGAGCTTACAGGATGGCAATCCGGATGTATTGGTCAAAGATCCTCCCTCCGTTACTTACGGCACTGCCGGAACAATAGATGTTGTATTGAGATTGACAGCGCTTGGCTGCGAAGCTTATCCTGACTCCATTGTGAAAAAAGTACAGGTAAATAAACCTGAGCCGGGTATTCGTTACCGGGATATTACAGTGCCGCAGGGCGCCAAAAAATTTATCAACGTAAGGGATACTGTAGGAAATACCTACTTGTGGCAGCCCCGGTTACAATTGAATAATTATTATACAAGGTTTGCAGAATTTACAGCCGTAAATGATGTACTGTATACTATCACTATTACCGACCCTCATACATGTATTACAGTAGACACTTTGCAGATGCTGGTGCTGAAAAAGCCCGGGTATTACCTGCCGACTGCTTTTACACCTAATGGTGATGGTCTCAATGATATTGTAAGGCCTTACCTGGTCGGTATGAAATCCTTAAAGAGTTTTTCCATTTTTAACCGTTGGGGTAACCTGATCTTCTATTCTACCAGGGAAGGAGAAGGCTGGGACGGTAAGAGCAAGGGAATAGCCCAGGATGGCGGTGTATATGTGTGGATGCTTGAATTTTATACCAATGATAATAAGCTGGTGACTGAGAAAGGCACCATCACCCTTATACGATGACGCATCCATCCGGTTATTTACAAGCGGTTACCCGTTTTCAGAAATTGATTTTACTTTAGACTGAATCATAAAACCTTACAATTATGAGATTGTTTCTGTTGGTCCTCGGCCTTATCCTTATTTCTCCTGCTTCTTTAGTGGCACAAACCTCCCCTAAACTGATAACTACGGTAGAAGGAGTAAAAGAATATGAATTAAAGAACGGTTTGCGGGTATTGCTTATTCCCGATGAATCGCAAACGAACATAGTTGTCAATATTGTATATAAAGTGGGATCCCGGCATGAAGGATACGGAGAAAGCGGCATGGCCCACCTGCTGGAGCATATGTTGTTCAAGCAATGCAAAAAGTTCACTGATATTAAAAAAGCGATAGCTGACAAAGGTGCTACTGCCAACGGTACTACCTGGTATGACCGTACCAACTACTATGAAATATTATCTGCTTCGGACGAGAACCTTCGCTGGGCATTGGATATGGAAGCAGACCGGATGGTAAACTCTAAAATTCTGCCGGAGGAACTGGCTAAAGAATTCAGTGTGGTTAGAAATGAATTTGAAATAGGTGAAAACTACCCCGGTTCTGTATTGAATGAAAGAGTGCTCTCCAGTATGTACTTGTGGCACAACTATGGAAAATCAACAATAGGCAGCAAGGAAGATATTGAAAGGGTAAAAGCAGATAATCTCCGGGCTTTTTATAAGAAGTACTATCAACCGGATAATGCAGTGTTGATCATTGCCGGAAAATTTGAAGAGAAAAAGGCATTGCAATATATACAGCAGTATTTTTCTCCTATTCCCAAACCTACAAGGGTGCTGCAGCCAACATATACGGTAGAGCCTCCACAGGATGGTGAACGAAAAGTGGAGCTAAAGCGCAATGGCGATATTCAGTACATCGGTATGGGCTATCATACACCGGCTGTTGCAGATAAGGATTACCCGGCCAATGACGCCTTGTTGCAAATACTTACCAACGATCCTTCAGGGATACTATACAAAAAGCTGGTGGAAACTAAAATGGCATCAAAGCTTTATGCTTATGCTCAAACCCTGCATGATCCGGGTTTTTCTTATTTCATGGTGGAAGTGCCGATGGATAAAAACCTTGACAGCGCCAAACAGGTATTGCTATCAACTATGGATGACCTTTCTTCTATCAGCTTGACAGAAGAAGACCTTAACCGTGCCCGGAATACTATTCTTAAATACGTAGAAGATGCTACCAGTAAAACAACAGACTTTGCGATAGCCCTTACAGAGTTTGTAGGTGCAGGCGACTGGCGGCTATGGTACCTGTACCGTGACCGTATTGAGAAACTAACATTGGATGATGTAAAAGCAGTTGCCAAAAAATATTACAAACCATCCAACCGTACTTATGGCGTATTTATCCCTGACAAGAACCCGGAGAGGGTAGTGGTGGCTGAAACCCCGGACATTCAGAAATTGCTCAATGGCTATAAAGGAAAAGAGGCCGTGGCACAGAAAGAGAATTTTGAAAATACTATTGAAAATATAAAGCGAAATACAGAGTACGGCACTTTACCAAACGGGGCCAAATATGCCTTGCTGGAAAAGCCAACTAAAGGTGATAAGATCAATGCTTCGATGATATTGCGGTTTGGTGACGAAAATGGCCTGGCCGGAAAATCAGAAATCGGAGCAATACTGGCTTCTTTATTGAAAACAGGAACAACGAATCGTACCAAAAAGCAAATCAGTGATGAACTGGACAAAATCAAAACTGATATTTCTTTTGCAGGCGGGGCAGGTACATTGACCATTACGATGAACACCGATAAGCAGAATCTTCCTGCAGCCCTCAGTTTACTGGAAGATATGCTGATGAATCCCCGGTTTGATTCCAGCGAATTTGAGAAGATTGTAATTGACAGGAAGGCTAATTATGAAACGAACAAGAGCGACCCACAGACAATTGCCGGGGAAAGACTAGGTAAACTTATTACAAACTATCCTAAAGGACATCCCTACTATGCTGCCACAACCGAGGAAGCACTCGAAGATCTTTCGAAAGTAAAACTCAGCGATGTAAGAAAATATTACAGTGATTTTTATGGTGCCAATAACTCGGTTTCATCTTTTGTTGGTCAATTGGATAAGAAAAAAATCAGTGGCTTCCTCGAGAATACTTTTGGTGAATGGAACAGCAAGTCAGCATATAAAGAAGTAGAACCAAAATACTTCGAAAGCAAAAAAACAACTGAAGCTATCAACACTCCTGATAAAACCAATGCCATGCTATTTGCTGCTATCAACCTGGATATATCCCGCAAACACCCGGATTATCCTGCCGTGGTAATGGCCAATGAATTATTAGGCGGTGGCGCTTTTCTTTCTTCCCGGATACCGCAGCGCCTCAGGGAAAATGAAGGTATGAGCTATGGGGCAGGTAGTTTCCTGGATGTACAATACAAATACAATACGGGCAATTGGGGCATTTATGCATTTTTCAATCCTTCGTATAAAGGAAGACTGGATTCCGCCTTGCACCAGGAAGTGGATAAGGCAATAAAGTCTGGCTTTACACAAGATGAATTGAGTAAATCGATAAAAAGCTGGGAAGAGCAAAACAGAACATCTTTGGGTGATAATGGTAACCTTGCCGGTATCATCCGTTCTTTTTTACAAAATGACAGGGACTTGCTTCAATACACCGAATTCGAGAACAAGATCAAAGCACTAAAGCTGGATGCGGTTAATAATGCACTCAGAAAGTATTTTGATAAATCAAAATTGGTCATGGTATACGGAGGTGATTTCGAAAAAGGTAAGGCTACCGATGGAAAGGCCGAAAAGAAAGGCTTCTGATTCATGAGATAAAGGCTGCTGAATAATGTATGCAGGCTTACAGCAAACATATACTGTTATCGCTTCTGGCTGCGGTCAATTCGCTGGCAGTATTTTGTCAGGGTTCTCAGTGTCCCTCAAATATTGATTTTGAAACGGGTGATTTAAATAACTGGGAATGTAAGACCGGAAGGGTAGAAAGTATTGCAGGTGTCAATACGGTAACATGGGAGAGCAGTGGTGTTAACCCGCTAAATCACCAAATCATTCCAAGGGCTACGGCAGGGCTTGATCCCTATGGAAATTTCTCACAGGCTTCACCGAATGGCAGTGCCTATAGCGTACAATTGGGCAACAACTATTTTCAGAATATAAGCGCTGAAGGCATGTTTTATACCTTCAGTATTCCCGATACAGCAACTTTATTTTCTATTCTTTTTTATTATGCTGTGGTTTTTCAGGATCCTCAGCACAATCCGGATGAACAACCCCGCTTCAGGGCAAGGGTATATAATGTAACCGACAATGAAGTGATCAATTGTGCCAATTTTGATTTTACAGCTTCAGCTTCCTTGCCCGGCTTCACTGTTTCTACTGTAGATCCAACTGTTATTTATAAAGACTGGACGCCTGTTACAATTAACCTGTCTGGTTTGGCTGGTAAAACGATTCGACTTGAGTTTATCACCAGTGACTGCACATTCAGGGGGCATTTTGGATACGCCTATATTGATGTGAGCGGTTCATGCGGTGGCGCTGTTACCGGAAGTGAGGTTTGTGCGGATGCGGATGAAGTGACCCTGTTGGCTCCTTATGGATTTCAAACGTATAGCTGGTATGCAGATCAAACATTTTCGACAGTACTATCTTCTTCGCAGGCACTAACGCTTAGTCCTGTACCACCTGCCGGCACTTCCTTTCCGGTAGTTGTTGGTCCTTATCCCGGATTTGGTTGCCCGGATACTGTAGTTGCGGTATTAAAAACTGTTACTCTCCCGGTGGCAAACGCTGGTATTGATGTAACCACCTGCAAGAACCAGTTTGCACAGTTAGGAACAAATCCTTTGGAAGGGTACGGATATTCATGGACACCACCTTCGCTTTTGGTAAATCCAACCGCAGCCAATCCGGTTACGATACTGAATTTGCCGGATACAACTTCATTTTATCTTGCTGTAATGGATAGTATGACCGGATGCAGGAATTATGATTCGGTGAATGTGAACCCTGTGATGATTGATACGGCTATGCTGGTTTTGGGAAGAACTTCTTTTTGTGCTAATGAGCCAGTTAACGCATCTTTTCAACTTTTAACGAATGAAGGAAGTTTTCAGTGGTTTGAAAACAATAATGCAGTTAGCGGTGCCACCTTTGCAGTTTTCAATCCAAACCCGGCTATTACAAGTATTTACCAGGCAGAAATCAGGAAAGATATTTGTACAGATCGATCACGGCAGGTAATCATTACAAAGCTGCCTGTGCCCGCTGCAGGATTTTCTATATCTCCGGCCGAGCAATGCCTGAACGGGCCGGTGTTAATTTCCAACAGCAGTTTGGAGCCACCGGGAGTAAATACAAATTATGTATGGGAGATTAGTGATGGAAGAAGTTTTACTAACAAAGACCTTGCAATTACGTTCAGTACTCCCGGCAGAAAAAATATTTTATTGATAGCCACATCTGCTGATGGATGCTGGGATACGGCTGCGCAGTATTTCCAGGTGCTTGACCGATGTGGTGTTTTTGTGCCTACTGCGTTTACACCTGGTGATGATGGCAAGAATGATTTCTTCCGTCCTTATTTTTTAGGAGCCTATAGGCTAAAACGGTTTGCCGTTTATGAAAGAAATGGATCTTTGGTATTTGAAACAAAGACTATTGGAGATGGATGGGACGGACGCATCAAAGGGAAAATGCTGACAACCTCCGTATTAGTGTGGATGCTGGAATACGAGGATGATAACGGAAAAGTTGTCTTTCAAAAAGGAACAGTTACTTTGATTCGCTAGGAATAGTTAGTTGTGTGTCAAAGACCGGAACACATCTTCGAGGCTGCGGCTTTCACTTTGCAATGAAAGAATATTGAGCTGCTGTTGTAATGCCAGTTCAAGGATTTGCTTCCGAACTGCCTCGGGATCGGATGTATGCAACTTGAACAAATTATGTTCTGCTTCCTCAATTTTTGATACCTGCTTCATTCCGGTTAACCGGTTCTTATCAATTGCTTCCTTAAACTGTACTATTACAATATGACTCTCCTTATTGCTCTTTTGCAGGTTACTAAGTTTGTCATCAGCCACAATCTGACCTTTGTTAATAATAATGACCCTGTCGCAAATAGCTTCTACTTCCTGCAGGATATGTGAGGAGAATAATACTGTTTTATTCTGTCCTTGTTTTTTTATTACTTCCCTGATTTCTATTATCTGGTTAGGGTCAAGTCCTGAGGTTGGCTCATCCAGGATCAATACTTCCGGGTCATGAATAAGAGCAGCCGCCAGGCCTACCCGTTGTTTATACCCTTTGGAAAGCTGCCCGATCTTCTTTTTTGATTCAACGGTGAGGCCGACAGTATCTATAACATTTTCGATTTTTGATTTTGGATCTTTGATTGCATGTACTTCGGCAACAAAACCTAAATATTCACGAACATACATATCATAATACAAGGCATTCAATTCCGGCAGGTAGCCGATTTTCTTTTTTGTTTCAAGGGGCTGTTCAGCCACATTAATACCGCACACAAAAGCTTCTCCTCCAGTCTGCTGAAGATAACCGGTTATGATCTTCATGGTAGTGGATTTACCGGCCCCGTTTGGCCCCAGGAAACCAACGATCTCTCCTTTATTGATCTTAAATGAAATATTATTGACCGCTTTTTGTTCCCCGTATTCTTTCAGCAGGTTGTTGACTTCGATTGACATGTGACAAAGTTATATGCCTTGCAGGGGAAATCGAATAAAATGTTGGTAAAGCGAACTCATTATCCAGGTTGTTTTTTCCCTTTCCAAAAAATGGAAGTTAAAAGAATAACGGCAATCACTGCAAGCGATGCCACAACTGGTATTTTATATATATCCACTGCCAGCATCTTAAGCCCGATAAAAATTAGAATTAAGGCAAGGCCATAACGCAGGTAGGGGAACCGGGTAATAATACCTTCGAGTGCAAAATAAAGAGAACGGAGACCAAGGATAGCAAATACATTCGAAGTATATACGATAAAGGGATCTTTCGTGATAGCAAAAATGGCTGGGATAGAATCAACAGCAAAGATCAGGTCGGTAAATTCTACGGACAGCAAACAAAGAAATAATGGCGTGGCAAGTTTTTGCCCGTTAATGCGTACAAAGAAATTTTTGCCATGATAATCGCTGGTCACTTTCCCTTTTTTCACAAACCACCTTACCAGCGGATTGTCTTCCGGGTGCATATCCTCTGTTTTTTTATTTAGCATTTTATAGCCGGTAAACACCAGGAAGGCTCCAAAAACATAAATGATCCAGTGAAACTTTTCAATTAATACTGCCCCTGCTGCTATGAAACCGGCACGCATCAATAAGGCACCCAGTACGCCCCAGAACAATACCCGGTGGCGGTATTGTTCCGGAACCTTGAAAAAAGAAAACAGCAGTACAAATACAAAAATATTATCAACACTGAGCGATTTTTCAATAAGATAACCCGTCAGAAATTCAAGTGCTTTGTCTTTGCCCTGGTCATAATAGATCCAGCCGTTGAAAATAAGAGCCAATGTTACCCAAACGACCGACCAGCTGATCGCTTCTTTGAATGTTACTTTCTGTTCTTTCCTGTTAAAGACACCAAGATCAAGCGCCAGCATCAATAACACAAATACATTAAACCCTATCCATAACCAGGTGTTGGCCATAATCATTTTTATCCGAAGTCAAATAAATCTCCAAGGAAACCACCTTTTCTGCGGCCACCTTTCCGGTTAAAATCATTGTCGTCATCATCATCGTCATCATCCCATTGTTTTTTGCTCTTTGAGGTGTTTCCCGGCTGCTCACCTGCGGCTCTTTCTATTATTTTATCTAATTCACCTTTATCCAGCCAAACACCTCGGCATTTTGGACAGTAATCAATTTCAACGCCCTGGCGTTCTGTCATCACTAAAGTTTCATTACAAGAAGGACATTTCATATGCTTTCAAATTTTATAAAACTGACAATAATCCATAATATAACGGAATTCCGACTACAATGTTGAATGGAAATGTTATAGCCAAAGCCATTGGTATATAATACCCCGGGTCTGCCTGAGGAACAGCAAGACGAAGCGCTGCCGGAACGGCAATGTAGGATGCGCTGGATGCAAGAATGGCAATCAGGAATGCATTCCCGTCATGTACTCCAAGGCTGTGTGCAAAAAATATAGCCAGGCAGGCATTGAATACAGGCAGCAGAATCCCGAATAAAGCAAGAAACAGACCACCGTTGTTAAATGCTTTTATTCTATTTGTAGCTGTAATACCCATATCCAGTAAAAAAACAGCAAGGAAGCCCTTGAAGATATCACTGGTAAAGGGCTTAATACCTTCTGCCTGTTTTTCATCTGCTACTATACCGATGACAAGGCTTCCGAGTATCATCAGGACAGAGCCATTACTAAATGCTTCACGGATAATGTGGCTGAAGGGCTGTTGCTGTTTTTCAGAACTGAATTTTCTGATCAGAATCATTCCGATAATAATAGCCGGTGATTCCATGAGTGCCATGGCAGCCACCATATGTCCGCCGAATTCAACATTCTTATCTGCCAAAAAGCTGCAGGCTGTTACAAATGTAACAGCACTTACAGAGCCATATGTTGCTGCTATAGCGCCTGCATTATATACGTCTAATTTCCGTCGTAAGATAAAATAACTGTAAACAGGAACGGTAACAGCAAAGAAAATAGCAAGTAGTAGTGAAATGGCTACTTCCTTGTTAATACCACTGTGCGATAATTCCATACCTCCTTTAAAGCCAATGGAGAAAAGAAGGTAAAGTGAAATGAATTTTGAACTTTGTACCGGGATCTCAAGATCAGATTTTATCAGAGCTGCAATTACACCTAATAAAAAGAAAAGCAGGGTAGGATTGGTAAGATTACTTAGGATGAGATTATAATCCATCTGGCTTTTCTTTATTTTTTTAAACTATCAAAAACCAACTGGTATAAGAACTGGTAAAGCCGCTCTTCACTTTTATCCTCTCCAAAATCTGTGAGAGAAGGAAGGTTATTCATAAAAAAACGCTGGTAATGCGCCATTTCCAGTAATGTACTCGATAAAGAACGGGGAAACTTATACCTGGGATTAAACTCAGCAATAATGTTGGCAATTCTTCCACACAGATCCTTGTAGGGTTTAAAGAGCCTGTCTTTATTGTCTTTACTGACATGTTTCGTCAAATATGCTTTTGACCCTTCCCAAACGGCTACTTCGTACACAAGTTTTTCATCTATGTAGTCAGTACTAAAATCATCAGTAACCGGCTTAGCCAATAATTCTATTATTTTTTTTAGCCTGTTTTCCGGGTTTGCGAGGTTTTGCGTATAGAATACTACTTTGTATTCCAGGTAGCTCCAGTACCAGGCAACTATATATATTAGTAATCGGTGTTTGTTTTCAAAATACCGGTAAATGCTGGCTTCTGTAGTGCCAATACGTTGGGCCAGTTTTTTAAATGTAAAGTCTTCGAAACCTTTCTCCCGGATCATTACCACACTATATTTAATAATATTTCTGCCCAGTTCGGATAACTCCGGGTTTCGCAGAAATAATTTTTCATTCATTTTTATCTGAACTGCGAGTTCCATTTTCCTTATTTCGGACAAAAGTAGGAAAAATAATTTTACTATTTTTTATAATAGTAATACTATTATTTTAAAATGTATTACTATTTTTGCCCAAAAATAATCTTATGCAGCACTCTTTGAACACCCCGGTTGCCATAGCATACGGGGATGGAATCGGCCCGGAAATAATGAGATCAACTCTTGAAATTTTGCAGGCTGCCGGTGCCAGGATTGATTTTCAGGAAATAGAGGTTGGTGAAAAACAGTACTTGAAAGGGCATACTTCAGGGATATCTCCTGAGGCATGGCAGGTTCTCAGGTCAACAAAGGTTTTTTTAAAAGCACCTATAACTACACCACAAGGTACAGGCTATAAAAGCCTGAATGTAACAATACGAAAGTCCCTGGGATTATTTGCAAACGTCAGGCCTTGTATGTCCTATCATCCCTTCATTACTACACATCATCCTGAAATGGATGTGGTGATTATCCGTGAAAATGAGGAAGACCTGTATGCCGGTATCGAACATCAGCAAACAGATGAAGTAACACAATGCCTGAAATTGATATCGAAGCCGGGCATTGAAAAGATTGTTCGTTTTGCCTTTGAATATGCGAGGGTTTATGGCCGCAAGAAGGTGAGCTGCTTTACCAAGGATAATATCATGAAAATAACGGATGGTTTATTTCACAGGATGTTTGATGAAATTGGCAATGAATACCCTGAGATAAAAAAGGAACATTATATAGTTGATATTGGTGCAGCAAGGCTGGCTGATACTCCCGAAATATTTGATGTTGTGGTTATGCCCAATTTGTATGGAGATATTTTATCTGATGTGGCAGCGCAAATTACAGGTTCCGTGGGCCTGGGTGGCTCTGCTAATATCGGTTCAGCATGTGCCATGTTTGAAGCTATTCACGGATCAGCACCGGATATAGCGGGACAGGATGTCGCTAATCCTTCCGGTATTTTACTGGGTGCAGTGCAAATGCTGGTGTATATAGGTCAGCACGATGTGGCTCAAAAGATTCACAATGCCTGGTTAAAGACAATTGAAGACGGTATTCATACAAGAGATATATTTCGGGAAGGAAAGAGTAAAGTGCAGGTAGGTACAAGATTATTTACAAAAGCGGTTATCGAAAGACTGGGAGAAGTTCCACAACAATTACCGGCAGTAACATATACAATGGAAGGAGATAAAAAAATCACTATATCGATGCCGGTTCCGAAAATTTCAAAAAAGGAGTTGGTTGGAGTAGATGTTTTTTTACACTGGAATAAAGACGACAGAAATCCGGAGGTACTCGGAAATCAAGTGAGTAAATATAAGGCCGGTCATTTTGCATTGAACATGATTACCAATCGGGGGGTAAAGGTTTATCCTGGCGGCATACCGGAAACTTTCTGTACAGACCATTGGCGATGTCGTTTTGTTGCTGATGCTCCGGGTAAATATGCAGAAGTACTTGAGCTTTGCGGGCAACTTTCACAAGAAGGTTTTGATATTATTAAAACGGAAAACCTGTACAATTTTGATGGGAAAGCCGGTTACTCACTGGGCCAGGGGCAATAAATAAAATAAATTTTATCATGAAAGGCTCCAGTGTACAACTAGCAGCAGAATGGCTGAGAAAAGGAGAGGTAGTGGCTATACCAACAGAAACAGTGTACGGGCTGGCGGGAAATGCTTATAACGTTGATGCCATTCAGAAAATTTATGATGTAAAGAACAGGCCTTTATCAAATCCATTGATTGTACATGCTTTAAATATTCAGCAGGTAAAATCATTGGTGAAGGAGTTTTATGCCGAGGCTGAAATATTGGCAAAATCATTCTGGCCGGGCCCCCTGACCATGATTTTACCAAAGGCAGCTATTATCCCGGATATTGTTACTGCCGGACAGCAAACCGTTGCCGTAAGAGTGCCTTCACATCCGCTTACACTTGAATTACTGTCGCTTTTAGAATTCCCGCTGGCTGCACCGAGTGCCAACAAATTTAACTACATCAGCCCTGTTACAGCAGAAGCAGTATCAGAAATGCTGGGAAATGAAGTCCCGTATATTTTGGATGGGGGCAGGTGTCAAAAGGGTATTGAGTCAACAATTGTTTCTTTTGTGGAAAAACAGATAAAGATTTTACGACATGGTGCGATTACTGAGGAACAGATTGAATCCGTTTTACAAAAACCTATGAGTGAACAAAAATCCTCAGGTCACCTGCATCCCGGCATGTTTAAAAAGCACTATTCTCCAAAGACGCCACTTTGGTTGATGAATCGTAATAGTGATTTCACAAGGTTGCGGTTTCAGAAAAATATAGCTGCCATTTGCTTCACTGAGAACTTTCCTTCTGTTCCCGTTAAAGAAAAAATAATGCTGAGCAACTCTGGTGATCTGGAAGAAGCTGCTCAGCATCTTTATTCAGTTTTATATGAATTAGATAAGGGAAACTTTGATCTTATTATAGCCGAAAAAATGCCTGACGCTGGCCTTGGAAAAGCTATGAATGAAAGGCTGATTAAAGCGGCTCATAAGCACTATAATTAATTTCTTACAGATCATCAAACTCATAAAGGTCATCTATATGTGTGCCTGCAGGCATCTCAAATACAGGTTTGATAATTCCGTCCTTTAATCCATATACCCAGCCGTGTAAATGCGGTCGCTGATGATGAGCCCATGCTTTCTGCACAATTGATGTCTTGGCCAGGTTCATAACCTGTTCCTGCACATTTAGCTCAACCAGCTTGTCAGCCCTTGCCTCTTCATCTTTTATTTCTTCCAGTTCCTCCCTGTGAAAACGGTAAACATCTTTAATATTTCTAAGCCATTTATTAATGATACCGAAATTATGTTTTGTCATAGAGGCTTTCACACCACCACAACCATAATGGCCACATACAATCACATGTTTTACTTTCAGGTGATTTACTGCATAATCCAATACCGTAAGCAGGTTAAGGTCTGTATGTACCACCATATTGGCCACATTGCGGTGTACAAATATTTCTCCGGGTTGTGTACCAGTTATTTCATTGGCCGGTACCCGGCTGTCGCTGCAGCCGATCCATAAGAATTCAGGTGTTTGAAGGTGGGCCAGGCGGTTAAAAAAATCTGGATCTTCAGAAACTTTTTCCGATGCCCAGGCCCTGTTTTCTAGTAAAAGTTTTTCGTATGATTTCATTGCTGGTTATTTATTACGGTTTAGAATTAAATTTCTGTAGCTGGTTTGATAGTTTTTTCATGTGTCCTCACATACCGGCCGTTTGCATCGGGAGGAACTAATTTACGATTAAAGCCCTGATCTTTATACAAACTGCGTTTTACTTCTACTGTAATGTTAGACAAGGGGGCATGAATGATAAAATCTTCAATCACTTCAATTATGTCCTTATCAATAAAATCTGCCCTGCCGGCATCAATCAGCACATGGGAATTTTCAGGAACTTCTTCCAGTTTCTTTTTGATGATGGGTTTATTGAGGAATGATACATCTTTTCTAAGGCGGATGAGGTACCGGTTATTATCATTTACCACTACTACTGAAGACCTGAAATTACTTCTGATAACAAAAAATAACCCTACGCCAATACCGATAATTACTCCTTTTAAGAGATCAGTTGAAAGAATTGCCACGATTGTAATAACGAAAGGCAGAAACTGATCCCATCCTTTTTTATAAAAAGCAATGAATAGTGCAGGCTTTGCTAATTTATACCCGGTAAAAATAAGGATGGCTGCCAGTGCTGTTTTAGGTATCATATTCAGGATAGCAGGAACAAAAGCAACTGATACTAGTAATAAGATTCCATGATAAATGGTAGACATTTTTGTTTTGGCCCCGGCGTTAACATTGGCAGACGAACGCACAATCACACTGGTAACCGGCAATCCGCCTAATAAACCAGAAAAAAGATTGCCCAAGCCTTGAGCTTTTAACTCCCGGTTGGTGGGTGTTACCCGCTGGTAAGGGTCCAGATCGTCAATAGCCTCTATGCTTAATAAACTTTCAAGACTGGCCACAAGGGCTAATGTAATGGCAATAATCCAAACATTTTTATTCATTATCATGCCCCAGTCCGGTGAAGAAAAGAAAGAAAAGAACTCATTGGCCGAAGAGGCCTGCGGGATAACAACAAGGTGTTCGCCGTTCAGGCCGGTGCCTTTTTGCTGAAAAAAATAATTGATGATTACAGCAAGGATAACCACTATCAACGGCGCAGGTACAAACCGTATGAGTCCTTTCTTGCCCGATACCAATTTTTCCCATAAAAAATAAAAGACAAGACATACACCCCCGATAAGCAGAGCTGTGGTATTTACATTGCCAAATGCAAATATGAAATTGGAAAAAATATTTCCCTTGGCCTGTGGAACACCTTCATCAGATTCAAAGTGCGAATCATCGCCCAGCAAATGCGGTACCTGGTTTAATATCAGGATAAGCCCTATGGCAGCAAGCATCCCTTTAATCACACTGTTTGGAACATAATCGCCGATAATACCGGATTTGGCGAAGCCAAGGGCTATTTGAAAAATACCGGCAATAACTACTGCCAGCAAGAAGGCTTCGAATGAGGGCAGCAAGGCAATAGCGCCGGCTACAATAGCTGATAAACCTGCCGCAGGGCCGCTTACACTCAGGTGGGAGCGGCTGGCTAAACCAATGACAATGCCACCAATTATTCCGGCAATCAGTCCGCTGAATAACGGTGCGTTGGAAGCAAGCGCTATTCCCAGGCAAAGTGGTAGTGCCACCAGGAATACTACAATAGAAGCAGCAAAGTCGTTTGGTAAACTTTTAATATAATCTTTTGCACGGGGTGCCATGTTGATTGATTTTACTATATCTGATAAAATATAATAGTCCTATAAACCTTAAACAGGTTAATAGATTATAGAAAGAAAGAATGATAAACTAAACTTAACAGTTTGGAGGGGGCACCAATAGTTCGCCGTGGAAGGCTATGTAAAGAGAAGATCTGATATACATGAAGTATCGGGTAAGATTTCGGGAAGGATGCTTAAGCAACTCAATTTCATGCAGAAATTCAGAAAGTGTGTTTCCTGAACCAGGTGTTTTTTCTTCAGTTGTACTGGCAAAAGGATTAGCTGCTTCTTCTTCCTGCTGTGAATTGACAGGTACAGGTTGTTGTTTTTCCTGGCTAAGTAGTTGTTTTTGTGCATTAAAAACATATGGAATACTCACAGTAAGCCATAGCAATGCAAGTATCATCAGGATACTGCTGCTTTTATGGTATAAGGAGTAATAGATATGTTCTTTAGCCATCAGGGTGCGAATATAACTTATATAGGTCACTTCTGAAACCCCCAGCTCATATATTACAAAACGCTAACAATTAGCGTAATATACCTGCAGCCCAGTTTAAATAGTTGATTGTTCTGATATATTTTGCTTTTAATTCAGTAAGTTTTTGCAGCGCTTCCAGGCTCTTGTTTTCACGGCTGTTGATAAGAAATAATGAACTTTCACCGCTTTGAAAACGGGTCTCCTCCCCCCGTTGCAGTATCATGAAATTCTGATACGCTTTTTCCTGCAAACTGATTTGCTGACGAAGGGTATTGAGTTCGTTATAATAACTTCTTACTTTATTTTCTATCTGTAATTGTTTCAGATTTTGTTGCAGTTTTGTTTCGCTGATCTTGAGCCTCGCTTTTTTGTATTCGCCCCTTCCCTGCGAGAAACGAAGAGGGATGCCAATACTTAAACCATACTGGTAGTTGTTCTCAAATAAAGGTCCGGTTGCTGTTTTCAGGATGTCATACCCTTTACCCAGTTGATTATACCTGAAGTTGACGGAAGGTAAAAGATCCTGGAATTTCAGTCTTTTCTCAATATCCAATGCGTCTAACTTGAAATTATATTGTAATAATTCTGGATGATTGCGCCTGGCTGCATCCAATAATTGGTTTAATTCTGGTACGTTCAATTTTATCGTATTCAATCCCCGTGATTCTTCATCGGGAATGACATCTTCCGGAAGTGAGAAAGGAAGGTTTTCGGTAGTCCATAAATAAGTGGAAAGTTCAAGACCTGAATTTTGAAAGGACAGCCATGCCTGCGACTGCAAGAGTTGAAAGCTCTGTAGCTGGGTTAGGGCTTCAGTGGTATCAATAGCTGGCCGGTCCCCTTGCCTGTAAGCAATGCGAACCAGTTGCAGTCGTTGCTCATTTACTTTTACTGCATTGGTTAGGATGTTATACAGTTGGTATTGCCCTGTCCATTCCCAGTACATATTCAATGCTTCGAGCATCAGGTTATTCAGAATATTATTCTTTTCAATAACAGAAGCCTCTCTGAATATCTTCGCAGTTTTCAATGCCGCTCTCCTTTTGTCCATCAACAGGTTTTTAGCCAAAGGAACGGTGATACCAAAGTAACTCGTTTCACCCAGGGTTTCTTCATTATTGGTGCGGCTGCCTGAAAGATATTCTCTGCCCCCTGATATTTCTACGCCGAACCAGGTGGGAATGCTTACCTGTGGACGGTTGTAATAATAATAGTCTGTCCCATCAAATGTCTTTTGAGCGGAAGAGTTATAGAAATACGGATCAAATCCGGCCCTGGCAATTGTTATATCAGCTTTGGCTTTGTCAATATTAATATCAGCTTGTTTGGCAACCGGATGGAATTTTCTTACCATTTCTACTAACTGGGATGGGGAAAGGGTTTTCTCCTGGTTGTTTTGTGCTTTTGCAGAAAAGCAAAGAGCAAATAGGCCTGCTATTAATATCTGTTTATTTTTTAGTTTCATTCTTATTAGTTGTTGTAGCGGGTTTGTAATAATCCGGCGGGAAACCATTAATATTTCGCCAGAGTTCATACCAGACCGGTACATCTTTTAAAAGAGCCATTCCTTGTGCACCTGTACCTACTCGTAACTGTTTCGGCCAAGGCTTATAATCTGCATCTTCTGCTACCAGTATCCTGAATTTTCCGTTGGAACTCACAGAGCTTTCAACGGCTACCACTTTGCCACGGAAAGTACCATAGGAAGCATTCGGCCAGCCACTAAATACAATGGCTGGAAAACCATCAAAAAGAAATTGCACTTTTTGTCCCGGTGCCACCAGCGGCAGATCAAGCGGCCTGATAAACAGTTCAACTGCATACTGAATTTTATCGGGAACAATTTCAACGATCATTTCCCCGTCTTTAACGACTTCACCAATACCTGCCTTTTTTGCTTTCACAACCTGTCCGCTTTGTGGTGCTGTAATATAGTACATGCCATTTCGTATTGAGTAATTGCTGTACTGGTTTTCCAGTTTTGCAATATCGCCCTGGCCTGAGGCTATCTGGCTCATGGACTGGAACTGATCTCCCTGGGCTTTGGCAATTTTTTCCAGGTATTCCTGCTGTACACTGTTCATTTCAATTTTTGTAATGGTAAGGTCCTGCCTGCTGTTGGCCAGTTTATTTTCAGCGCTTATTTTTTTAGCCAGAGCATTCTGGTAAGACTGGTTGCGTTGTTCCAATTGTGTAAGTGAAACAAGTCCGCTGTCGTACATTGCTTTTTGCCGGTTGTATTGTTGTGTGGCAATATTGAAATCATTATTCGCTGCAATAGCCTCCATACTGTCGCTCTGAACTTTTAGCCGTAACTGGGCTAACTTGTTTTCCAGCTGGTTTAGTTTAAGTTCACGGCCACTGCTTAAAGCACCGATCTGGGTTTGGGTTACGTCTACTTTATTTTTGTAATAATCAATTGTCATTTGTTTTGCCGATAGCTGCTCCTGTGTCCTGTTGATCAGGTTAGGATCCAGGTATTCATCTTTAATCTCTGAAAGCTGAATAATGGTGTCACCTGCCTGTACATAATCGCCTTCTTTAACATACCATTTCACTACTTTTCCGGGTATGATCGTATTCATTTCCTGTGGCCGCTGTTCCATTTTTAAGGTAGTAACCGAACCCCTAGCACGGATGTTCTGTGTCCACGGCAGAAAAAGGAATAACAGGATAAACCCAAGTATCCCGTAAAACCAATATTTTACTTTGCTCGTTTTATTGTGGCGATATATCTGGCTGTATGCGTTTAGTTCTTTCTCTTTCATTTTTTTTAAGTTGTATTATGGTATGCAACTCGTTTTTATTAATTTATCCGGACAATCTTATCACACTGTTGTGCAAACTGTTCATCATTCGTACTGATTACCACAGTAGCAGGGTTATTCCTGTCTAGTAGCAACGATTGTATCTGCAGTTTGAATGTTTCTTCAAGGCCGGAGAAGGGATCTTCAAGTAATAATAATCTAGGATTATTAACAAGTGCTCTTACTAATAAGAGTTTGTGTACAACGTTTTTGGGTAAGCGATGCCCCGTAGGATCAAGCTCGGTATCGAAGCCATCCTTCAATGATGTAAGGAATCCCAATAGGCCTACTTTTTCGAATAAGGCTATTACTTCGGTCCGGTCAATTTCTTCATTGCCCATTGTTATATTTTCTTCAAGGCTTCCCTGGAAAATATCCTGCTGACTAAGGAAGATACCGGTGTATGACCTTAATGAAGCAATATCATAGTTTTTTATAGGTATATTATCAATCAATATATTTCCATCATATTCTGTATAAGCGCCGGTCATTAGCCTCAATACTGTAGATTTTCCGGAACCTTCGGCACCCATAATGCAGACTTTTTGTCCCGGTTCAATTTTTACGGACAGGTTTTGAATGATGCGTTTATCTTCATTGTAGCCAAAACTGATATTGGACATCTCAATTTTATAGCCGGACTTTCCTTCCTTCATGGGAAGGCTTCCGCTATGTTCTATAGGCTTATCAGTTATTTTACCGATTTTTTCTACTGAAGTCAGCACATCATAAACACTATCCAGGTTATTGATTAATTTTTCAACTGAATTAATAACTGTAATAATTACAATTTCGGCAGCAATAAATTGCCCGATATTTAATTGCTGGTTTACTAGCAAAAACGAACCAATTACCAGCATGGCAGCCGTGATAAGTGTTTTAAATAACACCAGCATTTTATACTGAAACAGGAGTATGCTGAAGTGAGAGGTTCTGTATTGCAGATAGGCCGAAACTCGTTCATCTGCTTTCTGCATATGAAAATGGGATCCCTTTGAAAACTTTAGAGATTTGATGACTCTAGCCATTTCCTCCAGCCATGCAGCAACACCATATTTATGACGGCTTTCCAGCAAACTTGTTTCCAGCCCTTTATTTCCGGTATAATAAAGAATAACTGATAATACGATTACCAGCAATACACTTAACAAAATGAATAAAGGATGATAAAAAGATAAAAGTATCAGACCAAACAATATCTGGATGCTGGCTCCGGGAACATCCAGCAGTAGTTTTGATAAACTTTTTTGCAGCGCTGTAATATCAAAAAAACGATTCACCAATTCAGGTAAATAATAACTGTCAGCTTGTTTCAGGTCTAATTTGGGTATTCTCTCTGCAATTTGAAATGAAAATCTTACAAAAATCCGCTGTTGTATTTTTTCAATGATCTTCATCTGGTTTATTTGCAGCAGCCCGCCTGCCAACACACCTCCTACAACCAGGATGATAAGAATCTTTAAGGAGGTCGACATTGTGGCTCCCAATATGAATCCAATAATGGTTTGAATACCTACAGGAAGAGAAAGCTGAATCAGCCCCCCCAGGATGGCATAGAAGTAAATTGCACCGATTTCTTTTCGTTCCAGCCGGACAAGGTTAAGTATCCTTGTTACCGGGTTAAGTTGAGCTGACATAAATTATTTATGAAATATTAATTTCAGTTTAGGTACTAATGTGTTTCTGCTATCAGTGTGACAGCAATTGTAGTTATTAGAAAAGGTCTTTAACAGTAATTGGGAGGCGGGGTATGGTTGCCAAGGTAAGGTGAAACAGCTAATCGTTCAGTTGTGTTAAAGTGACTGATGGATTGTGCGCTAAGCAATAAAACGAGAAAGTTACCTGAAGAACAATACGTTTTTAGATTTTTAACAGAGTCTTCTTTGGTATTATTTTTTTCTTCATCAACAATAAAGAGTGCAACCTGGTCAGGATTTACCAGTGTCTGTACCGCCGGCCCTGCCTGAACGAGGGCAAATATGAAAAACAGTATGGCGGCGATTCTTTTCACGGTTTGCAAAATTAGTAGCCTTTATAACATCTGCAAAACGGGAATGTTTAACTTTTCTAAAATTTTTTCTGACTGATTTACAGCTCTTTAGATTTGTGAGGGAGGTGATCATACTCTCCCCGGAATGCATACCAGCCAAAAATGACCAGTCCGATAGCAATAGGGGTAAAAACGGTTATGATTATGATCCAGACTACAGGACTATTGATATCCTTTTTTCCGGCCGGGTCAATATGCGAAATGGCCCCATGTACTAATTGGTATATAATAAGGGGGGCTATAAGCATTAATAGCAGGCCAAAATATTTTTTTAATGCACTCATATTAATCCATTACGTTTTTATCAATTTTATTTTCTAAATACAGGCTACCGATGATAAGGCAAAGCAGGGCTACGCCGATCGGGTACCATAAGCCTACTAGCGGATCGGCCGGGTATGTGGTGGTGAGCAGTAAGCCGATGAAGGGCACTAAACCACCAAACACACCGTTGCCAATATGATAGGGCAGGCTCATGCTGGTATAGCGGATTTTGGTAGGGAACATTTCCACCAGGAATGAAGCGATGGGGCCGTAGACCATGGTGACGTATAATATTAAAATAAAAACAAGGCCAATAAATTTCCAGAATAATGCAGGAGGGAGGTGCTTGTTCAGGTCTGCTGAGTTCAAATTGGCTTTTATTACTTGTTTTTTGGTGGAGGTTCCCGCTTTGACAGTATCAACTAAAACATTGCTGTATTTAATGCCATTGTTTGTTTTAAAGTGGGAGGTAATTTTTAAAATAGTATCGCCGTCACTCACCTTTTTTTCTATTTCTTCTTTTATAAATGTCGTCTGACCATTTTTCCATTTGCCACTATCAGTATCACTCAAAAAAGTGCTAAATATAGGCCTGTATGTAAGTATCGCCAGCAGCATCCCTGCCATCATGATCCATTTTCTTCCGATCTTATCACTCAACCACCCCCAGAACAGAAAGAAAGGTGTGGCAAAGGCAATGGCCCAAAGCATAATGGTCCTGCTTTGTTCAAATTCTAAATTGCATTTCGTTTCTAAAAAATTCTGTGCATAAAACTGGCCGGTGTACCAAACCACACCCTGACCCATCACAGCGCCAAACAAAGCCAGCAGTACCATCTTGAAGTTGGCTTTATGCCGGAAGCTTTCTGTAATAGGATTCAATGATGTTTTTCCCTCCGCTTTTAGTTTGGAAAACATTGGCGATTCCGACATTTTCATTCTTATGTAAATGGAAATGCCAACCAAAACAACAGAAACCCAGAAAGGGTAACGCCAGCCACCCCATTCAGCATTGAAAGCGGTATCAGGCATATTCAGCTTGACCAGCATGATAATACCCAGCGCTACAAATAATCCTAACGTTGCAGTGGTTTGTATCCAGCTGGTATAGAAACCTCTTTTTTCAGCAGGCGAATGTTCGGCCACATAAGTAGCGGCGCCGCCATATTCACCACCGAGGGCTAGACCTTGAATCAATCTTAATAATAGTACTATAATAGGAGCGGCAATACCGATGCTTTTATAACCCGGCACACATCCAATCAAAAAAGTGGAGCCTCCCATCAGTATAAGCGTTAGGAGGAATGTATATTTTCTGCCTACTAAATCTCCCAGGCGTCCAAATACCAGTGCACCAAAAGGACGGACAATAAAACCGGCAGCAAAAATGGCCAATGTAGAGAGCAATGCAGCTGTTGGGTTTCCTTCCGGGAAAAACTGGGTACTGATGGTTTTCGCCAGCATGCCGAAAATGTAAAAATCATACCATTCTATCATGGTGCCAACGGAGGAAGCAGCAATAACCTTTCTTACAACACCCTTTTCAGCAAAGCTGTCGGTTTTTGTTTTCATTGGCTTAAAATACAGATTTGATTTAGTACATAAAAATATTTGTCTTCGTACTTTTCTCCTGAATATCTGAATTCTAATTTTTGACAGGAGTAATCTTTGATGTAATTTTTCATGTCTGTGTTGTGTAATTTCGGCATGAGAAATTACATGTCGGTTTAGTACTTAAACAAAACTTCATATGTCGTATCCATTCCAGATAAAAAAAGAAGAAGAATATCACGCCGCCTACAAGAAAAGTATCGAAGACCCGGAAGGATTTTGGGCAGAGGTGGCTTCTCATTTCCAGTGGCGAAAAAAATGGGACAAAGTACTTGACTGGAACTTTGCAGAACCTAACATAGAATGGTTTAAAGGAGGCAAGCTGAACATCACGGACAATTGCATTGACCGCCACCTCGCTACGATGGGTGATAAACCCGCCATTATTTGGGAACCCAATAACCCGGAAGAAAGGACAAGGGTGGTTACTTACAACCGTTTGCACAAAAGGGTTTGCCAGTTTGCACAGGTGCTGAAGAATAATGGTGTGAAAAAGGGTGACAGGGTTTGTATTTACATGGGCATGGTGCCGGAACTGGCTTATGCTGTTTTGGGATGTGCAAGAATCGGCGCTATACACAGCGTCATATTTGGCGGCTTTTCTGCACAAAGCATTGCCGACAGGCTTTATGATGCGAATGCAGAATATATTGTTACCTGTGATGGGGCTTACCGGGGTAATAAAGATATCCCGTTGAAGAGTGTGATTGATGATGCCCTGATCGGTAACAGAACCATAAAGAAAGTGATTGTATATACCCGGACGAGAACTCCTGTCTCCATGATCAAGGGAAGGGATGTATGGTGGGAAGATGAAATGGAGCATGCCGAGCACCAGGTAGAACAGAACGGGGCAGTTTCTTTCCCGGCAGAAGAAATGGATGCAGAGGATCCGTTGTTCATATTATATACATCCGGTTCAACCGGTAAGCCCAAAGGTGTAGTACATAGCTGCGGTGGCTATATGGTGTATACGGGTTATTCATTTGTAAATGTATTTCAGTATCAGCCGGGAGATATTCACTTCTGCACAGCAGATATTGGATGGATAACCGGTCATAGCTATATTTTATACGGCCCACTAAGTGTTGGCGCCACCACCATGATGTTTGAAGGTGTTCCCACCTGGCCGGATGCTGGCAGGTTTTGGGATATTATTGATAAATACAAGGTGAATATTCTCTACACAGCTCCTACCGCTATTCGTTCACTAATGGGATTTGGACTGGGGCCTGTGCATGGACATAAACTGGATAGCTTGAAAGTGCTGGGTACCGTAGGTGAACCCATTAACCAGGAAGCATGGCATTGGTATGATGATAATATTGGAAAGAATAAATGCCCGATAGTCGACACCTGGTGGCAGACAGAGACGGGCGGAATCATGATCTCCAATATGGCGGGCATTACACCGGGTAAACCAACCTATGCTACATTGCCTCTGCCCGGCATTGATCCGGTGCTGGTGGATGAGAGCGGAAACATTATTGAAGGCAATAATGTAAGCGGTAATCTTTGTATACGCCATCCATGGCCTTCTATTATCCGCACTACGTATGGCGATCATGAACGCTGCCGTTTGAATTATTTCTCAGCTTATCCCAATATGTATTTCACCGGTGATGGTGCGCTGCGGGATGAAAATGGTAACTACCGTATTACCGGAAGAGTGGATGATGTATTAAATGTTAGCGGCCATCGTTTAGGAACTGCTGAAGTAGAAAATGCCATTAACATGCATGCCGGTGTGGTGGAAAGTGCAGTGGTAGGTTACCCCCATGAAATAAAGGGACAGGGAGTCTATGCGTATGTTATTTATGAACATGTGCATGGCGATGAGAACCTGACCCGGCAGGATATATTGCAAACGGTGACAAGGGTGATCGGCCCGATTGCCAAGCCGGATAAAATTCAATTTGTTTCCGGTTTACCCAAAACAAGAAGCGGAAAGATCATGCGGCGTATTCTCCGGAAAATTGCGGAGGGAGAAATGGACAACCTTGGTGATACGACAACGTTACTTGATCCCGGGGTAGTGGAAGAAATTAAAAGGGGCAGGCTATAGGGTTTAAAAAATACCCTTCTTAAGGTACGGGGCAGAAAATTGCTTCACTTATCTTGTATCCTATGATTAGAAGTCTGCTGATTATTTTATTCATCAGTTTTGAGATTATTAGCAGCGCACAGTTGCCAGCTTATCAGCAACTAGGTTTAACCCCGCCTTCTGTCAATCACTGTACTTCTGTAAAAGATCAGTTTCTTTCCGGTACCTGCTGGAGTTTTTCCAGCTTATCTCTTTTGGAAAGTGAATTGCTGAAAACGGGAAAGGGTAAGGTTGATCTCAGCGAAATGTTTGTGGCCCGGCACTCTATGGTACGAAAAATTCAGCGGCACCTGAAACTAAAAGGCGGCAATTTCTTTACACCCGGCGGACAGTTTCATGATGTGATGTGGGTGATGAAAAATTTTGGAATGATGCCGGAAGAGGCTTACAACGGAAAGCCCCAGGGTGCATTTAATCATGATCACGGTGAACTGGATACGGTGTTAAGCAGGTTTGTAAAGTTATGTGTGAGAAATGGTATTACTGAGTTGAATCAACGGCAACAAGCATTTGTGGATAGTGTATTAGATGTTTATTTAGGAAAAATTCCGGCAGAATTTACTTTTAAAGGAAGAGTGTACACTGCTTTTTCTTTCAGGGATCAATATATGGACATCAATCCCGACGATTACCTGGAGATCACCTCTTACACCCATCACCCTTTTTATACAAAATTTGTATTGGAAGACAAGTATAACTGGACAGCAGATCAATACTGGAATGTACCATTGGAAGATTTTTCCCGTATCACTGATGAAGCTTTGCAAAACGGGTATACGGTTGGCTGGGATGGAGACGCCAATGACCCTGATTTTGATTTTTCCAGTGGCTTAGCCTATTTTAAATCATCCAATCAATCTACCCAAATGCAAAGGCAGGTTGCTTTTACATCAGAAGCTACTTTACTGGACCATATGATGCATATTGTAGGTAGTACAACAGATAAGTATGGCCATAAATGGTATTATATCAAAAATTCCTGGGGCAATTATTCCAACCCATTGGGTGGTTTTATGTTTATGCGGGAAGATTATTTCCGTATCCGGACAGTAGCTGTTATTGTTAATAAGCAGGTTGTTCCTGCCGATATACGTAAAAAAATGAGGCTGTAAAAAGTACAAGGAATCTTATGGCATTTGCCGGTTAAAAATTACTTTTGGCGGTCAGCTGTTTACAGCACAATATCTTATGACTACAAAACCTGCTGCCAAAAAATTCCGTTATGTATTGAAGTGGATAGGATGGGCCATTTTGGTTCAGTTCCTCCTGCTGAATATCAGCGCCGCATTTCATGCCCATAAGTTTTCCCATTTTTATGACGATCCTTCACTGGTTAATAAAAAGCCAAGCCAGAATATATTCAGGAAAACATGGAGGTTGTTTGCCGGGCAGAAGTATGGTAAGCTTCCCATTCACCAGGCGCCGGTTTTTAAATGCGATACGATAATCCTGAAAACAAAAAATGGGCTTGCCATTGAATCCTGGTTTATTCCGGCAGACTCTGCAGCTAAAGGGACTATTATTCTTTTTCATGGTCTGACTATGAATAAAGAAATTCTGCTGCCGGAGGCCAATGATTTTCATTACCAGGGTTATCATGTGATGCTGGTGGATTTCAGGGCGCATGGTAACAGCGAGGGAAATAATACAACGGTTGGATTAAGAGAGGCCGAGGAAGTGAAACTGGCTTATGATTATGTCGCTGCAAAAGGAGAAAAGAATATTTTTTGCTGGGGCACATCAATGGGAGCAGTGGCCATCATCAAAGCTGTTTCTGATTACCAGTTGAAACCGGCCGGTGCTATCCTGGAAATGCCCTTTGGCTCCATGCAGGAGCATATAAAAGCAAGGGCAAGAACAATTGGTTTCGGAGGTTTCCCGGAAAAGCCTTTTGGTCTGCTGGTTACCTTCTGGATAGGAATTGAAAGAGGCTTCAACGGATTCAAATTTCAGACGGCAAAATTTGCAAAGGATATTTATTGCCCGGTGTTGTTACAATGGGGCCGGAATGATAACCTGGTGCTACCTAAAGAAACTAATCGAATATTTGATGCCATCCCGTCTTCCAAGAAAAAATTAGTGGTATACGAAAACTCCGATCATGAGTCCTTCCTGTTCAGGGAACCGCAGAAATGGAGAAGCGAGACAGAACAGTTTCTTTCTTCAAATACCCGCTGAGCATTATTTTTTAATGGTGACTTTGGTGCCCGCACTGGTGTAACCGTAGACTTCGATCACATCATCATTTTTCATAGAGATGCAACCAAGGGTCCAGTTCTTGTAACGGTCAATCACAAAATCCTCATGTGGCCAGGTGCCATGTATACCGATACCGCCGCCGATGCTTGCATTCGCAGGTATTTCACCTTTCTCTTTACGCTTATTGAATTTTTCAATATCGTCTTTGGTGGGATAATCCAGTGAAAGAAAGCGGCACCATTTTTCATGTACTCTTTTAGCCACTATTTTAAACTTGCCTTCCGGGGTGTTTTTATCGCCCTGCACTTTTTTATCAGCAAGACTATTGTTTCCAAATACAACGGGGTAGGTGGCATACCAGCCTTTATCGTCATATACATTTAGTTCATAGTCTGATTTGTCAATGACGATAGATACAGAACCTATGGGTCCTTTACTGAGATTGTCAAAACGTTTGGTTGTTTTTACCCGCATCGGGCTGTTAAGGCCAGTGGCCAGCAATCCGCTTCCCAGGAAAACAGCAAAGAGTACGAAAAGTCGTTTCATGTGGTAACATTTATTTTAGGGTAATGACACATGTTATTCGCAATAAAAATTTTCATCGCAGATTGAGTAAGTTGCTCGAAAATTTTTATCGCTCATTTCATCTTTAATATATGTTTTCGGTAAGGCCAGGTCAACTGCCCAGGTGGGAGCGAAGTCTGTTTATGGCTAAAATCAGTAACCGTCCAGATGGCAAACGTAATGCCATGCTCTTTTATTTTTTTATGTGGATATGTTTTAACGGGACGTTTAGAAAAGATACGGCGGATAATTGCCCTGTAAGTTTCCTTGTAAAACAAAAAACCCGCTTTCAATACTGAAACCGGGCTAAAAATTTATTTGAATCAATTACCAGTTGCTGAACCGGAATCCAAAATTATAAGGCGTCATATCGAGACCTTTTTCCCACATATTCTTCATGGCATAGCTGCCGTACAGTTTTACCGGGCCAAGAGCTAACTCACCAACATATGACAGTTTGAATCTTTCCAGGTCAAAATCACTTTTTACTTTCTTCACATCGCCGCCTTCTTTGGTTTTGTACCGGGCGGAGTATAAATAGCCGGCGCTGATACCACCACTTATGCCAAAACCGTTTTTGCGGTTAGGGGTAAAATTGAAATTAAGCATGATGGGAACCGTCAGGTAATCAGCTGCCAGTTTCACTTTTTTGAACTCCGTTGTGCCCTGTGATACATAAGTTGGGTTTTTGGCAAAAACGATCTTATCGTTTTCGAAAAAGTAATTATTCAGTTCCAGCCCCAAACCATATTTCAGGTTTACCACATGCTTGACCACATTTAGCTTTTGCATAAAGAACCAGATGTTCACATTCCTGGATTTGCCGGCTCTTAGCTGCAACTGGTCTTCACCAATGCCGGGGGCAACAAAACCGTTAAGCGTTGCGGCGGCATAATTGGATTCATCGTTCCAGTTGGAAAACCCAAGGTCCATGATCCACCAGTTGGTAGAAATGTTGGAGGGTTTGTCACCGCGGCGGTTGCGCATTTTGTATTCTTTGTCACGAATAACTTCCCTGTCCTTGCTGCCGGCTTTGCGGATGATTACCATTCCGCCGATACGGATAGTGTCATCAGCCGGGGGAGTATTTTGCTTGCCTGTAGTGTCTGTTTGGGCAAATCCTGTTATAATTGTGCATAAGGCGATGCACAGGGTAAAGATCCTCTTCATGTTCTTCTATTTTTTAAAAATTAAAATTAATTGTGTCTGCTATTTCAGCTTGATGGCAAAACCGCCGACCAGTAACCGGTTATCATCATCGGTAGGGTCAATATCGGTTCTTTTTTCGAAAGTCCGTGCAGCTTTCCGGAAAAGACCACGGAGTTTATTCTTCTTGCCATCATTCTGTACAAGTTCTTCACCATTGTTAGTGTAAGTAGCTTGTATGATGTTGGACGGAGGAGCAGGTTGATTTGTTACTGCCGGAATATTTTTTAGCTCCATTTTTTCGTTGGGAGTATTCACTTTGGCTACCACCGGGTTCTCGCCATTCACATATGGGTTGTTCTCCGGTGTGGGCAGGTTGTTGGATGGTTTATTGCTGTTATTAGCAATCAACACTTCTTCTTTTTGCACAGGTAATGGATTATTGGCTGGGCTAATAACTTTTTGTGCTTGTTTATTTTCTTTTCCACCCACATTAGTTTGTTGTGCATACGCAGGGGTAATGGGCCGCTTATTTTCTTTATCAGCAGCGATTTCCTCATTTGCCGGGGCATTACTGTTATTATTCTCTGCCATCGCTTCTTGTACAGGCTGATCAACTTTATTTTCAACCGGGGATACCTTTGGAGTGCCCGGGTTTTTGGCCACCGGCACATCATCAATGGATTTATTATTCATTACCAGCACAGCGGTGAGGCCCAGCGCCAGGATCAATATGGCAGCAGCAGCCCTCCACCAGCGAACAGGCAGTGAACGGACTTTTTCTTCTTTGCGGTATAATGATTCTTTGTTGGCAAATAGAATTGTCTCAGGCTGGAGCTTAGTTTGCTGCAACAGTTCCAGCTCTTTTTTAGCGGCAGGGTTAGTATTAACAAACTGCTCAACAGCTATTCTTTGCTGTTCTGTCAGCTCATTATCGATATAGGAAAGGAGTGATTCTTCGTAATTATTGAGAGAAACAGGTGTTTCGCCATTTACCTTCAGCAATTCTTCTTTATTATCGAAAACAATATCATCATCAGGTGTGAACTTGAACTGGGATAATAATTCCAGCTCTTCTTTCAGATCGGGATGTAACTGTACAAAATCTTCCACCATGTGGCGGTCTTCGCTGCTCAGTTCGTTATCAACGTACAGCAGGAAAAACTCTTCGTAATTATGGCGGTTGATCTTCATTTATATTACATTTTCCATTTTCACCAAATACTCTTTTAGTTGCACTCTTGCCCGGTGCAGGTAAACTTTTACCTGGCTGGGGTTCAGGTTCATGATCTGTCCTATTTCTTCATAACTATACCCTTCATAATCTTTCAGCAGTACCAATGATTTTTGTGTTTCGCTCAGCCGGTTCAGCGCCTCGTCCAGTACTTTTTTCAGGTTGCTTACCGGCCTGTCTTCCACCCTGGTTTCCGCACTGAATTCTTCCCGCAGTTGTATCCGCTTCACTTTTCGTATGTGATCGATCATCTGGTGGTAGGCCACGGTAAACAGGTATGACTTGCTTTTAGCGGCATCCACTCCATCCCGGTTGCGCCACATTTTTTCAAAGGCTGTTTGTACCACGTCCCGGGCATCCTCTTCGTGGCGGAGATTTTTAACGATGAAGCGGTACACATTATCAGCGTACTGGTTCACACAATCATTGTATTCCTTTTCAGTCATAAACAGCCGGGGGTTTGGCAGGTTAAAAATAGGTTTTATGACCTGCACAGGAATGTAACGTCCTATGCAGTAAAATAGTTACAGGCACGGGAAATATTTTCTTCAGGCACAGGCCCTTGAAAATCAAAAGATAACGGGAGCTATAAACAGAAACTGGCGGGAAAGGCTTTCGTGGATGAACTCGCCGTTACTGTTCGTTCCGGCACATTCATTTCCTTTTACCTTAGAGCAGGAAGGGGCGGGTTCTGTTACCTCGTTTTCATAACTGCTTTTGGGGGCTGACGAAGTTAATACCAGCATTCCTGCTGCGGCCATCAGTATGGCTATACCTGTCAGTATGCGGTTTTTGGTGTTCATGTCAGCTGGTTTGGGAGTGTGACGAAACTATTTTCAAAAATGTTACCGCAAACTTAAAATTTCTTTTTACCCGGGCATATCGCATATTCATGTGAAATAAAGGACAAAAAGCTGTTGCCATTTGCGAACAGATTTCAAATGCTGCCGGGGCAACATCCATACCTGGTGCATACACTATATTTGCCTATAAACCATGCTATATGAATGAAAAACTGGTACAACGCATTGCCAAAGAACTAGATGAGATAAAATCCTCGGGTCTTTATAAAACAGAACGCATTATTGAAAGTCCGCAGGGGGCAGAAATTGTAGTGAACGGAAAAACGGTGCTGAATTTTTGTGCCAACAATTACCTCGGCCTTTCCAGTCACCCGAAAGTGATTGAGGCAGCCCACAAAGCGATTGACCACCGTGGTTATGGCATGAGCAGTGTGCGGTTCATCTGCGGTACGCAGGATATTCATAAAGAACTGGAAGAAAAGATCTCAAAATTCCTCGGTACGGAGGATACTATATTATATGCCGCCGCTTTTGATGCCAATGGCGGGGTGTTTGAACCCTTGTTCAACGAGCAGGATGCCATCATCTCCGATGCACTGAACCATGCAAGTATTATTGATGGTGTTCGGTTGTGCAAAGCCCAGCGCTACCGCTATGAGCACAACGATATGAATGACCTGGAGGCCAAACTGAAAGAAGCCGCCGGTGCCCGCAGCCGGATTATTGTTACGGATGGTTCTTTCAGTATGGATGGTACCATTGCACGATTAGATGAAATTGTGAAGCTGGCCGAGCAGTACGATGCCTGCATCATGATAGATGAATGTCACTCTTCCGGTTTTCTCGGAAAAACAGGAAGGGGTACCCATGAATACCGCGGAGTAATGGGCAAGATTGATATTATCACTGGTACATTAGGTAAGGCTTTAGGCGGGGCATCAGGTGGTTTCACTTCCGGAAGAAAAGAGATCATTGATATGCTGCGGCAGAAGTCAAGGCCTTATTTATTCAGTAATACATTGGCCCCCTCCATAGTCGGCGCTTC
>DEHX01000094.1 GCA_002352145.1 Chitinophagaceae bacterium UBA2789
GCCGGTGAACTGACCCGTAATCCCACATTAAAGAACCTTGACAAGGGCTATGAGTTTATGCCGAAATACGGAAAACAGGTAAGTGCCCGTCAAATGATTGTTCCCTGTATCTATCGTAACTATATTTGCTTTGCCAAAATAGATTACACACAGAATTAATAATACCGTCCATTATCCGTGACAGGCATATTTAAACAGAAAAACCCGGCAAACATTTTTTTGTTGCTGGTATTTGGGGTTTTAATAAAAATTCCTGCTTTTCTGCATCCTCATATCCCGGTTCCCAATAATGAAGATGGTTTATTGTTCCGGGAGATCACTCATTTTCTTGCTCCTGCCGGTAAAGCCAATCCCGTTATTTACCCCTTGCTGGCTGTTGGATTATTGTTTCTTCAGGCTGTCATTCTTACAAGGTTTATCAATCACCAACGCATGACAAGCCATCAAACCTGGTATCCCGGAATGGCTTACCTGTTGCTGACTTCCTTGTTTCCTGAATGGAACTATTTTTCAGCGCCACTTATCATAAATACCTTTTTACTTTTCATATTATCGGCTCTATTCAAAACGTATAACCAGCCAGATGCAAGGGGCAGTATTTTTAATATTGGCCTTACCTTAGGTATAGGGTCTTTCGTGTTTTTCCCTTCTGTCACTTTCATCATTTGGGTTATTTTGGCGCTGGCAGTGATGCGGCCCTTCAGGTTGTCAGAATGGTTATTATGTATGGTTGGCGCTACCACTCCCTATTATTTCTTTGCTGTTTATCTTTTTATAACTGATCAATGGAGCTGGCAGAACCTGTGGCCTCACTTTAGTATAGATTTACCCGTTTTACTCCCATCCTTATGGCTGGCTGGCGGAGCTTTTTTGTTGGTAATGCCTTTCCTGGCAGGTGGTTATTTTGTACAGGACAACCTGCGAAAAATGCTCATACAGGTCAGGAAGGGTTGGAGCTTGTTGTTATTATACCTGCTGGGGGCCCTTTTTGTACCTTTTATTAATAGTACAAACAGCCTTGAGAATTGGGTGATCGTTGCCATACCTTTTGCCGCTTTTCATGCCAGCATGTACATATACGCCTCATTCCGGATTGTGCCCCAGCTTTTTTTCTGGTTATCTGTTGGTTTTATCCTTACTTACCAATACTGGGGACCGGGTTGGTAAAAGGTGGAAAAGAGTTGAACTGCCGGGGTTATCTTTGTTCCTTAATTTTAATATTCATCATTTATGAAATTTGGCGTTGTAGTTTTTCCGGGATCTAATTGCGACAGGGATATGCATGATGCCCTGAAGTACGACCTGGGGCAGGATGTTACCATGCTCTGGCATAAGGACAGGGACCTCAGCAAATTCAATACAGAAGATTGCATAATCCTGCCGGGCGGTTTTTCATACGGTGATTATTTACGTTGCGGGGCGATTGCCCGTTTTAGCCCGATGATGCAAAGTGTGATAGAATTTGCCAATGCCGGAGGAAAAGTATTTGGGGTCTGTAACGGTTTCCAGATACTCTGCGAATCACATTTACTTCCCGGAGCCTTGCTGAGAAATGCCAACCAGCAATTTGTCTGTAAAAACGTATATATCACAAACGAAACCGGGAAACCCTATAAAATTCCAATTGCCCACGGTGAAGGTCGTTACTATGCTGATGAAAAAACGTTGAATGAATTGGAGGCTAATGGACAGGTAATTTTTTATTACTGTGATGAGAATGGGAAAATAACTGCTGAAGCCAACCCCAACGGATCTACCCGCAATATTGCCGGCATCTGTAATGCTGAGAGGAATGTATTCGGTATGATGCCACATCCGGAACGAGCCTGTTCGGGTGTTTTGGGAAATACAGACGGGCAGGAAATTATAAGGGCAATGCTGATGGCAGAGCAAGTGAATGTTGGCTAAAAAAATAGAGAATGATCAGGGTCACTCTCCATTTTTTGACTTAATATCTTTTGTGTCTAATTTTCATAAATTTTATCATCGATTGGTTTCACCTCAGCATTTTGAACTTTTATAGTAATTATATTTGCCTGGTTAACTTTGAAGGGTATCATTAACCCGTTTACATTACGATAGTCTTCATAATTTGCAAATGTTTCAAAGTAACCTCCTCCTTTTCGTGGTTCAATGTTGGTGGTCAGAATGACTACTTTATCAATAAGGTAGGTTTTCTTATTTATATAATATTTCTCCTCTTTATCCTTGAATTTTATTTTCAGTACGTAGCAACTGTCTGTAGTTGTTGTATTTTCTTCTGCAAATTTTACTGTTGCATTGTTAATAGTTTTATGTAAAAAAAGCTCCAACCCGTTAAGTTTACTTATCCATGAGTCTTTTAAGTTAAACTGGGCGGGATTATTTGTTGAAACTTTTTCTCCATTCATAATTGCATATTTTTCGGTAAAATAATCTTTGCCTAATAGCATCAGCATTTGCTCTGTTTCTTCAAACTGATTGGTATTTTTGAATTTGTCGGGATAACTATAATAAATCTTTCCATTCGTATTAAAGGCTACTACAGACTGGCGGTAAGTTAACATTAAGCCATTTTGCTTGAGTGCTTCGGCTCCTATGGCTTTAAAATGTTTTTGAAGAATCTCTTCTGTGTTTTTACCAAATAGCTCTTCATCAATAATGCCCTTTATCTCTTTCTTGTTTTCCGGTTTCATCATGTTGTCCGAGATGATATAGCCATCTGCATCAATAAGCATATACCGGGGAATGGACTCAATTCCATAAGCTTTCGGAAACTCATTCTTAAAATCTCCTTTAGCATGTAAAATAGTCCCATGCAAATCCTCATCCCTTACGGCCTTTAGCCAGGCTGGCTTTGATTTGTCCAAAGAAACACTTGCAAAGACTATATCCTTGCCAGCATAGGCTTTTTCGAGTTCTTTTTGGTGGGGGATTTGTGCTTTGCAGGGGGCACACCAGGAAGCCCAAAAATCTATAAAAAGCATTTTTCCTTTGAAATCAGCTAACCTGTAATCTTTACCTGTCGAGTCCTGTAATAAAAAATCAAATGCCTTTTTGCGGACTGCATTCAAATCTGGAAGCTTGTTAGCTCTCAGGCGTTCAATTTTTTCCGTATATGTATTTCTTACAGATTGAGTAGAGTTGTCATATAAGTAGGATACAAACGCTTCATTTTTAAGGCCATTTGTGGGTAATTCAATTCTTAGCTTTTCAGAAAAAAGTTCGCTTTTAATGATGGTGTCTGAAACAAATTTGCTGATGGCCTCGGCAGCAATAAATTGGGATACATTTTTTTGTTTTATAAAGTCTATGCTCAAATTGTATTTTTCCAAGGTTCGGGCTGCATAGGCATTTGTCAGTTCTGTTAAATACTCTTTAAGGAATGGGATGTTCAATGCAGTCCTCTTAAGTTTCGCTGCTTTGATTTCCTGTAATGCTTTTTCAATCTCAACTAACGACATTTTATCTATGACTGTGAAATTTCTGAACGCTTTTATGAAAAGCAATATGTCAGATTTGAAGTTTGGGATAGAGGTAATAAATGATGCATTTTTGGAAAGTTGTTCTTTCAATTTTGTTTCTGCAAAGGCTAATGGTTCATTATTGTTGAACAATAACTGGTGCCAATCCCTGCTTTTTGTGTCTATGCCTTGTTCCTGGAGGGCATTGAAATACGTATTAAAAATTTCCTGCAGTTTATTGATCTTATTATTATTGAATTTTACAACACTTTCCTGCATTGAGTTTTTTTCAATTGTCAAATCAATTTTTTCTTTCGGGACAAGGTAAAAATATTGCTGCTTGGCATTGCCTGATTTTATTTCTACAAATTGGGGTTCCAGTAAGTTTATATCACCGGCAAATCCCTGATCTTCTTTTTTGATATTCAAGCTATCTAGTTTACCGTCATGTATGAACTGAATTTGCCTGACCATTTTGGCGATTTTGCCTTGAACTTTTCCTGAAATAGCTGTTTTTTGTAAAAAAGCAGGCGATGCAATTAAAGTAAAACAAAACAGCAAGATTGGCTTTATTAACCTGTTCATTAGTATTATATTAAGATTTTAGATAAGTAAGAATGCAAACCAATGAACAAGTAATAAACTGTTAATGGTTTGCATTCGGTCTGGTTAGCTTATTAATAGCCGGGATTTTGTGTTAGATTCGGACTGTTATTTAATTCCGTAAGTGGAATAGGCCACAAATTATAATGCGGTTTGTAATTAGCGGCTTTGTATGGTATAGCTCCTAAAACTGCCTGCAATTGACCGGTACGCTTAAGGTCATACCAGCGGTGACCTTCGTAAAATAATTCTGTCACTCTTTCTTTTTCTATTGCTGCAAGTATTTGTGTTTGTGTGCCGGCAGTGGTGTTGGGTAGCCCTGCTCTTGTACGAACCAGGTTAATGTCAGTTGAAGCTGAATTTGCACCAGTTAGATTACCTTGTTGTGCCCTGGCTTCTGCCCTTATAAGGTACAGTTCGGCTAATCGTTGATAGATAAAATCCTGGGGATTGGCATTTATACTTGTTGAAGTAGCAGAAGAGTTATACAAGTATTTATTGGCAAATACCTTTCCAAATAGTGAAATAGTCCAGTTGCCATTTACATTCCTTTGGTCTCCGGATTCAAACCTGGCTAACATAGCGGCTGGAATAGCACAATGGCTGGAAGTCGTATTGCCACTTGTGGCAGGAAGTGTAAGCCATCCCAATACAGCCCTGTTATCAAACAACAAGCCTGTACCAGTTGAACCCATTGAAAAAATGGCTTCCCGGCTGCCTCTTTTAAATACATTATTAACCCCCGTTACAAGTAAATACTGGCTGCTATTTATTACTTCCGATGCAGTAGCTTCTGCTTCGGCCCATCTTCCTAAGTATAGATACACTTTGGCAAGTAAAGCGAGTGGCTGAAATTTATTATGTATCGTTTTAGAGTTGCTCGTACTAACAGTTGAAGGCAAATCTGCAGCAGCTTCCTGTAAGTCTTTTATAATTTGATTGTATACTTCATTTGCAGGAGTTCTTGGTTTATTAAGATTTTCATCCGCACTGGTTGTGGTAATTAATGGTATATCTCCCCAAGAAGATACCAGTGTAAAATGTTCTGCTGCTCTTATATATTTGGCAGCAGCAATGTATTGTTTCTTTTCGGCATCAGGTAGTATAGTGGTACTTACTGAAGGCAATTTTTCAATTAAATTATTTGCCCTGAATATTGTCCTGTAAAAGAATACCCATTGCATCAGTTGTGTATTTGCAGGCACAATATTAGCGCTGATGATATCCCCGATTTCCGAACCCGGTAAGGGACTAATTTCTCCTTCATCTGACCACCAGAAAGTGATTTTGTAATAATTGGCTTTTATTATACCTTCTGAAAAGGCACTGTACATGCCATTAACGGCTGAAATAATCGTGGGTTTAGTATTAAAAACATTTCCTGTACTTAATTGATCAATTGGTAATGGAACTTCCAGATATTTTTTACAACCCGTAATTGTCGGGGCTATACAAATAACTAATAGTAAAAGCCTTGTGGGTATTTTATATAAGAATTTCATAATAAATTTCTTTTATTTTATAATGATAATTGAATGCCTGCTGTCCAGGTTTTTAATACCTGGCCACCTCTAATTTGTACAAGCTCAGGATCTTTATAGATCCTGTCACTGGTCCATGTAAAAAGGTTTTGTCCCCTTAAATACACAACAGCTTTATTAATTTTTGCTTTAGAAACAAATGCTGTTGGTAAAGTATAGGAAAGAGACAGGTTCTTTAACCGGGCATAGAAAACATCATTTAATGCTGCAGATGAAAGAGGGAAAATAGTGCTTAAGAGATTAGTTGTAGCATTAGAAGCTGCACCACTGAACAATCTCGGATATTTATATGTATCTCCCGGACTTCTCCAGTAATTGCCATAAAAATCAGCAATGGGTGGATTATTCAATTGACCCATATATGTGGTGTTAAACAACCAGTTGGTAGCCAGTTGCTGTGAGAATTGGAAGAAAACATCCAGTTCAAATCCTTTATATGATAGCTGATTGCCAAAGCCGCCAAAAGTTCTTGGGATGGCTGAGCCAATGAAGGTGCGATCATTATTGTTAATCAGTCCGTCTCCGTTCAAGTCTTTAAAAACAGGTAATCCGGTAGCAGGGTCCACCCTTTCAAATATTTGCGTCCATTCTGTATTCAATAATGTTCTGGGGCTATTAACGGGTAAACCAATCTTTAACCTGTTTGCAAATGATGACCGTTCAAGGCCCGGAAATTCTATGAGTTTGTTTTTTAGTAAAGTGAGATTAAAATTAGTTTTCCATTGGAGTTTTGCTTTTTGCCTTGTGTTTTGAGTGTTTAACTCAAACTCCCATCCTTTGTTTTCAACAACTGCCGGTATGTTCGTTATGTAACTATTAAAACCGGTTTGTGAAGGAATAGGAGTGCTGGCAAGCAAATCGGTAGAACGGGTACGGTACCAGTTAATATTTAGCAAAATTCTGTCCTTAAGAAAACCAGTTTCAAGAGCCAGATCCAGTTTTCGGCTGTTTTCCCAACCGATAGATGAGTCGGCCAGGTAGTTTGCTGCTAGACCTGCTGATCCATCATAAAAATTTGAAGAATACAAACTGGTGTATTGGTAGTCGGTAATATTATCATTACCACTGGTGCCATAACTGCCCCTTAGTTTGCCATAGCTTAGGAATGAAAGTTTGTCTTTCAACCAGTTTTCACTGGTAAAAATCCATCCAAGACCCAAAGCTCCAAAATTACCCCATTGTTTTTTGGGGCCAAAGCGGGATGATCCGTCTCTTCGGTAAGTAAGATTGATCAGGTACCTGTTTTCCCAATTATAATTAACTCTGGCAAATGCTGAATTAAATCTATAATAGGTAGATGTGTTGGAACGGTTTGCTACAGATGTAGCTGCTGCCCAGCTATAGAGCAACAGGTCTGATGTATATCCGTTTAAATTTATTGAATTACTACTTGTTTTTCTGTCAAAGAAAGTACTGCCAACAAGTGCTTCAATTTTCCCTTTTGACAGTTTTCCACTGTATAAAAGCTGCGGTTCAAAATTCAAAGACTGGAATTTGCTTTGAGCCCAGTTAAGATTGGGTACGTTAGTGCCCGGATTCAGGGGGTTAATGGAAGTAGAGGGTGTACCTGTTTCAGTTGTTGTAATCTGGTCATTATATCCCAAAAGTGTTTTAACCTGCAACCCTTTATAAATGCGGTAGGTTACCTCCATGTTGGCAATTAAATTTTTTGTTTTGCTTTCCGTTCTTGCTTCCTCCATGGCAAGGGGACTAATTAACAAACTGCTTTGTGTAATGGTCGGGCTGGGCCACCAGATACTGCCATCATTGTTTTTCATTGGCATATTTGGCGGAGCACTGGCTAACAATCCTCCGGAACCACCGCCCCTGGATGGTTTAAGTTTAGTGGTGATGTATGAAGTATTTAAGGAAATTCTCAGCTTGTCATTAAGTGAAGTATGATTTACATTTAAGTTACCCGAAATTCTTTCCAGTGAAGGGCTTCCTCTTGTAATATCATTTTGTTTCTGATATCCGCCACTTGCATAAAAATTTAATCTTTTTTCACCTCCTGACAGATTGGCCTGCGCATTAATGGATGGTTCTGAATTACCGTATTCAAAATCGGTCCAGTCAGCAGTGGCATTGGTAGAATCCCAAACCAGCAGGTCAGGTGCATTATTGAAGGTAGGCGTTATTGGGTTGATCGCAACCCCGGTCGTAGGATTATGATTGCCCATGTTAAATGCATCACGGCGCATTTGTCTGTAGGCTGCCAGCGTAAGTCTTTCGGGCAAATAAGTTGCTCTGTTAGACATTGTGCTAACATCAATATTAAACCGTGTAGCTCCCAGTTTTGCCTTTTTTGTAGTTATAAGCACTACACCGTTTGCACCTCTGGAACCATAAATGGCTGTGGCATCTGCATCTTTTAAGATCTCAATACTTTCAATATCTGCAGGATTTATGGCGGTCATATTCGTACTGCCGAATGACATATAAGAGCCTATAGCAGTGCCAAGACCCCTGTTTGGATCGGGGAGAATTGCCCCATCAACTATAACCAGTGGCTGGTTACCTGCCTGTATTGTATTGATACCCCTTATTTGTATTTCAGTGCCGCTTCCCAACGAGCCTGTATTCTGATTTATTGAAACACCGGCCATTCTGCCTTGTAATGCCTGCAGGGGATTGGCAACTGGCTGACGGTCTATCGCATCCGCTTTTAGTGTTGTAACAGCTCCCGTTTTATATCTCCGTGTAGTTTTACCATATCCAATTATTTGTATTTCATCTAATGGGGATACACGGATCTTTACGGTTACTACTACTGATGTTTTACCATTTAAGGCCACTTCCTGTGTTTCAATGTTCACACCTGTAAAAACCAGCACAGCTTTTTCATCTATACCTTCAAGAGTAAAAGTTCCGTTAACTCCTGTTGTTGTACCACGGTTTGTGCCTTTTACACTTACCGAAATGCCTTGCAGTAACTCTCCATTCTCTGTTCTTACTAATCCTTTCACTGTTATTGGAGGAGGGGGCGGGGGTGGTAATAGTTTCTCTTCCTCATTTAATATCTTACTTTTCGCCTTAACAATAATGGTATTGTTGACTATCTCGTATGTAATGGGTAAATTTTTAAAACAACTTTCCAGCACTTCTTTCAACTCACCGTTTTTTATTGAAATATCTACTTTACCTGCCTGATCCAGCAGATCATCTTCATAGAAAAACTGGTAACCGGTTTGTTTGTTTATCTGCTTAAAAATCTTCTGCAGGGAAACATTTTTTTCCGATAATGTTACCTTTTGCGCAGTTCCTTTTGCACTTACCTGCAAAAAGGCAGCCAGCAATAAAACAGCGGTAAACTTCATAATCAGCAATGCCTGCCTTACCTGCAGACTGGTTTTGATCCGGTTCCCCGGTTTTGGAGCCGGAAAACCTTGAATGTTAAAATCCATAATTTTGGTCTGGTTTGGGTTAAACAATTCTGTTTTTACTGCTTTCAGGCAGTGTTTGCTATAATAATTGTGCAGCCCTTACTTCGCCGTCCTGACTCGACCTCAGGACGGTTTTGTTATTGGCCGCTATGATCACTCAGTTATTAACGGAGTACTGTTATCTTTTTACCTTCAATCCTGAACTTCACACCGGCTTTCTCCATTATTTTCAGCACTTCGGCTATTTGTTGGCTTCTGCTTACAATACCAGAAAAGGTTTTCTTTGATACTTGCCCTTCATACACAACCTCCACATCGTACCATCGGCTTACCTGCCGCATGATCGTTGTTATATCGGCCCGGTCAAAATTGAACCATCCGGTTTTCCATGCAATAATTTTATCAATATCTGCATCGTTTAACACTGAAACCGATGATGATAATTGCGCCTGCTGGCCGGGTTTAAGCTTTACAGATTCGCCGTTATCAGCAATAAATTTTACACTTCCTTCAATCAATGTTGTATTCAGAGTGTTTTCATCGTCATAAGCATTTATATTAAAATGTGTACCCAGGACTTCCACCTGACCTTTACCAGGAATAGTTACAATGAAAGGTTTAGCCGCATCTTTTTTTATTTCAAAATAGGCTTCACCCGTAATCTCCACTTTGCGAACTTTTTCGGTAAAATCAACCGGAAAGCGAATAGAAGATGCTGCATTCAGCCACACCTGTGAGCCATCGGCTAATACCAACTGATACTGCCCCCCCCTAGGTGTTTTGATAGTATTGTACACTGCTTCGCTACGGTTGTTACTGCTGTTGTACGTAAGTTTTCCATCCAGCTTTATCACTTTTACGTTGCCCTGACTTGTAAGGTTGCCATTGGCGGCGCTGTCCAGTACTATCACACTACCATCTGCCAATTGAAGTGTGGCTTTGTTTCCCCCCGGGGTTATAAATGGTTTTTCAGTTGTTGTTTTAACAGACTCCCTATCAGACCCAGACTTCATGCTATACTGGTAAATGGCAAAAAAACCTGCTACTATAACAGCTGCTGCCACAACATACCTCCAGTATTTTGTATTGCTTTTAATGGGTACTACTTTGGTGATTTCCCAGGTTTTAGCTGCAACCAATTGCCTGGCTTTGTCTAGTGAAAGTTCATTAAAAAAAAGAAGCTCTTTGTTCAGGGTCTCTTCATTTGTAATCTTATTAAAAAGCTGCCGGTTGTTTTCATCATCGTTGAGCCAATTCTGCAGTTCCCTATTCTCTTCAGGAGATAGATTATTCCTGAGATACTTTTTAATTAATTGTGCTATGCGGAATTGAAGGTCTAACCTGGTCATATAAGATATATATGGTAGTAACACCCTGAAGTAAAAAAAGGGTGAAAGGAGTTAAACCCCAAATTTTTTACGGCGTCGTAAAAGTTGATTATTTGTTTAAAACAATCCAGTAAATAAGCAAAAATGCCCCAATATCCAGTTTCATCCGGAGTAATTGGAGAGCCCTTGCTTTCTGTGTTTTAACCGTATTGATGGAAACCTGCAGATGGGTGGCTATTTCGTCATTTTTCAATTTTTCAAAATAGGACAATTTTAAAACTTGCCTGCAACCCGCAGGCAGTTCTTCAATTGCTTTGTATATTTCTCCTAATACTTCAGTTTCAATGATTTGGTTTAGTCCCCTTTCTTCTTGTGTTTTGTTATTGTCTTGCTGGTCAAGATATTTCTTTTCAACCTCTTCATGGCGAAGAATATTCAGGCAATCGTTTCTTACGGTAATATACAGGTAGGTTTTTGCAGCTTTTTCACTCGGAAAATCGCCCCGGCGGTTCCAGTATTTTATAAAAGCATCCTGGGCCACATCTTCTGCACCGGCCTTATCATTAATCATCTTGAAAGCAAAATAACTGAGACGGGGATAATAAGTGTTAAAGAGATTTTCAATACTCATTTCACCCGATTTGTCAATTGAGGTGTTATAATCTAATGACTTTTCCACCGGGTAAAAATATAAAAAACAGATTATCCGGCATATTTAGAATCAATATACTGCAAAGGAAACCTGATGTTATACCAGTTCAATGTGTCTATGGCAACAATCAGGTAGTTGTAGCTCGGATTCACTATTTTTGATTTTTTTTTTAACAATCCTGTTTAGCTTAAATGCAGGATTTTTGTGTTATTAATAAATTAGAAAAATGAAAAAAATTATAGTTGGCTTAGTTTGTTTAGTCGCATCGGTTAATATTAATGCACAGCTTAACCCGGTAACCTGGTCTTTTTCTGCCAAAAAGGTTGCCGATAAAACCTATGAAGTACAAATGGTAGCTACCATGCAAACCGGATGGCACCTGTATTCTCAGGCACAGCCGGACGATGCGATTGCTATACCCACTACTTTCACCATTACCCCTAATCCCTTATTTACGCTTGATGGAAAGATCAAAGAAGTAGGTAAAATGGAGGTGATGAAAGATAAAGACCTTGGTGTATCCGCTAACCAATATTCGAAAACGGTAACATTTGTCCAAAAAATTAAACTAAAGGCCAATGTAAAAACCAATTTCAAAGGGAATGTTGAATACCAGACCTGTGACGACAAAAAGTGCCTTCCGCCAAAAACGGTTAATTT
>DEHX01000044.1 GCA_002352145.1 Chitinophagaceae bacterium UBA2789
GAGGCTATTTGCAGCCATATTGATCAATGGGAAAACTGCAAAGTGATTATACAGGCCGCCAGCGGCAGGCAACTGTTGGAAAAACTGCAAACCAAAAACCAGCCGGACCTTGCCCTGATAGACCTGGAAATGCCGGAAATGAACGGCTACGAAACCTTAAAGGCCATTAAACAATACTACCCGGCTATCAGGTTGCTGGTTATATCGCAACATCATAGTGAAGAACTGGTTTGCCGTATTATCAAATTAGGGGCCCAGGGATTTATCAATAAAGGTGATGACCTGAACCGATTTAAAAAAGCCATTGGGGAAATGATGCATTCCGGTTATTATTTCAGCGACCATACCGCAGCCAAAATGGTAAAGAAAGCCATGCAAAGTGAAAACTTAACATTAGACAATGACCTGAGTGATGCTGAAATCCGTTTTCTGAAACTGGTTTGTACAGAAAAGCCTTATAAAGAAATGGCAAAAGAGCTTAAAATGACAGACAGACATTTGGAGTATATGCGCCAGCTACTTTTTGAACGGTTTAATGTAACCAGCCGCACAGGCCTGGCGATTATAGCCATAAAAAAAGGATTGGCAGTGTAAAAAATGCCAGCACTTTACCGGCATTCGAAACATAAAACAACAAATGTACATATTTATTACACCTTCAATTATCACCCTTCGACAGGCTCAGGGTGACAACTACTCCGCCCAGCTCATAACATAATTCTTGTTTTCAATCTCCAATGCCTGCTTTGTGAGCATCAGCGGACGAAAAGTATCCACCATTACCGCCAGTTCCTTTGTTTCTTTGGCGCCAATGCTTTTCTCTACAGCACCCGGATGTGGACCATGCGGAATACCGGCGGGGTGCAGGGTTATCATGCCCCGGGTAACATGTTTGCGGCTCATAAAGTCCCCGTCCACATAATACAATACTTCATCACTGTCAATATTACTGTGATTATAAGGAGCAGGTATAGCATTGGGGTGATAATCATATAGCCTTGGTACAAATGAACAGACCACAAAACTGTTCGTTTCAAAAGTCTGGTGTATAGGCGGCGGCATATGCACCCTTCCGGTTATGGGTTCAAAATCATGAATGGAAAAGATATATGGATAACAACAGCCATCCCAGCCAATAACATCGAAGGGATGAGTACCATAATGCAGGCCATACAACACTCCTTTCTTTTTGGCCTTGATTAAGAAATCTCCTTTCTCATCAAAGGTTTCAAGCTCCTGCGGCGGCCGGATATCTCTTTCACAATAGGGTGAATGCTCCATCAGCTGGCCGTACTTGCTCATGTATCTTTTGGGAAACCGCAGCGGCGAGAATGATTCGACAATAAACAGCCTGTTTTTATCATCGTTAAATTCTACCTGGTAAATAGTTCCCCTGGGCAAAACGATGTAATCGCCATAGCTGAAAGGCAACTGTCCATATTGTGTTTTTACCGTACCGCTTCCTTCATGTACAAAGATCATTTCATCAGCATCGGTGTTCTTGTAGAAATAATCCTTCGTGCCGCTTTGAGGCGCTGCCAGCACAATGTGACAGTCACTGTTTACCAGCACCGGAATCCTGCTTTGCAGGAACTCACCACCGGGTTTTATATGAAATCCTTCGAAGCACCGGTGACTGAGCATTTTTTCCTCAGCAATTTGAGGACTTACATCTACCTGCGGTTCTGTTTTGATGATCTGGGTAGGCGGATGACAGTGGTAGAGCAAGGCATAATCATCGCTGAATCCTTCCGTTGAAAATAACTGCTCGCTGTATAGTCCACCATCAGGTTTTCTAAACTGGGTGTGACGCTTATGCGGAATGGTTCCGAGTTTATAATAATGAGGCATGATTCGAATTTTAGATTTTAGATTTAGGATTGCAGATTCCAAAAGACTTATTAAACCTTCTTTTTATTTAAGCCGGTTTTCAAATTGAAAGTTCAAGGGTGGCCAAAAGAAAGATATACTTCCATTTGCGCTTATCAATGTAGTAGGTGAAATTGCGGTGAAAGGGCATTTGTTTTAATTTGCTTAATAAAGGTAAAACAATTCCGTTTGACAAGAATAGGGCTGATATCTGATACACATGGCTTCCTGGATGAAGCAGTCCTTAAGCACTTTGACCAATGTGATGAGATCTGGCATGCCGGCGATTTCGGTGACGGAGTGGCTGACCGTCTGAACGCTGAAAGCGGTCGGATGGTTAAAGGAGTGTTTGGGAATATTGATAACCAGCATATACGTACCGGGTTCCCGGAACAACTGGTTTTTTTGTGCGAAGGAGTAAAAGTAATGATACGGCACATTGCAGGCTCCCCGCCAAGATATAACCCTGAAACAAAAAAACAACTGGCTATTCATCAGCCACAGTTACTGGTGTGTGGTCATTCACACATTTTAAAAATCATGTATGACAGTCAAATAAATTGTTTGTACATGAACCCCGGCGCTGCAGGTAAACAAGGCTGGCACAAAATGCGGACGCTGATCCGGTTTTCCATTGATGGGTCTGATATTCGTAACTGTGAAGTGATTGAATTGGGTAAAAGATAAAGAAGGCTGACATTTTCATGCCAGCGCCTTCTTTGCTAAAATTTTACATCCCCGGAAACAGGGGCCTTCCAATATTCTCCCTGAAAGGCCATGGAATGGAAATCAGTATGAGGAGTAAAGCCACTCCAAAGAACCAAAGAATTCGCTTATGCTTTTGTGCATCGGGTACGGACTTTTTACCATAAGAATATCCCAAATGCACCAAAATAATCGCCAGCAACATTGCAGTAAAATGTTCTACCGCAAAAAATCGCAAAGCCGGTGTTTTCATTACATCACCCATACCATAATTCTGAATTGCCTTTAATCCGGCGCTGCCACTTATCCATTGGTACAATCCGACAAGCAGCATAATGTCACAACTTATCAAAAGGAAAAGATCAATCTTTTTGTGTCCTGCAGTAAATGGTTTATGCCGGTCAACAAAATGTTTGTAGATAGCGACCAACAACAATATCAGGATTATCCACCTAAGGAAATTATGTAAATGAAGCATTCCGGAATACATAAGCAATTTGT
>DEHX01000081.1 GCA_002352145.1 Chitinophagaceae bacterium UBA2789
GCAAACAACTGGTGCAGATCGACAGGTTTAATTCCGTTACCGGCGACCTGGAAAAACTCATCACAAGAAACACCACAAATGCCTATGCCAATCCCGGCAACCCCGTAACAGAACCCAACCAGTACGGAAAAAATGTGCTCCGTACCATTGACAAAGGCAACAAAATATTATTCAACAATACCACCGGCAGTTCACCCAAAGGCGACCTGCCCTTCCTGATGAGCTATGATGTACACACTAAAAAAGCAGACACCCTCTGGCGTTGCGAAGAAGGTTTCTTTGAATCTGTCGTACGGGTAATGAATGCCGACAAGCTGGAATTGCTCACAAGAAGAGAAAGCGAAAGCATCATGCCCAATTACTGGATCAAAAACCTGAAAGCTAAAATGGCCGACAGGCAGATCACCTTTTTCACCAATCCTTACCCGCAGCTGGAAGGGGTAACCAAAGAAAAGATCAAATACAAAAGAGCCGATGGAGTGGATCTTACCGGCGACCTCTATTTACCCAAAGGATACAACAAAGAAAGGGATGGCAAACTGCCCGTATTCATCTGGGCCTACCCTGCCGAATACAACTCTGCGGCTGATGCAGCACAGATCCGCGGCAGTGAACATAAATTTACATTGCTCAACTGGGGCTCTCCTGTTTATTATGTTACACAGGGCTATGCAGTATTGAACAATGCAGAAATGCCCATCGTGGCTACCAGCGCCGATAAAAAACCCAATGATGATTTTGTAAAACAACTCACCCTGAATGCCGAAGCCGCTATCAATATGCTGGACTCCATCGGTGTGGGTGATAAGAACAGGATGGCTGTTGGCGGCCACAGTTATGGTGCCTTCATGACGGCCAACCTGCTGGCACATACCAAACTCTTCAAAGCAGGTATTGCCCGCAGCGGCGCTTACAACCGTACCCTCACTCCTTTTGGTTTTCAGAATGAAGACCGCACTTACTGGCAGGCGCCGGAACTGTACAATGGCATGAGCCCCTTCAGCTATGCAGATAAAATAAAAACACCTTTGCTGTTGGTGCATGGCGATATGGACAACAATACCGGCACCTTCCCCATACAGAGTGAAAGAATGTTCAATGCCGTAAAAGGACATGGCGGCACGGTGAAGTATGTAAGCCTGCCTTACGAAAGCCACGGCTACCAGGGCAGGGAAAATATCCTGCACATGCTCAACGAACAGTTTATGTGGCTGGAGAAATATGTAAAGAATCCTGAACAGAAAAAAGAAAAAGAAGAGAAAAAAGGGTTTTAAAGAAATACAATAGTTTGATCATGTAATCCCAGCTGCACGACTTTTGTCATCCTGAGCTTGTCGAAGGATGAGCTTGTCGAAGCATTGTCGAAGGATGAGCCTGTCGAAGGGTGTTATTATTATGTAACCGGCTGCAGTGCTACTATGTTTTTTGGTTGTGTCACTCACTTCATCGTCCGGTAATGCTACTGAGCTTGCCGAAGTATCAGCAAACCCTTGTCATCCTGAGCCTGTCGAAGGATGAGCCTGTCGAAGCCTGCCTGCCGGTAGGCAGGGATGAGCTAAGTTTACCCTGAGGAATCGAAGGGTCGAAGCACCTTACGGCGATTACAGATTTCTAACGCTGTTACAACAATACTGAATTGTACTGCTACATCATGTGGCATATTTTCACATAGATTGTCATTGGAAATTTATGCTTGGAGTGTCGTAAATTTATGTGTTGTCTGCAAGTTTATTAGACTCCAATTTTCAAAAATGCTTAAAAATTTTTTTAAAACTTTATTCAAGAAAAAAGAAAAGGCTGATGGGTCTGGAAATTTCATAGTAGCCCAACTTAATGAAAAAATCATGCCCATTGACAGAGGGCTTGTTTATGAAGATCCCCTAGATGAGTTTTTAAAAGAAAAAGGATATGGTGAAGTTACTGGTGGTGGGACACTCCAAGAAAAGACCGGAGAGCTTGCTTATTGCGATGTTGAGATAAGTCTTGCATCTAATTCTATTGACAAAACCGTAATTGCAGATATAATTGGCAAGCTAGAGAATCTTGGTGCGCCTAAAGGTTCAAAACTTATTATTGAAAATACAAAAGACGAAATTCCTTTTGGCAAAAAAGAGGGGCTTGCTATATACCTAGACGGACAAAATTTACCAGAGGAAGTTTATAAAGAATGTGACGTTAACTTCGTTCTATCCGAATTACATCGATTGACAAATATTGAACCGAACACCGATAGAAATTGGCAAGGTGAAAAAGAAACCGCCCTCTACTTTTTCGGCGATTCCTTTGAACAAATGAAAAATTCCATTTCAGAATTCATTGCCACATATCCATTATGCAAAGGTGCAAGAGTTGTTCAAATAGCATGACGAAAACCTGCAGCCAACACGGCGTTTTCTGCTATGCTAGCTGAAGAATAAATACTGATCGTCTGGTTCGCTGCTCAACTTTTTTCCGGGCTTAACAATTACTTTTGAGCAACAGAATAAATTTTCTACTTTAGTTCTTCGTTCGACTGCCATCAACGAGGGCGACGATGGGATGAAGCCCCCCAACAGCACAAATGTCTGGACGTAATAAGCGATGCTTAAAATAGCCTACTTATTCATATTCGTAATTTTCGGCTTTGAAAAAGTATGTGCTCAACATGAGACTTATGAATTCTATAGAAAAGCATTAAATCTTAAAATAGAGAATAAGTATGATTCAGCTTTGAGTATGTTTTATGAAATGTATAATAAGTCGAATAATAAATATTACTCAAATGCGCTGGGCAATATTGCAGACATTGAATTGGAATTAGGGAATATTGATCTAGCAGATTCACTTTATAGAATGTGTTTAATGGATACAAGCCAAGATGCTGAACTTGAAAAATATTACGGAGCACTACACTTAGCAGATATTCGCATTAAAAACAAGAAATATAAAGAAGGGCTTTTCTATCTGGATGCCCATCAAACATACAAGCCAGGCGTCTTCTGTTCAACAGGAAGTTATGAAAGAAGGCTTGCATTAAATTGGAGGTATTCAAAGTGTTTTGATGGACTGGGAGAGCTAGATAGTGCAATTAACTTGCTTACACCTTTTATGTTTAGAGGAAGAGAAATTATTTCATATAGTGAGAAATATTACGACAGCTTGAGCAAATATTATTATGGGTTATTGCTGAAAAAATACAATATATGCGAATTGCGAGCTCTTCTTAAAAACTCACTTGATTCATTAGATTATCACGAAAGTATAGACACAAGTTCATCTTTAAGGTTGCCTAATACGGAAGGAATGAAAATTATATGTACTATGGTATTTCTTAATCGGAAAATTAGCTTTATTAATGTTACATCTTTATGGACAAAAGGAATAATATATAAGTCACAATTTTCAAGAGAGTATTTTATAGCAAATATCAAGAGATCAAGCTTGTATAAATATATAATGGAATAGCACCGCTTATAACATGAGCATTGAACGCAAGCCGGGCAGAACATTCTTTCCCCAACTAGTCCCCTCAGTCACGCCATTCTACTTAAGGAAAACCAGTAGAGGGACTCGTCGCCTGCGAAGCATTACTGCTCATTTCAATTTAGATATCCTACCCCACTAGCAATCACCAAAAGAAAAAGATTCCGGCTCAAGGCCGGAATGACACCACTCCGAAATCACAACCTTACCCAGCGCCTTGTTCCGCCATTCTATAAAACACTATTTACTTTAAGAAAACCAGGGCGGAACACAGCGCCTCCAGTGTCTTCGCATAACACGCAGCGGAGTCTTGTATCAATTGCTTCACTCATACACCATGCCCAAACAATAACTCCAATGCTCCACTTGCCACAGGTGCGCCGGCCGTCCCGGCGGCGGAGCATTCGCCGGGACTTGATTTTTTGCTCCACTTTTTGTATCAAGACAAAAAGTGGAAACATCCCAAAACAAAACCCTGACTGCCATCAACACAACAAACAAT
>DEHX01000167.1 GCA_002352145.1 Chitinophagaceae bacterium UBA2789
AACAGGGATGCTGCCATGGTCAACAGGGTTGGCGACAGGATTGTGAGAGCCGTTGAAACATATTATGCAGACAAAGGCATGAGTGATAAATTGAACGGCTTTAAATGGGAAACCAATTTAGTAGAAGACAAAGCCGTGAATGCCTGGTGTATGCCCGGCGGAAAGATCGTTGTTTACACCGGTATACTTCCCATCACCCAAAATGAAGCAGCTTTGGCGGCTGTAATGGGGCATGAGGTATCTCATGCATTACTTCAACATGGTAACCAACGCATGAGCCAGGGCATTATTCAGCAATTGGGAGGGGTAGCTCTGCAGGTTGCTTTAGCCAATAAACCACAGGAAACACAGAACCTGTTTCTAACAGCTTATGGTGTGGGGTCTACTGTTGGGGTGATGTTGCCATTCTCCCGCAAGCATGAGCTGGAAGCTGACCGATATGGCCTGATATGGACTGCCATGGCAGGGTATAATCCACAAGAAGCCATCGGTTTATGGGAAAGAATGGAAAAAGCTTCCAATGGACAAACGCCACCTGAGTTCCTGAGTACACACCCTTCTGAAGGGCGCCGGATCGAGCAATTAAAGCAATATATGCCCGAGGCATTACAGTATTATAAGCCTGTAAATGGCGGAAAATAAACACTTAATGCTGATCAAAAACCCGCCCGAAACAACCCGGGCGGGTTTTTTGTTTACTTAAAACCCTTTTAAACGGGGGATTTTTGTTACCTTTGCACTCCCTACTGCTTGAGAACGCTGTAAAATGGCCTCACAAGGAGGCTGTTGACAGGAACCCTTAAAATTAGTTACCAGGTATGTCACAAACGCTGTTTGAAAAATTACAACTGGCAGACGAAAAGAATCTTTTAATCCAGGGATTGCCCTCATCGATCGAAAAACAGTTCAGCAAATTATCTTTCTGCAAAAACATGACTCCGTTGCTTAAAAGCCGGAAGATCGATTTTGCGTTAGTATTCGCCGTAAGCGAGAACCAGCTGAATGGCATTTTGAACGATGTGATGCCCTCACTGAAGGAAGGTTCAAAATTCTGGGTAGCTTATCCAAAATCCACTTCCAAAATCGTTACCGACCTGAACAGGGAAAGAAGCTGGAACCGGCTCACCACTGTAGGTTATGAAAGTATCGAAAGAGTGGAATTGGACCATGTATGGAGCGCCATGCGTTTCGTTAAAGGTCAGGATAACCCAAGGAGTGCCGAAGTAGCCCATACCCGCAAACGGGAGGCTGCTGCCATGGCTGAATAAGCCTTCATTCGTATTCAAAATTTGTTAGGTTTGTTGTTCCCCCGGAACAACAAACTTTTTTTATGCCCTACCTGAATGTTGAGATCAAGGCCCGATGCACTAATCCTGCTTTTATCCGCAACTATTTATTATCAAATAATGCCGAGTACAGAGGAACAGATGAACAAACGGACACTTATTTTCATGTGCCCCATGGACGTCTGAAACTAAGGGAAGGAAATATTGAGAACAATCTTATTTACTATGAACGAAGCAACCAGGCAGGTCCGAAAGATTCACATTTTCAATTAGTGAAGATCGACGATGCCGCAGGGCTGAAAGAAGTTTTGGCAAAAGCCAATGGCATGAAAACGGTGGTAAAAAAGAAAAGGGAGATCTATTATATCGGCAATGTAAAATTTCATATTGATGAAGTGCCGGGGCTGGGTTCTTTTGTTGAAATTGAAGCAGGTAATATACTGGCTGATTTAACCAAGGACCAATTAAAAGAGCAATGTGATTATTATCTGGCAGCATTTAATATAAAGACTGAAGATCTTATTGAAGTGTCATATAGTGATATGCCTATAGAGAATCTTACCTGATGATAACAGTGCCTAGCTTTTTTGTTAGTTCCATCTCCATTTTCTTCAGGTGTTCATGCGTCTGGTGCAGTATGGCAAATTCTTCCGGGCTGTGTTCTTTTTCCAGGTCAAGCTGGTTTTCCAGTAACATTCGTTTGATCTTACGCAACTTGAGGTAGTTAATAGCCGATTCTACTTCTTCATTAGTGCGGTCTTCATCCATTTTCAAATAACCCATCAGTTCTTCTTTGTTGCCGGGAGAGATAGTCCGTATAAAATCTTCGTAGGATTGTTCGAAAAGATTCTGTTGAAAGCCAGTGGACTGGCTAAATTCCTGCCGCCAGTGGTCGCTTTCTTCATAAGGGAAATTAAGCAATGATACCGCAAGGGTGCTCAGTTTGGTATCCGGGTGATAGATGAAGAAGTTCCTGTTTACTGACTCAGGATTTGATTGCAGCGCCTCTTTAAATGCAGCCAGCAAACGGATGATGTCAGCATTATCAATCAGGCTTTCATCCACCATTTCTTCAAACAAATAGTCAGCCACCAGTTTTTGATCATCCCATTTCCGGATGCCGTATTCCAACAGTATCCTGGCCACTTCTCTTTCCTGTAGTTCATCTTTGAACAAGAGGTTGAAAGTAGCATCATCATAATCGGTGGCTTCTGCCTGCCTGATATTTTCTTCATGGGTTTTTGCTTCTTCAAAAGGCAATTTTTTCTCCAGCGTTGATATCTTGTCCCGTATGAATTTATTCACAAGGGCATGCAGGCCGCTTTCTTCGATCTTTAATATCTCTGCACATTGCTTGATGTAATCCTGCTGTTTCGTAAAGTCTTCTACCTTATTGATCCGGGAAATGGTTTCCGCAATCCGGTTTACCACTTCAGATTTTTTTACCGAATCATTTCCAGCATCTTTTAAGGCTACCTCCAACTGAAACAGGATAACATCCTTTTTATTCTTTTGTACAAATTGGGTGAAGGCACCAGCTCCCAATTTGTTTACATAGCTGTCCGGGTCATCATTATCCGGTATCAGGACGAGTTTTACATTCAATCCTTCTTCCAATGCAAGGTCAAGACCCCGCATGGCTGCTTTTACACCGGCAGCATCCCCATCGTAAATGATAGTAAGGTTATTGGTATATTTTTTAATCAGCCGAAGCTGGTCAGGTGTCAGCGAAGTACCGCCACTGGCTACAACATTTTCAATTCCGGCTTGGTGCAGGGAGAGTACATCCGTATATCCTTCTACGAGCAGGCATTCATCTGCCTTATCGATTGCCTGTCGGGCAAAATAAGAACCATAAAGAATTTTGCTCTTTATATAAATCTCGTTCTCCGGTGTATTAATGTACTTGGGGGCTTTGTCATTGTTCTTCAGTATCCTGGCACCAAAGCCCAGCACTTTACCACTGTGATTGTGTACGGGAAAAATGACCCTTCCCCGGTAGTTGTCGGTCAACTGTTCATTGCGCAAGGCGACAAGCCCGGTTTTCAGCAAGAGTTCTGTATTATATTGTTTATCCAATGCTTCCCTCGTGAAAGCATCTCTTTGTTCCGGGGAGTAACCCAACTGGAATTTTTTGATAATGTCTTCCCTGAAGCCTCTTTCTTTAAAATAGGCCAGCCCGATATCCCTGCCTTCCTCTGTTTCAAACAGCTGCTGTGTAAAAAACTGCTGCGCAAACTGGTTGATGATATACAGGCTGTCGGCAGCCAGTTGTGTTTGTCGCTGTTCGTCTGTCTGGAAAGTTTCTTCGATCTCGATACCATAGCGGTTTGCCAGCCATTTCAGCGCTTCTACATAGCTATATTTTTCATGCTCCATGACGAAGCTGATAGCATTGCCGCTGCGGCCACAGCCAAAGCATTTGTACAATTCTTTGGATGGCGATACTGTGAAGGAAGGTGTTTTCTCATTATGAAAAGGGCAGAGGCCGAGGTAATTCGAGCCCCTTCGTTTCAGCTTTACGAAGTTGCCCACCACATCGATGATATCGAGGCGGCCAAGAATCTGTTGTATGGTATTTTGGGAGATCACTGTTCACACTGTCCGGACTGCGAATATAGAAGTTTTACCGGGCCAAATCCGGTTAAAATCACCTTGTTGGGTGAGGGGGGTATTAATTCCCGCCAATATTTTTAAATTACGATATAAACACTATTGCCCCGACTGCATGAAACGGATATTCTTATCGACTTTTGTATGCTTACTTTTCTGTTTTACTCATTGCAGTGGCCAGGATCTGGCTGCTATTTTAAACAGTGGTAAAACTGCTGCTGAAAAAGCGGAGCTTATAACTGCCCAGGCCCGTAAGTTCTTCCAAACCATGAAATGGAATGAAGCAGCGCAATGGCAGGAAGAAGGAATTAAACTTGCAGTCACAACCGGCATTGATACCCTTGTTGGTAAACTCTATTTAGACAGAGGTAATCTCGCCATCATGCAGGGTATGCCGAAGCAGGCTCTTGATTATTTATCCAAAGGGAACACACATCTTGGCAGAACTACCGCCTGGTATCATTTGGGAAGTTGTTTATTGCTGACCGCAAAAAGTTATGCAAGACTTGAGGATACTGATTCAGCCCTTTTTTATTTCAGAAGGGCAGAAGAGACTTATAACAAAGTCAATCCTTATAATAATTGGGCTACTTATATCGAAATGGGAACTTTTTTTGGTTCTGCCGAAAATCATGATGAAGCAAAGAAGTATTTTGAAAAAGCTTACCAGTTGACAAAGCAGGGAACTAACAGAATAAATCATGGATTAGCCATGTATAACCTTGCCAGTTTTTATTACAAACGTAATATGACTGCTGAGTTTGCCCGTCTTTATACTGAGCAGCAGGAGTATTACAATACCAGTAAAAAAGATTTTTCCAAAGATCCAGTACATAGTTTTCTAAAAATGGATTGGGGCGATAAAACGTTGGAACAGAAAGTGGCTTTCCTCTTGTCGGTTAAAAAAACTCTGCTGGCACAAAACCTGGTCACCAACGGAAGTAGCATAAATGAGGAAATTGCCCTCCTTTATGAAAAGGAAAACCGGTTTGATGAAGCACTTAACTATATCAAGGAAAGTATTGAACTTTCTAAAAGAGACAGCAGTTTTGCCAACCAATATATATATAGCAAGCTGGCTTACCGGCTGCTAAAAAAGGCCGGTAAGCCGGAAGAAGCTATTGCCATGGCTGACAGAATGATTGCATTGAAGGACAGTGTAACCCGTATGCAAAACCTTCAACTGGCAATGGAGCTGGATGCCCGTTACCTTTCTGAGAAAAAGGGAAAGGAAATTGAATTGCTGAATGCTAATAATGAAATTGCCCGCAAAGAGATAGCCTTGCTGAATTCACAGAAGAAACTTACTGATATAGAATTATTGCACCAGTTTGAACTGCAGAAAGCACTAGCAAGGGAAAACGACCTGATGGATTCGGTAGTAGCGCAGGAAAAAAGAAATAATGAATTATTGTCTAGAGAAAATTTTTTGAAACAATCAGAACTGCAAAAGGAAACAGCCCTGAAAGCATCGCTTGACCGGGAAAATAAACTCAAGGCTGTTCAGTTAGAGAAAGAAAGGAATACCCGTACAGGACTTATTTCAGCAGCCGGCTTACTGACATTAGCGGTAGGTGTCATATTATTTCAATACCGGAAACAACGGCTGAAGAATAAGGTCATCCAGAAGCAGTCGGATGATATGCAGGTGCTGATGAAGGAGATTCATCATCGGGTAAAAAACAACCTGCAGGTAATCAGCAGCCTGCTGGATTTACAAAGCATGACCATTGCCGATAACCAGGCCAGTGAGGCGGTAAAAGAAGGAAAAAACCGGGTGCAGAGCATGGCATTGATTCATCAAAACCTGTACAGCGAGGGAAATATTAAAGGTATCAGGACAAAGGAGTATATCAATAACCTGCTGCAAAGTCTCTGCGACTCTTATAATGTCACTAACGATAAGGTGAAAGTAAAAACTGATATAGATGACCTGAACCTGGATGTGGATACCATGATACCGCTTGGACTGGTATTGAACGAACTGGTAAGCAATACGCTTAAATATGCATTCAGAAATGGTACGAAGGGAGAATTAAATGTAGTACTCAGGAAAGAGCCGGAACACCTGTTGCTGCGGGTAAGTGATAATGGTGCCGGATTCCCCGAAGGAGTCAATATAAAAGAAGGGAAATCGTTTGGTATGAAAATGATTCGGGCATTTGCGCAGAAACTAAAAGCCAACCTGAGTATTTATAATAACAATGGTGCAGTAACGGAAATGCAGATCACCAAATACAACCTGGCATGAGTAAACTTCGAATCCTGATAGTGGAAGATGAGCCGGTTATTGCGGAGAATATTTCTATGTACCTCGATAATGCGGATTTTGAGGTGAGCGGTATTGCCTACGACAGTTTGGAAGCAAAAGATCAGTTAATAACCAATACACCTGATGCAGCAATTCTCGATGTAAACCTGGAAAGCGAGGAAGATGGTATTGACATTGCAGGCTACATTAATGAGAAATTTCAATTGCCTTTTCTTTTTCTGACTTCTTATTCTGATAAAGAAACACTGGAACGGGCAAAGAAAGTAAAGCCCAGCGGATATATCGTTAAGCCTTTTAATGAAAAAACATTACTGGCATCACTTGAAATTGCCATTTCCAATTTTGCATCTGAAAAAAATCATTCTTTGCCTCCCCTAAGCCTTGACAAAATCAACAGTTTTTTGCTGTCACCTATAAGTGACAGGGAGTTTGAACTGCTACAGCTTCTCTATGAGGGTATAACAAACACCCAGATTGCAGAAAAACTTTTCATTTCTATCAATACTGTCAAGACCCACCTGAAAAGTATCTATTTGAAATTAGATGCAGGAACTCGTATTGACGTGATTAAAAAACTTCGGGGCATTATGCTGAAATAAAATCACCCAAAGGGGTGAGGGCTTAGGATATCTGCTATCTAATTTTATACAGCCATTGCAACGTATAATTTTTTAAAGAAACCTTTCACCTATAGTCAAAAACCTTAATCATTAAACTTCTCTGTATGAAAAGAGTATTATTTCTTTTTTTACTGTTTGCGGCAGCAATTTGTTCATTCGCCCAGGTGGCAACTGTAAATTTTTCCGGCAGTACCAAAATAACGCCTGGCACCAGTAATCGTATTACAGTTTCGGTAAAAAATACACAGAAACTTGATATTGTCAAGACAAGAACTCCCTGGCTGGTTACTATGATCTATAAAGGCTCGACGCAGGCTGGTCAGGCTTTTAATAAAACGGTTGACCTGGGGCCATCATTAGGAGCCGGACAAACTAAAAATTATGTTTTTACAGTGGAAGGCCCCACATTGCCAGGAGAATATGATGTAGATATTGTTTTGAAAAGAGGAAGCGATGTGGAAAGTAATGTTGAAAAAGTAACATTTGTTGTTGCTGCCAGTTATGAAGTGTCAATAGTGCCTAAGGTTACCAGCTATAGTATCGACAGGGGTCGTACACAATGGATCGCATTGAAATTTACACTAGTTAATACAGGCAATACGGCCTGGCCGGAAGGAAAGTACAGCCTTGATTTTACTTCACTATCTTCTCCCGGCGGGGCAAGTGCTACAGACAAGAAAGTATTTGATAACGATCCAAAAGAAGTTGAATTCTGGGACCTGGAACCAAATGGAAGTGCAGAATTCGATATTCCAAAATTTACTCCTCCATATTCAGGAGGGGCCTATTCTTTCAAGGTCACTCTTTTGCTAAATGGAAGACCATTTGATGCTGATGGCAACCCAAAAACAGTTACGTTAAACTTTAATGTCAGATAACCTAAAACCTCCAATATGAAAAAAGTACTTTTCCCGATTTTAGTAATCTTACTGGCTGTATCACATGTAAATGCACAATGGCCATCCAATGTAACAAGTATTGAAAGCAAAGCAAATGACTCTGTCATTGTATCAGGCGACCTGGCAAGCGGAGCATTAATGGAAGACCTCAGCTGGGCAGCCAACAGTTCCAATGCTTGTTTCCCGGCTACACAAAATCTTAAATTCAGGGGCAATCATGTGTTGTATGCCACCAGTATTCCGCCAAGATCTATTCTGACAATTTCAGTAAACCCTGCAGATGCCAATGGTGATCTGAGTATTTACGGGTATATGATGGGGAATACAGAATACAGGGTAGTTCCGAACCTTCCCAGTTGCATTTCCTGTGAGGCTGACCATAAATGGGACGGGAAATGGAAAGGAAAAGTGCAGACCAGTGAAAGAAAAATTGAGTTTCAAAACCCTACTCAGAATACTTACAATATAGTAATAGGTGTAGCTGCACCAAAAGATGTAATAACAGGAAAGTTTAACCTGAAATTAAAATTAAAATCATAATAAGCTTAAACAAGCGGAACGGTCATGAAATATTTATTGTTTTTAAGCAGTTTGTTTCTGGCGATAAATACTTTTTCGCAAGGAAATACAGGGAGCCGGAAAAAAAGCAGCCAGGTGGCAACATCTGCCAATGCACCCAAAACAAGAAAAAAGGCATCAGGCAATGAAGTGGCAATGGAAGAATTACATTTGAATAAACCGACGTCTTCAAAAGAACAGGCACGGCCCGAGGCACCAGTATCTCAAAAAACAAAATTGGATGATTTGAAAGATCCTTTTGACAGTACTAAAAAATTAAAGGGTAATCAGCCTGCAACAGTACAAAGTAGTTCCCATGATCGTTATGCCAATATCGAAACCAACTATAAACAAGATAACAAACAGGTCCAACAGTCCACTGCTTCCCAAAATGTGGAAAAAACAAAACTGGATGACCTTAAGAACCCATTTGACAGTACCAAAAAGGTGAATCCGGGTGTGCAATCCGGCCAGGTACCTGCGAGCCAAAAGGGAAGGGCAAACCGGCAGTAGCGGGGACTGTTACGAGGATATCGAAAAATCAATAGATTACAAATTACTAACAATGCACAGGCAGCTGCCTGTGCATTTCTTTTTCGCAAAATATCCTCCACAAATATTTGAATTTTTGTAAAATCGCATTACCTTACTCATGAGCATTTAACCCACCAGGCAATCCGAAACCCCACGAATCCGTTAGCATAGATTTATTCAATTTAAAATTTTATTGCCATGGTTCAGGTAGACATCTCACAGCTCTCTTCAGAATGCAATGTTTGGAGAGAAAAACTCCGCATGTACAGGGAAGAATTGAACAACGATGAAACCAAACTCCGCCAGGTTGCCGGAAAAGAACTTACAAAAGAGCAATTACAGGATGTAGAGCATTTGCACAACCAGTTTCACATTCAACTGATCAATATTCATGATCTGAAACAGGCTATCAAGGCTCATGACCGGAGAATGAACTTTGAAAAAGTAGCTTTCAACGGACATGTAAATGAAGATAGTTTTTCACGGCATGAAAGCCTGTTTTCAGAATACCAGGTGCTGGAACAAACCTTGCAGGACCTGAGACAGGAGTTTGCGGGTTTTCTAGAAAGGTCGAAATAGCCATCCTGAATTATCTACCATTGATTTTAATCAGCTTATAACCTAACAGGGTTCATGAGTTGGTATTTTATTCTGGTGAAGATTTGTGCTTGTTCTTTCATTTTCTCACACATAAAATTTCTTGCCATGCCTGAATTTGATACCTCACATGTAAAAAATATTGTCTTGCTGGGCCATGCCGGTTCCGGTAAGACCACATTAGCGGAATGTATGTTGTATGAGGCCGGCATAATTACCCGCCGCGGCAGCATAGCCGAGAGAAACACTACCGGAGATTACCACGAACTGGAACAGGAACGTGGTAATTCTATTTTTAGCAAGCTCCTGCACACCAAATGGAGGGGGTATAAGATCAACATTATTGATACCCCAGGATATGATGACTTTGTAGGCGAGGTTATTTCTGCCCTTAGAGTAGCGGATACGGGAGTGATGCTGCTCAATGCCGTGATGGGTGTGGAAGTGGGTACAGATATTATCTGGGAATATACGGAGCAGTTCAAAACCCCGATGATTTTTGCCGTGAACAAGCTGGATGATGATAATGCAGATTTTGATAAAACGATAAGGGAGGCCAAATCTCATTTTGGCAGTAAAGTAGTCATGGTGCAATATCCCCGCCAGATTGGTGCAGGGTTCCATGAAGTGATCGATGTACTGAATATGGTGATGTATAAATTCAAAGAGGGTGGTGGCAAGCCGGATAAATTGCCGATTCCGGATGATGAAAAATCAAGAGCTGATGAGCTGCATAAGGAACTGATAGAGGCCATTGCAAGTAACGATGAAGGCCTGATGGAAAAATATTTTGATAAAGGCGAACTGGATGAGGATGAAATGAAAGTGGGCTTGAAAAAAGCCATGATCAATCATGACCTTTTTCCTGTTTTCTGTATTTCGGCCGAACGAAATATGGGCAGCGGCCGCCTGATGGGTTATATTGACAATGTATGCCCCAGCGCCAATGAAATGCCTCCGCAGAAAACGAAAAGGGGAGAAGACCTTCCTTGCGACGCCAATGGGCCTGCCTGTATTTTTATTTATAAAACCATTTCCGAGCCGCATGTTGGCGAACTGTCTTTCTTTAAAGTTTATTCCGGAACGATCAAAGTAGGAATGGAGCTGGAAAATGAGACCACCGGGGTTACGGAAAAGATCAACCAGCTTTATTTGGTTGAGGGCAATAAGCGTACGTCCACCAATGAACTGGTGGCCGGAGATATTGGCGCAACATTGAAATTGAAGAATACCCATGTAAATAATACCCTGCATGCAAAGGGTAAGAATTACGAGTTGCCTTCAATCGAATTTCCTCCTTATAATATGACCGTGGCGATTGAAACACTGAAAAAAGGAGAGGAGGAAAAGTTATCTCAGGCATTGCACCAGCTGAAAGAAGAAGATCCCACTCTGCTGGTAGAAGTTTCATCAGAGTTAAAACAAACGCTAATTCATTGCCAGGGCGACATGCACCTTGCTGTTGCCAAATGGAAGATCGAGCATAATTTCAAACTGGAAGTGAAATTTGTGAAACCAAAAATTGCCTACAGAGAAACAATCCGCAAAGCAGCAGATTCCAGTTACCGCCATAAAAAACAAAGTGGTGGTGCCGGCCAGTTTGGTGAAGTATTCATGCGGATAGAACCCTGGTATGAAGGTATGCCAGAGCCCTCGGATTTAAACGTAAGGGGCCGTGATACATATGATCTTGACTGGGGTGGCAAACTGGTTTTCTATAACTGTATTGTTGGCGGTGCTATTGATGCCAGGTTTTTACCATCTATCCTGAAGGGAGTAATGGAAAAGATGCAGAACGGTCCGCTGACCGGTTCATATGCAAGGGATATCCGGGTTTGTGTATATGATGGTAAAATGCACCCGGTTGACAGCAATGATATTTCCTTTAAGATAGCCGGATTGCAGGCATTCCGCCAGGCATTCCAGCAGGCTGATCCGCAGATACTGGAACCGATATATCATGTGGAAGTATTGTGCCCCGATGATCTTACCGGTGCAGTAATGGGTGACCTGCAAAGTCGTCGTGCCATTGTAGAGGGAATCGACAGCGAAGGACACTTCCAGAAAGTGATAGCCCGGGTGCCGCTGGCTGAAATGGAAGGTTATTCTTCATCCCTGCGTTCCATCACACAGGGCAGGGCCAAATTTAAAATGCGGTTTGAAGCCTATGAACCAGTGCCGTTTGATCTGCAGCGCAGGCTGATCGATGAATATAGCAAAACAGCAAAAGAGGAATTTGCCTGAGATAAGTTTGCTTACGGACTGCTACTATCAACCGCCCCGATTGAATACCGGGGCGGTTTTTTATCAATCCCTGTAAACAGCGATGGATGATGTTTTGTCATTCCATCCTGAAAAAGAGAAGCCTGTTTTTGATTGGGTAATGGTATAGCTTTTACCCCGGAAATTTTCAAACTCATACAATACTACCCTGAAGCCGGCAGGGACTGATAGTGAACTTAAGGCATTGTCCGGAAAACCTGCCTGTGACATGGTGCTGTATGTTCCCGGGTAAAGTGTAGCGGATTGGCCCCTGTAGTTATCATCCGTATAAATAACAACAGCGCTACCGGTATTGGGCGGGTAATTATTATTTCCGCCATATCCTGTTTCTTCGATAACAAAAGAGCCGATGCGGTTATTTAATGTGCTGTTCAGGCAGTAATTATTTTCAGAGATGGTATAGGACGAACCCGATAAAGATTCGTTCATAAAAACTTTTACCCGCATACCAGACGGAACTTCAACGGAGGAGATGTCATAGCGAAACATCCCCAGTTTATCGCCCTGGTAATATCCTGGTTGCAGCCGAATGTTATTACCGCCATAGTTACAATCTTCGTAAAAAGTTACATACCTGCCGGTATTGCCGCTGCCACCACCGGTACCTCCACCTGAGTAGGNNCTGGCATCAAACGTATTGTAATAACCGGTTGCACTTTCATTGTTTATATAAACTCTTACCCGAAGATTTCCATAAATGGAAAAGGAAGAAATGTTATTTTTTAGATTTGCAAGATCATTGCCAGTGTAAGTACCCGGCCGCAGTGTGCGGGAAAATCCCCTGGAATAACAGTCGCTGTAAAAAGTAACGTAGTCGTTGTTATTGCCCCCGGGTTGAAAAATGGAACTTTCTACAACTATTGAAGAAGCCTGGTCATTCCAGTTGGCATCCAGGCAGGAAATATTAGTAGTGAATGTTTGTGAACGGCCCTGGAAATTATCATGTTCATAGATAGTGACTTTCATACCGGCAGGTATTTGCATAGATGAAAGCTTGTCATTGTCGATCCTCATCTGGTATTCCCGGTAAGTGCCTGCCTCCAGGAAAAATCTTTTGCCGCCATAGTTGCAGTCCTCATGCAGTGTAACGTAATTATTCTGTGCAGCCAGTGCTAAGGCCGAAAACAAGAAAAATATTGTTGAAACAAGTTGCCTGTTCATAAAAGGTAGTTTAATGATTGACAGGAATGATCAGTAAGTTAGGAAACTTATTTATTGTTGTCAAAACTCACACATTCTTTCAATTCCTTTTCTGTATAAGATAAATTATATTGTTTTAGCACATCTTCGGGTACGCCATTCCATTGCGCCGGCGTATTGCCGATGTATCCCACATCTTTGACCCCTATTTCTGACGTATAAAATCCGCTTGCTGTAAGATTCCGCATCAGGCTGAAGAATTGAACACCCTGGCTCATCTCCGGCTTTGCTGTTGCGGGGTAAGCTATTTGGTCAACCATTTCAATTTGTTGCTGCACTGAACAATCTTTAAATGCTTTTTCATAACGCCTGAGGCATTGCATATCCAGCCAGCGAAGGCCGCCTCTCATAGGTACCTGGTGCTGCGGTATATCTTTTACAATAAACTCGATGAACTCCGGTACTTTGGCATCAGCAGCACTGCCGCTCACTTCATCTTTAGGGATGATGATATCTGCCAAAATGGTAATAGTGGCCATTTCATGTTCGGTGAAGAATTTTTCTTTTGCCAGCAATTCATTCTCATACTTCAGTTCATCAGGATTCCTGTCGAGATTGAATTTGTTTTCTGCCGGTTTGTTGCCGACTTCCTGCTTGTCATCATTCTTACATCCTGCAATAACTGCAGGAGCAGCAATAACTCCGGTAGCAATCAGTTTTAGCGATTTTCTTCGATCCATGATATAGAAATTTTGGCTCATGGTTTATGGCACATTGCATTTGGGTTTGCCATGAGCCATGAACTATGATCAGGGGTTTACAAATTCTGTTTTTTCATTTCATCAATTATATACTCACTGGCCCGCATACTTAATGCAAGGATAGTCCATGTGATATTTTTATCTGCCTGAGATACAAACTGTCCGCCATCCACACAGAAAAGATTTTTACAATCATGCGCCTGGCTCCATTTGTTGAGGGCCGATTTTTTTGGGTCATTGCCCATTCGTACAGTTCCTGCTTCATGAATGATCTCACCGGGCTTGGATAGGCCCCAGTTATTTTTTTCATTATCATCACCACCCCAGGTAATGACAGCTCCCATATTGTGCATGATTTCCTTGAAGGTTTCCTTCATGTGTTTGGCCTGTTTGATCTCATGCTCACTCCACTTAACATTAAACTTTAAAACGGGTATGCCATATTTATCGACCGTATTGGGATCTATCTCACAATAGTTTGTTTCCAGCGGAATGGCTTCACCACGGCCGGCCATGCCTACACCTGCTCCATAGAAAAAGCGATAGTCTTCTTTTAACGATGCCCCATATCCACCGGCTTCTTTTTGCTTACCGTTTACAAGATATTTGCCNNAGCTTTTCAATACCCCAACTGAATCCGTAAGAAGGCTGGCTCATGCCTCCCCAATATTCGATATGGTAACCTCTTGGGAAATCTAATTTTTTGTTGTCGAGCCACCAGGGTGAATAAACGTGTAAACCACCAACGCCATCTTCATTATAACGTTTTCTTCCAAACATTTCCGGCAACACCCCGCCTAATGCAGCACCTGTAGAATCATGAAGGTATTTACCTACTACATTACTGCTGTTGGCTAAACCATTCGGATGTCTCTGCGATTTTGAATTCAATAATATTCTTGCACTTTCACAGGCACTGGCTGCCAATATCACCACTTTGCCTTCTACCTGGTATTCCATCATATCTTCTTTGCTGATATATGAAACTCCTGTAGCCAGTCCGTCTTTATTCGTCAGCACTTCTCTTACCATTGCATTGGCAACAACATCAATATTGCCGGTTTTCAAGGCAGGGTAAATGAGAACATTCGTGGAAGAAAAATCAGCTTTAGCCATACTGCAGTTGCGGGCACATTGGCCACAGTAAAAACAAACACCCCTTCCTGCATCGTTTTCAATTTGTTTCGTTAGTATTGAAAGCCGGGAAGGGATAACGTTTACCCCTGCCTGTAAGGCTGCTCTTTTGATGAATAATTCATGCAGCCTTGGTTTGGGTGGCGGAAGAAAAAAACCATCCGGATCATTTTCTAATCCTTCATTAGTGCCAAAAATGCCAATAAGTTTATCTACTTTATCGTAGTATGGTTTTACATCTTCATAACCAATTGGCCAATCATCACCCAGGCCGTCAATACTTTTTCGTTTAAAATCTTTTGGACCGAACCTCAGGGAAATTCTTCCCCAGTGATTAGTGCGTCCTCCAAGCATTCTTGCCCGCCACCACATCCAGTCGGTACCCGGTTCTTTTGTAAAAGGTTCTCCTTCTACAGACCAGCCGCCATAACAGGCATCAAAATCACCAAAGGGCCTGTATTTAGTGCTGGCTCCGCGGCGGGGCGAATCCCATGGGTTTTTTAATTGTGTAATATTTTTTTGCGGGTCATACATATAACCGGCTTCAAGCAGGCAAATTTTCAAACCAGCTTTTGCCAATACATATGCAGCCATACCGCCGCCAGCACCCGAACCTACAATGACCACATCATATTTCTTCGGTTGTTTTTTTACCTGGACATCTCCCATACGGCAATAATTGATATTATTTCAAATAAAAAGACAATTTACAGGTTTGCTCCTGAGCGGCCGAAAAAAGCAGCGGGAATTTCTTCACAGTTTCCTATTGTTGCATTTACTAATTTTAAAAAAAGATTTTTTAATGAAGAGATATATCATGCTGATCGGACTTATTACACAGTTATTTTCAGCGAAAACACAAAAAGTGGATTTTAGTACTTACCCGGTTTATGATGGCAATGACCTGGGTCTTGTTTATTCTCCAACGTTTTCGCAATTCAAAATATGGGCACCGACAGCCACAGAAGCAGAACTGATAATGTACAAGGAAGGGGTGGGGGGAAGCCCAACCAACCGGGTTGTGATGAAGAAGGAGGGCAAAGGTGTTTGGTCGGCTTCTGTGAAAGCGGATATGAAGGGAATGTTTTATGTATTTCGTGTAAAAATAAATGGCAACTGGTCCGATGAAGTACCCGATCCTTATGCCAAAGCTGTTGGTGTGAATGGGAAAAGGGCAATGGTGGTTGACCTGCTGCAAACTAATCCTGCAGGATGGGAAAAAGATAAATCACCGGTTTTTAACCAAAAGACTGATGCGATCATCTATGAACTGCATGTAAGAGATGCCAGTATTGCGGCTAATTCGGGAATCGGGCAAAAAGGTAAATTTCTGGGCCTAACTGAGAAGGGGACAAAAAATGCAGACGGACTTTCTACAGGACTGGATCATTTGAAGGAACTGGGCATCACTCATGTGCACCTGCTGCCTTCTTATGATTATAATTCAGTGGATGAATCGGTGACGGACAAACCGCAATACAACTGGGGCTACGATCCCCTGAACTACAATGTGCCTGAAGGATCCTATTCAATCAATGCAAACAATGGCGCTGTCAGAATAAAAGAATTCAAGCAACTGGTGAAAACATTTCATGATAATGGCCTGCGGGTGATCATGGATGTGGTATACAACCACACGGCCTTGACAGAAAAATCCAATTTTAACCAGTTAGTTCCGGGCTATTATTACCGGCAGGATGAAAAAGGAAAATTCTCCGATGCCACAGCCTGTGGCAATGAAACAGCCAGTGAAAGGGCGATGATGCGGAAGTTTATTCTCGAATCGGTTATGTATTGGGTAAAAGAATACCATGTAGATGGATTTCGTTTCGACCTGATGGGAGTACATGATATAGAAACCATGAATCTTATTTCAAAAGAGCTGCATAAGATAAGGCCTGACATACTATTGTACGGAGAGGGCTGGACAGCAGGTAAATCGCCATTGCCCGATGAACGAAGAGCTTTGAAAGCCAATGCGGCCAAACTGGACAGAATAGCAGTTTTCAGCGATGATATCAGGGATGGTATAAAAGGAAGTGTGTTTGAGCATACGGACAAGGGTTTTGCCAGTGGTAAACCGGGTATGGAAGAATCGATCAAATTCGGCATTGCAGCTTCAGTACAGCATCCGCAGGTCGATTACAGCAAAATAAATTACTCAAAAGCGCCGTATTCTAAAGAGCCTTTTCAAACGATTACTTATGCAGAATGTCATGATAACCATGTTTTGTGGGATAAATTAAATCTTTCTGCTTCCCCCAATGCCATGCAGGATGCAGACCCTGTCAGTATGAGAGATATGCACAAACTGGCCTTATCAATCGTTCTGACATCTCAGGGGATTTCTTTTTTACATGCAGGTACTGAATTTTTGCGCACCAAGCAAGGAGTAGAAAATTCTTATAAATCACCTGATGAGATCAATGCCATCGACTGGTCACTTAAGTCGGAAAATAAGGATGTGTTTGACTATATAAAGGGACTCATAGAGCTTAGAAAGAAACACCCTGCGTTCCGGATGTCATCGGCAGAACAGATCCGGAAGAACCTTGTATTCTTCGAAAAACAGGAAAGCGGAATCGTCGGGTATGAACTGAATGGTGCTGCGGCCGGGGATAGCTGGAAAAAGATACAGGTTTGGTTTAACGGGTCAGGGGAGGAGAAAANNAAACCCTACAGCTGCACTATTCTCTATCAATAAAACTAAATAACAAACAAGTTTATTAGCTGTCAGGCATCACCATCAATTTTTCTGCCGATATAGTAGCCGATTATGCCAACTGCTACGGCGCCGACCCCCATCCACAATAATGAACTTTCGGTGGCGAAATAACCGATTGCCATACCGGTTAATACACCAATGACGGTAAATACGGCAAAGGTTTTTCCTTTTGGTTCGGTTACCAATTCATCCTTTGTATTCCGGTACTGGCGAACATGCTCCTTATGTTTCTTGCGGTGATGTGATCTGGCCATAAACGTAGGTTTCTATAAAATTAGAAGGTCATTTTCTTCATTACAAATGTTTTTTATTAAAACCGGTTACATCATGACTTCCGGCATTTACCTACTTGATGTATATCATTTCCTCATTTAAAATTAAATAGCACATGAAAAACAGCATCATTGCCACATTTATTGCAGCATTCACATTGGTTGCCTGCAGCAAATCATCTGTAGATGAAAACAGTAACAGTAATAATTCCGGGACAGCCACTGCCATTCCTTCTTCCAATGTGCCGGAAGCAGTAAGAAATTCCTTCAATAGCAGTTTCAGCGGTGCCACAGAAGTGGAGTGGTTGCGGGGTAGCAATAATTTTATCAGCCAGTTCAACCTTTCTAACCAGCGGCATGATGCCCGGTTTGATGACAACGGGCACCGTTCTTCCCATTCAGTAATTTCATTGGCTGCCGTACCGGCTGCTGTTCTGGAGGCCTTTCGTCAACGTTTTCCTACGGATAATGTATATGAGTGGAAATTGAGAAATGATGGCACCTGGAAAGCACATTTTATGAGAGGGTCAGTTAAGTATGAAGCTACTTATAGCGCTGAAGGCAGTTTGCTGAAATTTGAACAAGCCAGTTAGGTCTCTGCTTATAAAACAAACAGTCCGCCGATTGGCGGACTGTTTCATAATTTAATGTATAGGTTAATATCTGCGTCTGTCCCTGTCATTTCCGTATTTATTATAACCACCGCCACCACCTCTGTTTCCGCCACCCCGGTAGCCACCACCGCCACCGCTTCCACCATATCCACCACCACTTGGTTTATCTTCAGCTTGTTTTACTACCAAAGTTTTCCGGCCGATAGAGAGGTTGTTCAGGCCTTCAATTGCTTCCCGGGCTTCTGCTTCGAGGGGCATTTCAACAAATGCAAATCCCTTACTCTTGCCGGTTTCCCTGTCAATAGCCACTTTTACAGAGGTAACTGTGCCAAATTTTTCGAAAAATTCTTCCAGCTCTGCATCATCCATATCATAGGGCAGGCCGGCAACAAAAAGCTTCATTTCAAATTTTTTGTAAAAGTAATTGCTTCTGGCCGTAATCAGGCAGGATTGATCTGATATTTATTAACCTGTATATCAACCTGTCAGTAGCAGCAACACTAACAATCGTTAACTTTGGCACCCAAACCTGATTTTTCAATTTCAAACAAGCCGTATGAAGGAAGTATATATTATCTCAGCTGTCCGCACCCCGATGGGAAGTTTTGGGGGTTCATTAAAGAGTTTATCAGCTACTCAGTTGGGGGCTGTGGCCATCAAAGGAGCCCTGGCAAAAGCCGGAGTAAAACCCGATCAGGTACAGGATGTATTGATGGGATGTGTGATGCAGGCCAACCTGGGCCAGGCCCCTGCAAGGCAGGCGGCTAAGTTTGCCGGATTACCAAACGAGGTGAATTGTACCACAGTTAATAAAGTTTGTGCCAGCGGTATGAAAGCCATTGCACAGGCTGCACAAAGTATTTTATTAGGAGATGCCGATATCATTATAGCCGGTGGTATGGAAAGTATGAGTAATGTTCCTTTTTATGCTGATAGTGTGAGATGGGGCAATAAATATGGGAATGTCTCATTAATTGACGGATTGGCCAAAGATGGCCT
>DEHX01000140.1:0-4658 GCA_002352145.1 Chitinophagaceae bacterium UBA2789
AAAGAAATTACGCAAAACCTCACCAGCTGGCAACGGGTACAACTAAGCCGTCACCCGGACAGGCCATATACGATGAAGTATATCGATAAGATGACGGAAAACTTCGTGGAGTTATATGGCGACCGGAATGTAAAAGATGATAAAGCCATGGTAGGAGGTTTTGCATCAATTGATGGTGAAACGGTGATGATCATTGGTCAGCAAAAAGGAATCAATACCAAAATGAGGCAAATGCGGAATTTTGGGATGGCCAATCCGGAGGGATACAGGAAGGCGCTGCGCCTGATGAAGCTGGCTGAGAAATTCAATAAGCCTATCATTACATTAATTGATACACCGGGTGCTTTTCCCGGCCTGGAGGCTGAAGAAAGAGGCCAGGGTGAAGCTATTGCCCGCAATATTTTTGAAATGATCCGTCTGAAAGTACCGGTTATTTGCGTCATAATAGGGGAAGGGGCCAGTGGCGGAGCTTTAGGTATTGGTGTGGGGGATAAGGTATTTATGATGGAAAATACATGGTATACTGTAATCAGCCCGGAAAGCTGCTCATCCATTCTTTGGCGTAGCTGGGATAAAAAAGAAGTGGCAGCTGAACAACTAAAGTTAACAGCAGACAAAATGTTGGGCTTTGGCCTAATTGACGGCATCATTCCTGAACCACCAGGCGGCGCTCATTGGGATTATAATGAGTCAGGCCAAATACTCAAGAATTATTTGAAACCGGTATTGCAAGAATTAAAGCAAATACCTGCCGAACAAAGAGTAAACAACAGGATCGAAAAATTCGGAAAAATGGGTTTTTGGGAAGAGTTCTAAAGGATCGTTTTTTCACTTTACAATAATTACACAATGTCACTGAGAGAAAAGTTCACCGGAACGGGAATTGCCATTGTTACTCCTTTTCATGAGGATGGTAAAATTGACTGGGCAAGTTTTGGTCAATTGATTGAATTCTGGATCAAAGGAGAAGTTGAGTACCTGGTAGTATTAGGTACCACCGGGGAAAGTGCTACGGTACATGGGGATGAAAAGCAAGAGGTTTTTTCTTTTGTGGCCGGACAAGTGGCCGGCCGTGTACCATTGGTGGCGGGTATCGGAGGTAATGATACACATGAGGTACTTGATGGTTTCAAAAAATTTGACCTGAAAAGTTATGATGCCATACTTTCTGTTTCACCATATTACAATAAGCCCAACCAGGAAGGTATTTTTCAGCATTACAAAGCACTGGATGCCGCAACTCCGCTTCCCATCATTATGTACAATGTACCGGGGCGTACCGGAATGAATGTTACTGCAGATACACAGTTAAGAATTGCACATGAATGTAAAAGCATATTTGCGACCAAAGAAGCAAGTGGCAATTTTGACCAGATCAACCAGATACTGAAATATAAACCGGCTGATTTTATGGTTATCAGCGGCGATGATCCCATAACCTTACCCATGATAGCCCTGGGTGCTGAAGGTGTGATTTCGGTAGTGGCCAATGCGTATCCGTTTGAATTTTCAGAGATGGTACGCCTTTGCCTGAAAGGTGATTATGATAAAGCAAAGCTGCTTCATTTTAAATACACTGATATTATTGCTTCTATGTTTGCCGAGGGAAGCCCAAGCGGTGTTAAAGCTTATTTGATCGAAATGGGGCTTTGTAAAAATACTTTTCGCCTTCCGGTAGTTGCTGTCAGTGACAAACATCTAGGAAAAATAAAAGAGTTGATGAAACAGGCAGAAGATTAATCATCGTTAAATGCTGATGTACAGGATTTTCACAATATCCTTTTTCTTATTGCAATTGCAGTTGCTTTCAGCTCAGCATAAAGTTCACTTTTTTATTCAGTCATTACCAGGGGTAAATAAGCAAACCGGCAATATTTACCTGGCTGGTAATTTTAACGGTTGGAACCCTAAAGATGAAAGAGCAAGGTTCAGTACTGATCAGAAAGGAAACTATTTTCTCATTCTTGAATTACCTGCTGGCATGTACGAGTATAAGATCACCCGGGGTGGCTGGGATAAAGTGGAATGCAAAAGAGGCGGAGAAAATATTGCCAACCGGTTTTTGAAGCTGGAAAGTGACACTTCCATCACAATAGAAATAGAGGACTGGCAAGACATGTCTGCCATGAAACAAAAGAAAAGTACAGCCAGCTCAAATGTTCTCATTATTAATACTTCTTTTTATATCCCTCAGCTAAAACGAACAAGAAGGGTTTGGGTATATCTTCCTGCTGATTATGCCACTTCAAAGCAACGTTATCCTGTTTTGTATATGCATGACGGGCAAAATGTGTTTGAGGACACCACCGCTTATGCCGGAGAATGGGGAGTAGATGAATTTTTGGATACAAGCAAAACCAAAAAGTGCATTGTTGTTGCTATTGATCATGGAGGTGATAAACGGTTAAATGAATATTCACCTTATGATATGGAACGATTTGGCAAAGGAGAAGGCAAATTATATGTCGACTTTTTGGTGAAAAAACTAAAGAAATATATAGACCGAAAATTCAGGACAGAGCGGGGCAGGGGGTCAACTTTTGTTGCCGGCAGTTCGATGGGAGGGCTGATCTCGATGTATGCCTTGCTTAAGTATCCAAAAAAAATTGGTGGTGCCGGAATCTTCTCCCCGGCTTTTTGGGTGGCTCCCGCTATTTATGATGATATCAGATCAAAAGGGAGTAAAGTAAGAGGCAGGGTATTCTTTTATGCCGGTAAGAAAGAAGATGAAACCATGGTGCCGCTTATGGTGAAAGCATTTGGTGAACTGGCGGCAGTGTCACATGCACAGCTCGAAACCGTGATCCGGGATGAGGGAAAACATAATGAATCAACATGGCGAAAGGAATTTCCTTTGTTTTACCAATGGCTATTCCGTTGATCAGATAGTGTAAGCAACTCCTTCTAACGCAAGCTCTGTATCAGGAAAAACTTCTCTTGCTTCTTTTTCAAATTCTTCCAGTGTATCATACTTGCTGCTGAAATGCCCGATCAGCAACTTTTTTACGCCAGCTTTTTTAGCGATCATGGCTGCCTGTTTGCTGGTGGAGTGAAATCTGGCTTCAGCTCTTTCCCGAAGGTTATCCAGGTAGGTTGTTTCATGATAAATAAGATCAAATCCCTCAATGTGCGGAATCAGGGATTCATCATACTTTGTATCGGCGCAGAAAGCATATCGTTTTCCGGCGGTACCGGGCTCTGTTACTAGTTCATTTTTTATAACCGTACCGTCTTTTCGGGTATAATCTTCCCCCTGTGTCAACCTTTCATAGAAAGAGGAGGGTATCTCAAATTCTTTTGCTTTTTCCGGGTTTAGTTTGCGGGGCTGTTTCTTTTGGGTAAAAGAAAAACCGTAACATTCAATACGATGATTGGTACGAAAACACTTAACCGTNNTCTTTCAAAGGCGCCGGGCCAAACAGGTGCATTTCCTGCTGATGGCTCAGTAAACTGAGTGTATTTATTAATCCTATTAAACCGAAATAATGATCGCCATGAAGGTGGGAAATGAATATATGTGAGATCTTACTCCGGCGAATTTTATAATTGATCAGCTGTATCTGGGTACCTTCCCCGCAATCGACGAGGTAATTGGTGCCGTCGAGTGTCACCACCTGGCTGGTTGGATGACGGTCGAAGGCCGGTACGGCTGAGTTGTTGCCGAGGATCGTAACTGCAAACATGAACTGGTTAGTGATTGGGTGTGTAATGGTTTTTCTTTAGACTAATGTTTAGGTACTAATGCTGCATGGTTATTCATCGCCCATCAGGTCTCGTTCTATTTCTTCCATCTGCACTATATCCCATGCCTCACTTTCAGTAGGGGTTACATTCATCAATTCCAGCAGTTCCTGCTGATCCAGGAAATCTTCCACCTGTTTTTGTAATTCACATATGACAAAGGATGCCCCGTTCTCGTAAAACTGCTGTTGTATCTTAACCAGCTTCTCTGCTGCGGCTATATCAATGGAAACCGTTTCCTTTAAAATGAGCACCAGGTTTTTAACGTCATTTTGGAGGAATGGAAGCAAACAATCCCCAAGTTCGTCTGTCATTGTAGCAGTTAACGCTGGCTCCAGTACGGTGATGGCATGAAATCTTTCTTTGGTATCGGTTTTGACCTGCATAATAGGATCTTTTATTTTGTTGAAGCTTACGCCTTTTTCCCGCCCTCCTTTCTTCGCAATTTGAACAGCTGGTAAAGTGGTAAAATGCCGGGCTTTAAACAACTTAAATTATCAACAATCCGTTTATAAATACGGGAAAACAAGAACCAAATTTATTCGTTAATATTGTATAACAACTAATTATCTAAAAATGGATAATAATTTTTCAGCACAGGTAAAAGAGATTATTTCATTCAGCAGGGAGGAGGCTTTGAGGCTTGGCAATGATTTTATCGGCACCGAACATTTATTGTTGGGCCTGATCAGGGAAGGAGATAACACAGCCGTCCGTATCCTTAAAAGTTTCAATGTAGATCTGTATGAATTAAGAAAGGAAATAGAACTGGCGGTGAAAGATAAAACAGGAAAGAATATTGCGAATATCAACAGCCTGCCATTGACGAAGCAGGCAGAAAAAGTTATAAGGGTAACGGTGCTGGAAGCTAAAGCACTGAAGAGTGCAACCGTGGAAACAGAACACCTGATGCTTTC
>DEHX01000140.1:4773-6081 GCA_002352145.1 Chitinophagaceae bacterium UBA2789
ATCGAGAGAGTTTCACAAATTCTATCCCGTCGTAAAAAGAACAACCCAATCTTGATCGGTGAACCCGGAGTGGGTAAAACAGCTATTGTAGAAGGTTTGGCACTTCGTATTGTACAGCGCAAAGTATCCAGGGTGCTGTTTGATAAAAGAGTGATCTCATTGGACCTTGCTGCACTGGTGGCAGGTACCAAGTACCGTGGCCAGTTTGAAGAAAGGATGAAAGCCATTATGAATGAACTGGAGAAGAACAGGGATGTGATTCTTTTCATTGATGAGTTACATACCATCGTGGGTGCCGGCGGTGCCAGTGGTTCGCTGGATGCCAGCAACATCTTCAAACCGGCATTGGCAAGAGGTGAACTGCAGTGTATTGGTGCTTCTACGCTGGATGAATACAGAATGTACATTGAAAAAGATGGTGCATTGGATCGCCGTTTCCAAAAAGTAATGGTAGATCCGCCAAGTGTGGACGACACGATTCAAATTCTTAATAATATCAAGTCGAAATACGAAGAGTATCACAATGTGAATTATGACCAGGAAGCGATTGATGCCTGTGTGAAGCTGAGTGACCGCTATGTAACCGACAGGCTGCTTCCGGATAAGGCCATTGATGTGATGGATGAAGTAGGTGCAAGGGTGCANNAAGAGCCAGAAGTTTGAAGAAGCAGCATCACTGCGTGATACCGAAAAACGTTTACAGGAAGAACTGGAAAAAGCAAAAGCAGATTGGGAAGAAGAAAGTAAGCACAAACGTTACCCGATCGGTGAAGAAGATATTGCTGAAGTAGTAAGTATGATGACGGGTATCCCGGTGAAGCGGATGGTGCAGGCGGAAACTGAGAAGTTGCGCAAGATGGCGGACGATATGAAGGGTATGGTCATTGGCCAGGATGAAGCCATCCTGAAAGTGGTGAAAGCCATTCAGCGGAACAGGGTGGGCCTGAAAGATCCCAAGAAGCCCATTGGTACATTTATTTTCTTGGGGCCAACCGGTGTGGGTAAAACTGAGTTAGCCAGGTCACTGGCCCGTCATATGTTCGATTCGGAAGATGCACTCATCCGTATTGACATGAGTGAGTACATGGAGAAGTTCACCGTGAGCCGTTTAATAGGCGCCCCTCCTGGTTATGTGGGGTATGAAGAAGGCGGCCAATTAACTGAAAGGGTTCGCCGCAAACCATACAGTGTCATCCTGCTGGATGAAATTGAAAAAGCACACCCCGATATTTACAATATATTGTTGCAGGTATTGGATGATGGCCAGTTAACCGATGGTTTGGGCAGAAAAGTTGATTTCAAGAATAC
>DEHX01000074.1:0-2775 GCA_002352145.1 Chitinophagaceae bacterium UBA2789
CACAGGGTACAATCGACAGGTATACAAAAATATTCTGGGACATCAACTAATCATACACTCTTAAATTTATGAATATGAAAAAAATACTTTCAACGACCACCTTAATCATTGCCCTTTCGGTCGCTTTTACCAGCTGTCTGAAAGACAAAGGCTTTGAGAATAATGAGTATGGTATCAACGACCCTGATACACAGCCCCCGGGAGTAGGGTTTCCCCTGGCTGCCAATAAAAAGAACACTGTAGGTCTGAATGTGTCAGGTTCTAGCCAGGTAGTGAATGATATCCTGTTTGTAAACCTGAATGCAGGTATTACAGCTCCATCTGATATCCAGGTTACTTTGGCTTTGGATTCCCAGATCGTTAAGGATTACAATACCGCTAATGGCACTGCCATTAAGGTAATGAACTATTCATTGTTTACGCTGCAGAGCACAACTGTAACTATACCAGCTGGTGGCAGAAATGCGCAGATAGCTATCAATGTACCAAGCACTTTAATGCTGGATCCCAATGCATCATACGGAGTAGGTGTTAAGATTTCAGCCGTTTCTGGTAATTATGTAATTGCAGGCAACCTCAAGAACCTGATGATTGAGTTTACTATCAAGAATAAGTATGATGGTCGTTATAACCTGAGAGGTTACCATAACAGGCCAACTTTGGATCTGCCGTATGATGAGAATGTAAATATGATTACTACGGGTCCAAACAGTGTGAATATGTTTTGGCCTGCTTTAGGTGGTCTTGCACATCCGCTTAACGGTGGTACCACTTACTACGGTAGTTTTACAGCTAACTTCATCTTTGATCTTAATACCAACGTTATGACAGGTTGGGATTGGACGCCTTATGCTACAACACTTCCTACAACAGTAGGACCCGGCAGCCGTTATGATCCTACTGATAAGATCATTTATTTCTACGGGTGGTATAACAATAATCCTGGAGCAAGAGCATTCTTTGATACCCTTCGCTACCTTGGACCAAGATAATTTTTAGAGTAGTATGATTTTGCAAAGGGCTGCCTAAAAGGCAGCCCTTTGTTTTTAAAGTATTGGTAAAAAAATCAATAAGTTCTGCAGGCCGCTGCTGTTTTGTACATTTGATGAAAGTAAATAGCATGAAAAAGTATTTTGGATTCCTTTTGCTGTCACTCTTTTTTGCTTGTTTTCAAAGTCTTAATGCACAACAGCTACAACATCCAGTCGCTTTATCAAGTAACTCAAACACAATGGTATCAAGGGCGCCGGACAGCCGTGGCTGGACCGACCCTGCTTTGAACCACAACAGGTTACTTCAGCAACAAGCTGCAGATGGCAATTACAAACTTATTGGTCCATATAAGGTTATAGGTTCACAGTATCTTTTTGGAGAACACCACAAGGCAGATATGTTTACGCCGGAAGCTAAAGCATACAATATTTTCGTAAGCTACAACACCTACAACCAGGAGGTTGAGTTTTATTCTACTTCCAACCCTAACACCCCGCTTGTAAGGGAGCCGGGCACGGTGGACTCCTTTACGATCCATAGCAATACAGAGCTGGGTATTTCAAAAAATCTCCGGTTTATTTATGGTACGGCTTTAGGCAGCAAGGATAAATTCTACTATCAGCAAATATTTGCGGGCAGGCAATACAGTGTGTATAAAAGGTATAAGTCTGATTTAGGATATGTAGGTACCAACCTTGCTCAGTCAGAGTTACGCCAGTTTGACCTGCAGGTGGAATATTATTATACCGCCAGAGACAATAAGGGTCTGAAAAAATTAAAAGCTAATGCACCATCGGTAATTAAAGAATTTAAAGATGTAAAAGATCTTTCTTCAGTAATTACTGCTGATATGTTTACCGCCAACCCGGAGGAAGCACTCATTAAAGCCTTTAATTCTTTAAATGAACAGTAAACTATTTTGCATTTAATTCGTCTTTAATCAAATTCTTATCATGCGTAACATTATTTCTATTATTCTTCTTTTTATCGGCAGTGCAGCAGTGGCCCAATCTGGGTATATGGACAATGCCCTTAATTACAACAGGCTTATCCGTGAAAGAACCGGTGATGGGGTCTATAAAGTAATTGGCAATTTCAGGGTGGTGGGCACTTCTTACCTGTTTGGAGAAAAAAATAAGGGTAATTTATTCAGCACGGAGGCTAAAGCCTATAATATTTATCTCAGTTATAATACATACAACCAGGAAGTTGAGTTTTACTCTTCTGCTAACCCTGATAAACCCTTAGTGAAAGAACCCGGAACGGTTGATTCTTTTGTGATCAATGATAATATTGAAGTGGGAATCATTAAACCCATAAAGTTTGTTTATGCCACGCATATAGGAGCAACGGATAAATTTTATTACCAGGAGATTGTAAGCGGGGGCAGGTTTTCTTTATATAAAAGGTATAAATCGGAGCTGGGCTATGTGTCTACCAACTATGTGCAGTCAGAATTAAGGCAGTTTGATATGACATACGATTATTATTATTCTGACAACACATCAAAGGGAATCAAAAAACTAAAAGCCAATCCCGGCTTTGTGACCAAAGAATTCAAAGGCATTAAGGATGTATCAGGTATTGCTACTTCAGATGCTTTTTCTATGAACCCGGAAGAAACGCTTATCAAAGTATTCACCACCCTGAATAATTAATTCACCTTACAAATACCGATATGAACGATCAGCAGCCGATCCCAAACCAACTGAATATTGAAATATCAGAAGAAATTGCTGAAGGTGCTTACGCCAACCTGGCCATTATTACCCATTCACATGC
>DEHX01000074.1:2856-3671 GCA_002352145.1 Chitinophagaceae bacterium UBA2789
AACGAAATTTATCCGGGTTTTTAATCATATACCAGATTAATTTTCCTGCTTCATCATTTTTCGCTGATAGATAAATATGTTTTTTATTTGAGATGTAGCCGCAGTCTTTTGCAAAATCAAGCCATACTTGTGTTTCGGCATTTTCTGATTCACAGTCATTGAGTTTGCTTAGAAAGTAATCTTTATATCGTCTTCTTCTATAAGCTTCAGCAATATTAGTACAAACAGATCTTGAAGATCTTCTGATCTGATCAGTTAGCGAGTATTTTTCTTCCGGAGGAAATTCTTTCGATAGAACAAAAATCTCCATTGCCAGGTCATATGCTTTTTTAAATGCATGCAGATCTTTATAATCTCCCATAAAACATATTTTGCCTGTCAGTGAATCTACTTTTCAAAGTTCTGTACTATCGACTCCCGACTCAAATCAGCCCTTCGTCTGCAAAACTGTAATACCCCGTTTCACTTACAATAATGTGATCTATTACGGCAATATCAAGCAGTCTTGCTGCTTCCTTTATCTTAGATGTTAGCTGTTCATCTGCCCGGCTGGGTTTCAGGCTGCCTGAGGGATGATTATGGCAGAGAATTATGTTGACGGCGTCCGCTTCTAACGCCTTCCTTAAAATGATCCGGGGGTCGGCTACAGTGCCTGTTATGCCCCCTTCACTGATAATCTCAAAATGGTTGATCTTATTGGCCCTGTTCAGGAAGAGAACAGCAAAAACCTCATGCCGGTAATCTTTTAGCCGGGTCTGCAGATAGTCAGCAATATCCCTGCTGGTGCTGATGATTGTTTTTTGCAATGGATTGGC
>DEHX01000074.1:3741-7561 GCA_002352145.1 Chitinophagaceae bacterium UBA2789
GGGCGGTCGTCTTTTGCCCAATGCTTAATTGAGTACTTGTGCTCTTGCATAAAACAAGGTTAGCCAATAATTTTATCCCTGACAATACCCGAAAGTGGTATTTGTACCAGGTCACCAATAAACGGATCCACCCTTTGAAAAACACTAAAATCTGGTAGATATGAAAACCAAGACATTTAGCCCTGTGGGTTCACTGCACCCGGTTCTTTTTTTTGCAGTGGTATATGTGGTGGCCATTGTTTTCTCCATTTTCATTTGCTCCACACTTTTTTATAGCTGTAATGCAAGCCCGGGAAAACTAGGCCAGCAGCAGGAGGCTCCGGTTGAAAAGCCTGTAAAAGGCCCAACGGAGATGGCTTCCCGTTAATTGGCTGTTTAGGGTCAATATTTTTTGCGGCATACTGTGGCGATTGGGTGGAGAATAATATCTTCGCCGCACATTTTCCTGTCATGCAATATGCCAAAATTTTCTCCGGAACCGGCTCGCAAAAGCTAGCCGAACAAATCTGTAAACGTTATGGTACAAAGCTGGGAAAGGTCAACATCCAGCGGTTCAGCGATGGGGAGATTTGCCCCATTTTCCTGGAAAGTGTAAGAGGAGACTATGTTTTCCTTATTCAGAGCACTTTTTCCCCTTCTGATAACCTGATGGAACTGCTCCTGATGATCGATGCCGCCAGAAGGGCATCGGCAGACAAGGTCATTGCTGTGATCCCTTATTATGGCTATGCCCGCCAGGACAGGAAAGATAAGCCACGGGTAGCAATCGGTAGTAAGCTGGTTGCCAATATGTTAGTAGCAGCCGGGGCCGACAGGGTAATCACAATGGACCTCCATGCACCACAAATCCAGGGTTATTTTGACATCCCGGTTGACCATTTGGACAGCCATGCAGTTTTTATCCCTTACATAGAGAATCTGAGGCTGGAAAACCTTACCTTTGCGGCCCCTGACGTAGGAGCAACCAACCGCATCAGGGAGATTGCCAGCTACTTTAATGCAGAAATGGTTATCTGTGATAAGCACCGTAAAAGGGCCAACGAGATCGCCAGCATGGTAGTGATAGGTGATGTGACCGACAGGGATGTGGTTTTGATTGATGACATATGTGATACTGGCGGTACGCTGGCAAAAAGTGCAGGTCTTTTAAAAGAAAAAGGAGCAAGAAGCGTAAGGGCATTGATCACCCACCCGGTACTGAGCGGCAAAGCATATGAGAATATTGAAAACAGTGTACTGGAAGAACTGGTGGTTTGTGATACCATACCACTTAAAAAAGAAAGTTCAAAGATCAAAGTAGTAAGTGTGTCTGAACTTTTTGCGGTAGCTATACGAAATGCATATGAAAACAAGAGTATCACCAGTCTCTTTATTCATTCGCAGCGAAAAGACAAGTAAATTTTAAAACAACATAACAAATGAAAACAATTACAATCGAAGGACAACTGAGGACCGGATTCGGCAAAGGCGCCACCCGACAACTCCGCTCTCAGGAATTGGTGCCTGGTGTAATTTATGGCGGCTCTCAGGAGATCAATTTCCAGGCTCCTGCTGCGGCTTTCAAAAATTTAGTGTACACACCAAGTTTCCAGATCGCTGAAGTAGTATTAGATGGTAAAACGTACAGAACCATTCTGAAAGACCTGCAGTTTGACAAAGTAAATGACTCTCTTATCCACGTAGACCTGCTGGAGCTGGTTGAGGATAAAAAAGTAATCGCTGACATTCCCCTGAAGTTCGTTGGAGCATCAAAGGGTGTAAAGGATGGCGGTAAGCTGGTTACCAAGATGAAGTCACTGAAAGTGAAAACCTATCCAAAGTACCTGAAAGCACAAATAGAAGTTCCAATCGATGACCTGGAACTGAACGGAAATATCAGGGTAGAAGATGTAAAGGAAGAGAATTATGAGATACTCAACTCTCCCCGTATTCCTATCGCTTCAGTAGTACTGACAAGACAGTTGAAACAGGAAGAAGCTGCTGCTCCTGCTGCCGGCGCTGCGCCTGCCGCTGCTGCTGCACCCGCTGCTGCTCCTGCTGCGAAGAAGTAATATCTTTCAAAAAAATAATAAAACCCGTCTCGCTTTGCCTGACGGGTTTTTCTTTTCTTAATCCGATATTTGAATTCAGTTATGAAGTTTCTGATCGTTGGTTTAGGGAATATTGGCAATGAATATGCACATACCAGGCATAATATCGGCTTTGATGTGGTGAATGCATTTGTACTTAAACATAGTGGTGCATTTGTAACTGACAGGCTGGCTTATTTTTCCCAGGTAAAATGGAAGGGCAAAAATTTTATTTGTATCTGCCCTACAACTTACATGAACCTTAGCGGAAAAGCAGTGAAATATTGGATGGAAAAAGAGAAGATAGCCACGGAAAATATGCTGGTTATTGTGGATGATATCGCCCTTCCCCTGGAAAAACTCAGAATCCGTCCATCAGGAAGCTATGCCGGCCATAATGGTTTAAAAAGCATCCAGGAGGTTTTGGCCACTACCGAGTATCCCAAACTGAGATTTGGTATTGGCAATAATTATCCAAAAGGCCACCAGGCTGATTTTGTTTTGAGTAAATGGAATAAAGATGAGGAGCCCCTGGTGAAACTGAAGATCGGAAAAGCCGTTGAAGCCATTGAAATATTTGCCACACAGGGTATTACCGCTGCGATGAACCAGGTAAATAATCAGGTCTATTCGCTATGAGAAATCAGATTGATTACTTACTTTAGCTCCCCGGCCTTACTTTCTGCAACTCCATTTTTTCACGGCCCGGGTTTTAGAATCCAATAGACTTATTGATTACCAATTGATACATGGGATAACCACCAGTTTGAGTGCTCCTATCCGGTGTATTTAATTTAAACTCTGCCTGTTTATGAAGATTTTTTGTGTTGGTCGAAACTATGTAGCACATGCTGCTGAGTTGGGTAATGAGGTACCGGATGAACCGGTAATTTTCATGAAGCCTAAAAGTGCCATGCTGCAGCCACATACCCCGTTTTATTATCCTGAGTTTACCAACGAACTCCATTATGAATGTGAACTTGTATTACGTATAAGCAAGAACGGAAAATATATACAAGAGAAATTTGCCAGTAAATATTACGATGCCATTACTACAGGAATAGATTTTACAGCAAGAGATATCCAAAATGAGCTGAAGGAAAAAGGGTTACCCTGGGAAAAAGCCAAAGCCTGGGACAATTCAGCTGTAATTGGCAAATGGGTGCCTATTGCCAATATCAAAAACAAAAAGGATATTAATTTCTGCTTGTACAAGAACAAAGAATTGGTACAACAGGGAAATTCTTCAAATATGATACACAGCTTTGACAAGATTGTGTCTTATATTTCTAATTACTTCTCAGTAAATATCGGTGATGTAATTTTTACCGGTACACCTGCCGGAGTAGGTGAAGTAGTGGTAGGCGATGAACTGGAAGCTTTCATCGAAGATGACAGCATGTTTACACTGGAAGTAAAATAATGAACCAAAACTACCTGCTGAAAACCGCTCTGAATATAGAGCGGTTTTTGCTTTTGCAGCCATGGCCTTTCCCTTAATTTTGCCTCTTACCTGCTTGCTATTACATGATTGATACAACTATATTATTAAGGGCTTACCGGCTGATGTGCCAGGCAAAAGTGATGGCAGAAACCTATGAAGCCAACCGCTCCGTTTGCAAGTATGTACATTCTACTTCCCGTGGCCATGAAGCTATTCAACTGGCAACTGCTTTTCAATTGCAGCCACAGGATTTCGTAAGTCCTTATTACCGGGATGAAAGTTTGTTGCTGGGATTAGGATTCACTCC
>DEHX01000134.1 GCA_002352145.1 Chitinophagaceae bacterium UBA2789
CATCGAATTTGAATATGCCAAATACGGTATGACTGGATTGGAAACGGCGTATGCAGTATTGAATACCGCTATTCCCGGCATCAGCACAGAAAGATGTGTAGAACTGCTGGCGATAAATCCAAGAAAACTTTTCGGTATGGATGCCGCAACCATCAATACCGGCAGTAAGGCATCACTCACTCTTTTCAATCCTGCCAGGCAATGGGCAGTAGATGAAAAGGATTTCAAATCAAAATCATCCAACTCTCCATTTATCGGAAAACAACTGACCGGCAAAGCCATTGGCATCATTACTAAGGGGAAAATCATCCTTGCCTAATTACAGACTATGACACTATCACCAGCATTGAAAGGAGCCATTACTGCGGCAGCTATGATCGCCATCGCACTGATCACTTATTATTCGGGTATGCCGGCCGATTCTAGTTTTCAATACCTGGTGTATGTGGCATATGCAGCGGGTATTATCTGGACAATCCTTGCTTACAAAAATTCTGAAAAATATACCGGCAGGTTCTGGGACAATTTTAACCAGGGCTTCCGCTGTTTTATTATTGTCACACTGATCATGGTATTGTTCACCGCTGTTTTCAGCAAAATGCATCCTGAATTCGCCGAGGAATCAGCAAAACTTTATAAAGAGGACCTCGTTAAATCCAATTCCAAAACACCNNTTATGGACCTGTCCATCGTCATACCATTATTAAATGAAGAAGAATCATTGCCTGAGCTGTCCGCATGGATTGAAAAGGTAATGACTGAACATAACTACAGTTACGAAGTCATTTTTGTGGATGATGGCAGTAATGATAATTCCTGGGAAGTAATTGAGAAACTGCGTTTCCAAAACGCCAGCGTCAAAGGCATCAAATTCCAGCGCAACTATGGTAAATCGGCAGCTTTAAACGAAGCTTTCCGTGTCGCCTCCGGTGATGTGGTGATTACGATGGATGCTGATCTGCAGGACAGCCCGGATGAGATACCGGAACTCCGCCGCATGATCATGGAAGATGGTTATGATATGGTGAGTGGCTGGAAGAAAAAACGCTACGATAACACACTGACCAAAAATATTCCTTCCAAATTTTTTAATGCTGTAACAAGAAGTGTGTCCGGCATCAAACTGCATGATTTTAATTGCGGGCTGAAAGCTTATAAAAACCGTACGGTAAAGGGCATTGAAGTATACGGCGAAATGCACCGCTACATTCCGGTATTGGCCAAATGGGCAGGGTTTAAAAAAATTGGTGAGAAGGTGGTAGAACACAGGGCAAGAAAATTTGGAGTATCCAAATTTGGCTGGAACCGTTTTGTAAATGGCTTTTTGGATCTTCTTTCTATCACATTCGTAGGCAAGTTTTCTAAGAGACCCATGCACTTCTTTGGTCTCTGGGGTACTTTGTTTTTCCTGCTGGGTTTAGGCATTGCCGTTTACCTGATCGTTTCCAAATTCATTGACAGCAGTTTTGCCCTGACCAACAAACCCGGTTTTTACCTGGCCTTAACATCACTTATTATTGGTATGCAATTGTTCCTCGCCGGTTTTATTGGTGAGCTGATATCCCGTAATTCACCGGCAAGAAATTCTTATCTCGTAGAAAAGAAAACAGGACTGTAATGGCAAAGGTCGTCATCATAGGACCTGCCCATCCGTTGCGGGGAGGCCTGGCTACTTTCAACCAGCGGCTGGCCAAACAGTTCAATGACGACGGTCATGAATGTTCTATTTATTCTTTCTCACTGCAATACCCCTCCTTTCTTTTTCCCGGCAAAACACAATACACGGCTGAACCGGCTCCGGAGCATCTTGTCATTAATACAGTAATCAATTCTGTCAACCCGTTTAACTGGATAAAGATTGGCAACCGGCTGAAAAAAGAAAAGCCGGATTTAATTATCGTCCGGTTCTGGTTGCCTTTCATGGGTCCTTCACTGGGAACAATACTCCGGCAGATAAGAAAGAATCAGCACACAAAGATCATCTGCATAGCCGATAATGTAATACCGCATGAAAAAAGACCGGGTGACAAACCTTTCACCAGGTATTTTTTAAAAAGCTGTGATGCCTTCATCACGATGAGTGAAAAGGTGATGAATGACCTGCGCCTGTTCGAAAAGAACAAGCCGGCACAATTGATCTCCCATCCTTTGTATGATAATTTCGGGGATATCATTTCAAAAACAGAAGCCCGGAAACACCTGGGCCTGCCTGCAAATGAAAAGATTATTCTATTCTTCGGCTTTATACGCAAATACAAAGGACTTGATTTGCTTTTTGAAGCAATGTCGCACCTAAACAACCTCAAACTTTTAGTCGCCGGTGAATTCTACGAAGACGAAAAGCCATACAAAGAACTAATAGAAAAACTGGGTATTCAACAGCAGCTCATCCTGCGAACCGATTTCATTCCCGACAGTGAAGTAAAATACTATCTCTGTGCTGCCGATGCGGTGATACAACCTTACCGCAATGCCACACAAAGCGGTGTTACTCCCCTCGCTTATCATTTTGAAAAACCGATGGTAGTAACCAATGTCGGAGGGCTACCTTCATTAGTACCGCATGAGAAAGTGGGACTGGTTGTTGAACCTGATCCTGCAGCTATCGCAGAAGGCATTATGCGTTTCTATCAATTAGGAGAAGATTATTTTATTCCGCATCTTCGCAATGAAAAACAGAAGTATAGCTGGTCAAGCCTGGTGAAGGCAATCCAACAACTTGCAGAAGCAGTGGAAACTGGTCAGCGCAAATAGTAAAAAAATCAGTGCAATCAGCGGTCAATGATCTACAGAAGCAAAGCCCCTCTACGTATAGGCCTCGCCGGCGGAGGCACAGATGTTAGTCCTTACAGCGACCTTTACGGCGGTGCTATCCTGAATGCTACGCTTTCCCTTTATGCCAAAGCCACGATTGAACCCATTGCAGAAAATAAAATAATCCTTGAAGCCATCGACAGAAACGAAGAACAGGTTTTTGATTGGGATACCTCCTTGCCTGTTAACGGTACACTTGACCTGCTGAAAGGAGTTTATAACAGGGTTCAGCAAGATTATGGAGTTAAACAACAGGGCTTTCGCCTGTCAACCTTTGTAGATGCACCAGCCGGCTCCGGTTTAGGTACTTCTTCTACATTGGTCGTCGCCATTCTTGGTGCTTTTGCCGAAATGCTGAAACTGCCGATGGGAGAATATGACATGGCCCATTATGCGTACGAAATTGAACGCATAGACCTGAAACTGGCTGGAGGTAAGCAGGATCAATATGCGGCCACTTTTGGGGGTGTCAACTTCATGGAATTTTATGGAGATGATAAAGTGATTGTAAATCCCCTGCGGGTAAAACAGCAACATTTGTTTGAACTGGAAAATAACCTTCTTTTATATTATACCTCCACCAGCCGTGAATCTGCAGAGATCATCAAGAAACAAAGCAAAAATGTAACGGAGAAAAAAGAGAAGTCAATAGAAGCAATGCACCACCTGAAAGACCAGGCCCGGATGATGAAAGAAGCCTTGCTGAAAGGACGGCTGAACGAGATCGGTGAAATCCTGGACTACGGCTTTCAGCAAAAGAGACAAATGGCCGAGGGCATCAGTAATACCCTGATGGAAGATATTTATGAAACAGCCAAAAAAGCCGGGGCTACCGGCGGAAAAATATCCGGTGCAGGCGGCGGCGGTTTTATGATATTTTACTGCCCTGTGAATACCAAGTACAAAGTGATCAAAAGTTTGGAGAACTTTGGCGGGCAGGTTCGCAACTACCAGTTTGTGGAGCATGGATTAAAAACATGGACAGTTTAGTTACTGGTTAATTCGTTAATTGGTTATTATGGAAAAAATCAGGCAAATCATCAAGGCATCTATAACAACAAAGGAGCAAATCTTGAAAGATGCCCGTTTAATTGATACCATTGGAAATGTGGTTGACTTGATTACAACTGCTTTTAGAAATGGAAACAGGGTATATTTCTGCGGCAACGGCGGCAGTGCTGCGGATGCACAGCACCTCGCTGCTGAATTCTCCGGCCGATTTTATACTGACCGTAAAGCATTGCCTGCTGAAGCCCTTCACTGCAATACTTCCTATCTGACTGCAGTAGCCAACGACTATGGTTACGATTTAGTATATGCCAGGATGATTGACGGTATTGGTGAAAAAGCTGATGTACTCATCGGGCTTTCTACCTCCGGCAATTCAGAAAACATCATTAAAGCATTTGAGGTAGCGAAAAAGAAGGATATGATCAACATAGCTTTTACCGGGGAAACAGGCGGTAAGATGAAAGAGCTGGCCGATCACCTTATCAATGTACCATCAACAGATACGCCAAGAATACAGGAAAGCCATATTACTATCGGGCATATTATCTGCCAGATGGTAGAAGAAAAATATTTCTCACCCCTCTAAATCTCTCTTAAAGGGAGACTTTTTGCAGTCTTTATGATTAAAGAAGCAATTATTTTAGCAGGTGGTTTAGGAACAAGGCTCCGTGATACTGTTCCTGATCTGCCCAAATGCATGGCTCCTGTTGCGGGAAGACCCTTTCTTTTCTATGTTATTAACTATTTAAGAAGCCAGGGGCTTGAAAAATTCATTTTTTCTCTTGGCCATATGCATGAGATCATTGAGCAATACCTGGAAAATAATTTCCCCACACTCAATTATCAGTGTTCAATTGAGAAAGAGCCTCTTGGAACCGGCGGCGCCATTTTATTGGCCTGCACCAAAGCCACGGAAAAACAGGTGGCAGTAACCAATGGCGATACATTATACAAGGCCAACCTGCATAACGCAGCCATTTTTCATATGCATCACATGGCAGATTGTACTTTGATGCTTAAGCCCATGACTGATTTTGACCGTTATGGTGTCGTAGAAACAGATAAGGAAAAATTAGTGACAAGTTTTAAGGAAAAGCAATACTACAAAGAAGGAAATATCAACGGTGGCCTTTACCTGCTGGATACCGGAAGATTCATGGATGAAGAGTTTCCGCAGAAATTCTCTTTTGAAAAAGATTATCTCGAAAAACTATATAACAAGCGGCGCATATATGGCATGACGGATAAGTCTTATTTCATAGACATTGGCATACCGGAAGATTTTAACAGGGCACAAAATGAACTGGCAAAAGCACCCCTTGATCTGGAAAAAACTGATAAAACCTGGACCCTTTTCCTTGACCGGGATGGGGTGATCAATCATGAAAAAAAAGAAGATTATATCCTTAACTGGGAAGAATTCAGGTTTTATGAAGGTGTGAAAGAAACCTTTCACCTGCTGGCANNATATTCATTTCAACATGCAGCAAGAAATTGAATCCGCCGGTGGCAGAATTGACCATATTTATTATTGTACCAGCACCGATAACAAGCATCCTGACAGAAAACCCAACCCGGGTATGGCCTTTCATGCCCAATCATTCTTCTCCGAAATTGACCTGGATAAAGCGATCGTGGTTGGGAATAAACCAAGTGATATGCAGTTTGGCCGTAATGCGAGCATTTACACAGTATTTGCAGCCACCACTAATCCCGAAGTACCTTACCCCCACCCTGATATTGACCTTCGTTTCGGTTCATTGGCTGATTTTGCCAGGGCCTGTCTGCCTGTTGACAAGACTTTATGATCCTTCACAAAATTTTACAACCCTTTTGGCGTTAGTTTCATCTCTTTCTGACTGTATCTTAGCAAATTGGATTAAAATAAACCCGGGTGAAGCGACTTACTATCATAATTACGATTTTACTTCTGGCTTTTTCTTCTTCTGCTCAAAAGATCAGTTCTGCAGATTTAAAAAAATTAAGGGCCAAAGAGGATACATTAAAGGAGTATGCCGAATATATCGTTACCGATAGCCTGACCGAAGACCGTATGATCGCCGACAGTGCCTTTACCAAAGTGCTGGTAAGGGCCCTGCAGGTAAAAAATTCCTTCTACTATCCTTTTGATTCTGTATTGGGCGTTGCCAAAATATATGCCCCCGACACTTCCTTCCGGATCATTACCTGGAATCTTGTTTTTGATGATTACTACTCCCGGCAAAGGGGTGCCATACAAATGCGTACAGCGGACGGATCACTAAAATTATTCCCGTTGAGAGATGTATCGGAATTCACCAGTAAGCCGGAAGATTCTGTCCGCAACCGTAACAACTGGATCGGAGCCATGTATTATAATATGGTCAAGACACAGCACAAGGGAAAAAATTATTACACCTTGTTTGGCTTTGATTACAACAGTGCCCAGAGCAGTATGAAATGGATAGAAGTACTCACTTTCAATGAAAGGAATGAGCCGGTTTTTGGCGGCCCATTCTTCAGCTACGAACAGGACAGCATTCCCAAGCCGCCAAAGTACCGTTTCAGTACCGAGTTTAAAAAAGGCGCCCGGGTTTTGGTTAACTATATTGAGGAACTGGACATGATACTCGTTGACCACCTTATTTCAGAAACAGATCAGCCTGAACTGGCCTGGACATTTGTACCCGATGGCGACCAGGAAGGTTATAAATGGGAAAATGGTAAATGGCTCCATATAGATAAGGTCTTTACTTTTAAACTGCAGGATGGACAAGCCCCTATTGGTGATCCTTTGCTGGACCCGAAGGGAAACCGTAACGAACAGAAACTCCAGGAAAAATCGGATAAAAACAAGACAAAAGAAAAAAGCCAGATCAATTACGACAATTAACTCCTTTTCACTTTACGCCTTCATTGGCTATCTTTATGCCAATGTCCGATTTCGTTCATAGAATAAAGCCAGCTTCGGGATTTTCGTTGGGTTTGAAAGAGTTATGGCAATACCGTGAACTCTTTTATTTCTTTACCTGGCGGGATATAAAAGTAAAATACAAACAAACCTGGCTTGGGATAGCTTGGGCACTGATTCAACCGCTTGGCCTGATGCTGATCTTTACTTTTTTATTCTCCAAAACATGGAAGATAGATACCGGTATGGAAGCCTACCCCATCTTTGTGCTTGCCGGTCTTATCTGCTGGAACCTGTTCAGCAGTTCCGTATCACATGCCGGGGAGAGCATGATACAAAACGCCAATATCATTAATAAGATCTATTTTCCAAGGCTTATCATTCCGGGTTCATCAATACTCGTAGCACTATTCGATTTCCTTATGGGCTTTATCATTTTTATTATTTTTTGTGCAGTATATCAGCAATCGGTACACTGGTCTGCAGTTGTATACTTTCCGGCTGGAATATTCCTGCTTTTAACAGCCGCATTTGGCCTGGGAACATTTTTGGCCGCATTAAATGTAAAGTACCGGGACTTCCGCTATACTATCCCGTTTCTTTTACAGGTTTTATTTTTTGCATCACAGGTTATCTACCCTTTGCATTCGATACAACAAACCTGGTTAAAATACCTGCTGGCTGTTAATCCAATGAATGCGGCTATTGAACTGTTCCGCTTACCGTTGACCGGTGGGGAGGCCAATGCCGCAACCTTGATAATAGGATTAACGAGCAGCCTGCTGTTATTTATAACCGGGCTATTTTATTTCCGTAAAACAGAAAGCTATTTTGCTGACCTCGCCTGATGAAACCTGCCATTGAAATACGAAACCTGGGTAAGCAATATAAGCTGACAAGTGCAGAACCATATATTGCACTGCGGGATGTTATCACCCATGGTGTGAAAAATATTTTTTCTAGCAGAAAAAAGACTTCCGAAAAATTCTGGGCTTTACAGGACATTAATCTCGATATTATGCCCGGCGAAAGGGTTGGCATAATCGGCCGGAACGGTGCAGGCAAAAGCACTTTATTAAAAATCATCAGCCGTATTACCCCTCCTACTACCGGAGAAGCAATTATCCGCGGCCGGGTGGGCAGTTTACTGGAAGTGGGGACCGGCTTTCACCCGGAACTGACTGGCCGGGAGAATATTTACCTGAATGGCTCTATTCTTGGCCTGAAAAGAGCGGAGATCAATCGCCACCTCGATGAGATTATTGACTTTAGCGGTGTTGAAAAATTCATAGATACACCGCTAAAACGATACAGCAGTGGTATGCAGATGCGGCTCGCTTTTTCCGTAGCCGCCCATTTACAATCAGAAATACTATTGATTGATGAAGTGCTGGCCGTTGGCGATTTGGAATTTCAAAAGAAATGCATTGGCAAGATGGAGGAAGTAAGCAAGAGTGAAGGAAGGACGATTTTGTTTGTGAGTCATAATATGGATAGCATTCGCAAATTTTGTCCTGCAACAATCCTGCTCAACCAGGGAAAATTAGTCAGCCAGGGAAATACAGAAAAAACTATTACCGAGTATATATCAAAACATCTTGCAATAAATGCAGAAAAATGCTGGTCTAATGGTGTTTTATCTTATGATCAAAATATCCGTCTAAACAAAGTATGGGTCCACAATACAAAAAATGAGGTTTTAGCAAGATTTGATACAACTGAAGATATCGGTATTTCTGCTGAATATGAAATCTTCAATGAGAACGTAGCATTTACGCATGGAATAAATGTTTACAACCAGGAAAATATCAACATATTCAATTCACATGACGTAGCCTGTGCACAGCGAATGAAGCAAAAACAGGCAGGTGTTTATCAATCAACAGTCTGGATTCCCGGCAACCTGTTGCCTGATGGAATTTTTAGTATTAGTTATGCATTATTTAACCCGAACCCCGTTGACGTTTTTGTTCATGAGCATAATATTGTCAGTTTCGAAATATTTACAGATTTCAGCAAGCTATCGGCCAGGGGCAATTATGCAGACGAGTTCCCGGGAATAGTAAGACCTATGTTAAAGTGGAAAGTAGAATCAGTAAACAATTGAAATATGTTCAGTTTTGATAAAAAGACAAGATTTGCACTTAAAGATATTGACGAAGGTCATCATAAAGTAACTTATAAAGGTGTACCTGCGATAAAATGTCCATTCGACTATGTTATTTATCAAATGATTGTTTTCGAAGTTCAGCCAGATCTCATCATTGAAATAGGGACTAATGCAGGAGGGTCTTCACTTTATCTTGCCGATCTTTTGGAGTTGAATAAAAAAGGTGAATTACACACCATTGACATACCTGAAAATAAAGAAGACTATTCTCTTCACTCGCATACAAGAATTAAACTATTTAAAAATGGGTTTGAGAACTATGATACTTCTGAATTATCCAAATTCAAAACTATATTAGTCATTGAAGATGGATCGCATATGTATGAGGATTCATTGGCAGCTCTAAAAAAACTATCACCATTTGTATCTCCAGGCTCCTATTACATTGTAGAAGACGGGATAATTGACAATTTAGGAAGAAAAAAAGAGTATAATGGTGGCCCCGTAAGAGCTATTGAGGAATTTCTTTCCATCAATGAAAAATTTTCAATTGAACGAAGATGGTGTGATTTTTTTGGAAAGAATTCGACTTTTAATATAAGTGGTTATCTGAAAAGAAATGAGAATTAAATGGCCAGAAAACGATCATGGACTGGAGAACGGCTTGAAACAACTATCACAAGTGAAGTGATGCTGGAGCATTTGCACAGGTATGCTCTTGCAACAGAAATTTGCAAAAACAAAAAAGTACTAGATATTGCCTGTGGGGAAGGGTATGGCTGTAATCTTATTAGCAAATTGGCCGCGGAAGTAACAGGAATAGATATTGATGAAACTACTATTAATAATGCTTCAAAGAAATATTTTGACAAGAAAATCAGGTTTATTAAAGGCTCAATTCTTGATATACCTGCTGATAATGGGTATTTTGATTTAATTACTTGCTTTGAGACACTCGAACATGTATCCAATCATGAAAAAGCAATGAGTGAACTAAAACGAGCCCTTCATCCAGAAGGAATATTGCTAATATCAACGCCCAATAAGTATAACTATAGTGACAAAACCGGTTATAAGAATCCCTATCACTTGAAAGAGTTATACAAAGATGAATTCTACATATTGTTGCAGTCTTTTTTTAAAGAAATTAAACTATTGGGACAATGTTCTCATTCTATGTCTATCATAATAAATGAAGAAAAAACACAATCCAGAAAATATTATTCAGGTGATTATAATTCCATAAATTCAATTCTTAAACCCGAACCGCTATATTGGGTTGCTTTAGCGTCAGACTATTCACTTCCTGATGTTAATAATACTTTTTTTCTTCATCCGCACACAATAAGCAGAATACAGGAGGAAACAAAAGAGTATGTTGAACAAACTATAACCTATCGTGTTGGGAATGCTATACTATTCCCATTTAAACTTTTAAAAAAGTTATTTTCTAAATGAAAATACTTGGCCTTATTTCTTCTCCTACTGATCCGGCTTCCAGATTCCGTATTATGCAATACAAGAAGCCACTGAGCATGCAGAACATACAAATGAGTGTTAAATATTTTAATCCACTCAGGGATAAAAATCCAGCGCCATGGATGTATCGACTCAGGAAAATTACAGGCATAAATGAATGGCGAACGGCTGATTTTTTTAAAAGTTTTGCAAGACTTCCATTACTTGCTAAGCAATATAATTTTGATATTATTTGGCAAAATAGATTACTACTGCCATGTCATAATTTCTTTGAGAATAAGTATAAGAAGCCATTTGTCTTTGATTATGACGATGCCATTTGGCTAACAGAAGGTGAAAACAAAGTTATTACAGCCATTTCAAAAGCCAGTATGGTTTTCGCTGGCAATGAATATCTTGCTGACTTTGCTCAAAAGTACAATACGAACATTCATATTATTCCTACGGTTATTGATACTGAAATCATGTACCCAACATACAAATTTCCTGATCGATTCACCATTGGCTGGATAGGATCCAGGAGCAATTTTGCATACCTGGATTTGATTAAACAAACATTGTATGATTTTCTTTCAAATCATCAAGATGCCCGTTTGGTTATAATATCAACTGAAATGCCTCCTAATTATAAATTTGATAATAAACAGATTATTTTCCATCCCTGGCAACCTGATAATGAGAACGGAGTAATAAATGAATTTTCAGTCGGCATCATGCCGCTTCCTGATAACGATTTAACAAAGGGTAAATGCAGTTATAAAATGCTACAGTACATGGCTTGTGGTAAACCTGTAATTGTTTCACCGGTCGGAATGAACAANNTACCATCTTTCTCAGGAACTTGGTAAAAATGGAAGAAACCTTGTTGAATGTAATTACTCTTTAAAGAAATATGTACCGCTTATAGCATCACATCTCACTAAAATTTAAGGAAAGTTGTTTCCTGTACAATTGCTGATATGCGGCAATACATTTCTCCATATCAAATTTCTTTGAAGCAGCTTTTGCTGTCACTGCCATTTTCATTCTTTCATCCGGATGATCATACAAGTATTTAAGCCTATCATATAACTCTTCAGCATCAGGCTGCCGATCTTTTGTTTTGATTACAAAACCTGCCTCGTTTCCAGTCTCAGCATCAGTAATCATCTGTCTTATTTCACCAACATCAGTAGCTACAACAGGCAAGCCGCATTGCAAAGCTTCACTTATGACATTTGGCAATGACTCAAATGGATAATAAGTAGGCAGTACAAATACATCCATATGCCTCATCATTGAAACAGTATCGGCCTGGAATCCCGTGAACAAAATTCTTTTCTCATCTGAGTAATTGCACTTTAAACGATCAAGATATTCACCCCTCCCAACTAATAATAAATTACAATTAGCCGGCAATCTTAGGAATGTATCAATAAGCAATTGCCAGCCTTTTTGCTGTGTTCCTCTCGCTACCATACCTATGGTAAATATTCCATCATCATTCTCCTGATTGATATCCGTTTCATAAGCATAAATTCCATTATACACTTTTGTTATCCTCTCCCCGGGAGTAGTCATTTTCTCTTTGAGAAAATTTCTCTGCTCTTCTGATAAGACCACCCACTGTTCTACATATTTATTCAGTTGTTTTAGTTTTTTATCCAATCTTAGCCAGAGGCGCAATTCCCCCTTTCTATAAGAATCGTATTGTGATGAGTAATCTCCATGAACTGTAACAATATGCCGGCAAGTAATTTCTTTACGAATAGTTGTTATCAAATAGTCTACTTGTATATAATGACTATGGATTATATCAAAACCCTTAGATAGCTTTTTAAGCTGTCTGCCCTGAAGAAAATAGCGTAAAGAAAAATCGATCCCTAACCGTAGTATCGTTTTGTCAAAAAAATCTATGACAGCAAAAAAAGGTAGCGAAAATCGATTAATTGGCACATCCCGGTAAAGAGAAGTTATATCTTTATTTTCGAATCGACTGTTCAGGCTTACCACTTGCACCTCCACTCCTGCTGTAATAAGCCCCCTTGCCAGCCTAAGTAAAAACAATTCAGCTCCTCCCTCATTTAAGGTTTCTGTCACAATCAATACTTTCATGTCCTAGTTATATTATATTTAGTCCTGAAATTATTTCAAACTGTTCACAACTGCAAAACATATCACCATACTTTGCTCCCGGCTTGATATGCCGGGCGGAATTGAACGGGCAACAGTAAATACTGCCAACCTGTTTGCCTCTAAAGGCCATAAGGTTACTCTTGCTATTCTTGATAAATCATTTACATCGTTTTATCCCATAGACCAAGAAGTAAAAATAATACAACAACCGCTGTCATTTGGCATAACTGAGGAAGGCAATGTAATATCCCGTAAAATCAAACTACTTTCAGATGTATTAACACTACGAAGACTACTAAGAAGTCTAAACGCAGATATTGTTATTGCCTCTGAATATCCATTTGCCGTAGCAGCCATTTTAGCCGGTGCAAGGAAAATCTCAAAAGTTGTTTCCTGGGAGCATCACCACTATTATGAACTGCAACGAAATGTTTTCTGGAATAAAGTATTCAGGTTAACGTATCCCCGGCTGGATGCAGTAGTTTGTTTAAATAATGATGAAAAAAAGCTTTTTGCCCCCATAAACCACCAACCCGTTGTTATCCCCAACTTTATTGAAGTTTCGCCTCCCTCATTATTAACCAACAAACTGATCCTGACCGTAGGCAGGCTGACAGCAATAAAAGGAACTGATCTCTTATTGAAGACCGCTAAAGAGATCTTACAGCAACATCCTGACTGGCAATGGAAATTGATTGGTGATGGAGATATGAAAGAAAGAGTGATACAATTTATTGAAAAAGAAAACCTGAAAAACAAACTCATACTTCAACTACCTGCAAATCATGATATTCAAAATGAATACCAAAATGCGTCTCTTTATATAATGACTTCCCGTCATGAATGTTTTCCAATGACACTACTGGAAGCCCAATCTGCAGGCCTTCCTTGTATTGCATTTGATTGCGATTCAGGGCCAAGACATATCATTAAAAACAATGAAACCGGGATACTTGTTGAAAAAGAGAATTATTTGGAATTAACCACTGCTATAAGTTCTCTAATAGAAAATGATATAAAGAGATTACAAATGGGTAAAGTGGCACGGGTTAATAGTCAGCGATTTTCTCCGGACAAGATTTACGAATTGTGGGCAGAAAATATTCTTATTTAATAACCAGCCGGCCAGTATAATCAATCCTATGAAAAAAAACTTCTGGCTTCCTTTTAAAATATTCTTCCATGGCTTTCCTGGCTCCCTCCCAGGCACCGTAGTCATCTATTATTAAAACACCTCCCTTTTGCAGCAATGGATAAAGATGTTCTAATTCATGTTTGGTAGATACATACCAGTCTGTATCTAATCTTAACAAGGCAATATTTTTGGGTATAAACCGTGGTATCGTTTCTTCCACTTTTCCTCTTACAAAATTTAATTTATCGGCCGGATATCCAGTAGTAAGCAAATTATTTTTTACATCATCCAGTTCTCCAAGACACCAGTTATTTTTTTCTTCAGTAAGTTTTTGTTTTAGCCACTCTGCCTTTTCAACTTCCCCATCTTTTTCACCGGGTTGTGTCATACCGGCAAAAGTATCATAGAGCCAGATATTTCTATCTTTCACATTCTTTTGCAACAAAGTATAAGCAATAAGCATGCAACTCCCCCCCTTCCAAACACCACATTCAACAAAATCTCCTTCAATATTATTGCTGATTAAATATTGAACAGATTTATATAAAGCATAACACCTCTCTATCCCAACAAGTGTAAAATCACGAACCTTTGCATAAATGCTCATAAACTCACCATCTTGTTCGATATCACTTATACTTGCAACAGAACCTGACAGAGCCTGCAAATCTTTAAGCTTCGAAAGCCTAACTACTTTCAGTCCAAAGACTCGTAAAGGATAATTAAGTATATCTGACCATTTCATAAACCGAAGCGAAACTAAAATAAAAAGGCATCATATCAGATGCCTTTACAAAATAGAATGTTTAATAATCTTAATCATCCAGCTTCAAAACAGCCAGGAACGCTTCCTGCGGCACTTCCACATTTCCGATTTGTCTCATACGTTTCTTGCCCTCTTTCTGTTTTTCCAGCAGTTTACGTTTACGGCTGATATCACCACCATAACATTTGGCGGTTACATCTTTTCGCATCGCTGAAATATTTTCTCTTGCTACCACCTTTGCCCCTATTGCTGCCTGAATGGCGATCTGGAATTGTTGTCTCGGTAACAACTCTTTCAGCTTCTCACACAGCTTTCTGCCAAAGTCCTGTGCACGGCTACGGTGTATCAGCGCTGATAAAGCATCGACCTTGTCACCATTCAGCAGTATATCCATTTTTACAATATCGCTGTCACGGTACCCGATCGGGTGATAGTCAAACGAAGCATAGCCTCTTGTTTGTGATTTTAGCTTATCGTAAAAATCGAAAACGATTTCTGTTAAGGGCATTTCAAAGATCAGCTCTACCCTTGTCTGGGTAAGGTAGCTTTGATTCATTAAGATTCCTCTTTTTCCCAGGCAAAGGGTCATGATATTGCCAATATAGTCAGGCTTTGTAATGATCTGTGCCTTGATGAATGGTTCTTCTATCCTGTCTGTTTTTACCGGATCAGGGAATTCTGTCGGATTATTTACAATTACCTTCTCTCCTTTCGTGGTGTAAGCAATAAAACTTACGTTAGGAACGGTTGTGATTACCGTCTGGTTAAATTCTCTTTCCAGCCTTTCCTGTATGATCTCCATGTGCAGCATTCCTAAAAAGCCGCAACGAAAGCCAAAACCAAGAGCCTGAGATGTTTCCAGTTCGTATGTCAGTGAAGCATCATTCAATTGCAGTTTATCCATGCAATCCCTGAGTTCTTCAAACTCATCTGTATTTACGGGAAAGATACCGGCAAATACCATCGGTTTCACTTCCTCAAAGCCCCTTATCTGCTCAGGATTAGGATTATTGGCAAGTGTGATTGTATCACCCACTTTAACCTCTTTTGCATTTTTAATGCCGGTAATGATATAGCCTACATCGCCCGTCTTTACCTCCTGCTTCTCGGTCATTTTCAGCTTGAGGATTCCCACCTCATCAGCCTCGTATTCCTGCCCGGTTGAAACAAACTTTACTTTATCTCCTTTTTTAATCGAACCATTAAGGATACGATAGTAAACTATAATACCCCTGAATGAATTAAAAACGGAATCGAATATCAGGGCCTGTAACGGGGCATCCGGGTTTCCCTTGGGTGAAGGAATACGGGTAACAATAGCATCAAGAATCTTATCTACACCCAAACCAGTACGGCCACTGGCATGCAGTATATCTTCCTTTTTACAACCGATAAGGTCAATGATCTGGTCTTCCACTTCCTCGATCATCGCACCGTCCATATCAATTTTATTGATTACCGGAATAATCTCCAGGTCGTTGTCAATAGCCAGGTAAAGATTACTTATCGTTTGTGCCTGTATACCCTGGGTAGCATCAACCAACAGCAAAGCTCCTTCACAAGCTGCAAGGGCTCTGCTTACCTCGTAACTAAAGTCCACATGGCCGGGAGTATCAATCAGGTTCAGGATATACTCCTGCCCGTCTGTATGTTTATAATTGATCTGGATAGCATGACTTTTAATGGTAATGCCCTTCTCCCGTTCCAGGTCCATATCATCCAGCACCTGGTCCATCATATCCCTGTCACTTATAGTATTGGTCTGTTGCAAAAGACGGTCAGCCAGGGTGGATTTACCGTGGTCAATATGTGCAATAATGCAGAAATTCCGGATATTCTTCATGTACGTTCTTGCCTCAATTTTAGGATGGGCGAAGGTACGGAAAAGAGGCGGTTTTTAAGGGATTGTTTAGCAGCCTATTACCTTCCGTTTAAAGAGGAAAGGAGGGTCATAAAATCAATAATTGTGATATTTTCACCCTTAAAATTCACTAATGGGCAAAGATTACATTACCGACCGGGTTTATGAGAAAACAGATTTTACAATAACCGACCTCCCAAAAGCGGATTTTGAGGGTTGCCGCTTCGCCCACTGCAACTTTTCTGGTTCCAATTTATCAGGCTATAATTTCACAGAATGTGAATTTGAAGATTGCAACCTGAGCGGTGCCAAAATCATACAGACAACCTTCAATGATACCCGGTTTAGCGACTGCAAGATGCTGGGCCTGCATTTTGAAACCACAAATGAATTTCTCTTCACCGTAAGTTTTGAGGATTGTATACTAAACCTTAGTTCATTTTATAAACGGAGAATGAAAAAAACTGTCTTTAACCGTTGTAGTCTACATGAGACAGATTTCATTGATGCTGATCTTACAGGAGCTACCTTTAACGAATGTGATCTTCACCTGGCAAAATTTGAAAATTCCATATTAGAAAAAGCGGACCTGCGTACATCGTTTAATTACACGATTGACCCCACCCTCAACAAACTCAGGAAAGCCAGTTTTTCGTTGCCCGGTGTATTGAGATTGCTGGACAAATATGATATCATAATTAACTAAAGAGAATTGCCTTAATTTTATTTTTTGATTTTTCGAACTATGTATTCAAGATTACTTTCCTCTCTTCTTTTATTAATAGCCATTGCTTCATGTAGCAAACGGTCAAATTCCGATAATAATCCAACCCCAACGTTAAGAGATGGTATTTATAATAATGGAATAATTGCCACAGGTACAACAACTAACAGCGGAGTGACCGCACCCAGTGGATTTAAATGGAGTGAAGCACAGCATGATAATACAGGCGTAACAAATGTCACTATAGGTTTTGCTTGCGGCACAAGTAATTTTGCAAAATACAGAGCTGCGGACGATTTTACTATTCCCCCTGGTCAGATCTGGCAGATATCCAAAATTTCTATATATGTGATGGCGCCATCTGGTCCATTACCCCCTATTGACTCTTTAAGAATGCAAATCTGGAATGGCGATCCTTCGCTGCCTGCCTCATCTCTTATATTTGGTGATCTGACAACTAATTTGCTATCTGGAATTACAGACTCAATGACGTATATCATTCAGAATAGCTCAGTCCCGGCACCAGGAGTAACTCCCCAAACTTTGAACAATACATGGAAGTTATCTGCAAATGTTTCAAAAACTTTGTCATCGGGAACATATTGGCTGGTCTGGCAAGTTCATAGAATTGACAATAGTGACTCCTATTCACCTACAATAAAAGTTAAAGGATCAAGAGGACTTTCAAACTGGAATGCTAAGGTTTTTAATGCACTAAACGTATGGCAGAACCTTACTGATGTGGGAAATCCATATACATTACCCTGGGTACCTCAGGACCTTCCATTTGAAATCGTTTATAAATACTAGTAGTTTAAAGAGGATTTCGTTAACATTTCTTTTGCCTCATTTAGTCATATTGGCACCGGCTTTGAATTATTCAGGTTAACCGGGTCGTAAAAACAATTCGTACCGCAAATTACCCGGCCTTTGCAGTACAGGACAATTAAATTCATAAGCCATGAAAAAAATGTTTACACTCTTAACAGGATTATTCCTGACCGCAACGCTGATGGCAGCTGACCGAAGGCCTGTGGTTACTATCAACAGCAACAACAATTTCAAAATTATAATTGATGGTAAAAGCTACTTTGGCGACAATATTACCATCCGCCTTTCTGAACTTTACGGAAACCAGCACAGCATCAAAGTATATGAAATGCGCAGGGGATATTTTGGAAGAACAGAAAGACTGATCAACAGGTCATTCTTCCAGACCGGCCGCAAGGATGTTATGATACGTATTGACCGCTTTGGCAATATCAGTATCCGGGAGAAGAAAAACAACAGAAGGTACGACAGGGATGATGACTGGGACCGATTTGAAGACCGTGACAGAAACAGACCGAGATTCTGACAATACGTTGTACACTATAAACCGTTCCGCCCAGGCGGAACGGTTTTTTTATGCTCTGAAATCATTCAATGCTTAATTTCAATCCAATAAAATTGTTATATGATACGATTGGCTGTGCAAATCGACATACCTGACCTTGTGCCACTGATCAATAGTGCTTACCGTGGTGAAGCTTCAAAGAAAGGCTGGACAACAGAGGCTAATCTTATAAGCGGCGATATTCGTACCGATAAAAACCAAATGGAAGAACTGATGAAAACACCCGGCGCTGTATTTCTTGTTTACCAAAATGAAACTGGTACGCTGGAAGGATCTGTTTTCCTTCAAAAGAAAGAAAATAAACTTTACCTGGGCATGCTGAGTGTTTTGCCTGAGCTACAGGCAAAAGGTATTGGGAAAAAATTAATGAAAGAAGCAGAGGCTTATGCCCGCCAGGAAAATTGTAACAGCATTTATATGCGGGTCATTTCTGCAAGGCATGAACTGATAGCCTGGTATGAAAAATTGGGTTATAAGAATTCAGGAAAAACAGAACCCTTTGAAAACAATAAGTATGGTACTGCCAACAGGCCTATTGAATTCATCATCATGGAAAAAATGATCTAAACCGATCCATAATTACAAATGAACAAGGATTTAGAAGCAATAAAGGAACAGCAAAAGGCATCATGGAACAGGTTTGCCGCAGGCTGGAAAAAATGGGATCCGGTCACAATGGAATTCCTGCAACCAATGAAAGAAGCCATCATCAATTATTTACAACCAAAAGATGGCCAAAAAATACTGGATATAGCCGCCGGCACAGGTGAACCGGCTTTAAGTATAGGAGCCATTATCAAAAATGGAGTTGTTACGATTACAGATATTTCCGAAGAAATGATGGAAATAGCCAGGGAAAAGGCTATAGCAAAAGAATTAACCAATATTGAAACAGTG
>DEHX01000011.1 GCA_002352145.1 Chitinophagaceae bacterium UBA2789
GGTTCGATCCCGCCCCACACCACCCGAAAGCAGAAATGGCCCTGACTTAACATAGTTGGGGCTTTTGTTATTTTATGCACTTTGTTTACATTATTTATTCAACTGACCACGATAAGTATTATATCGGAGAAAGTGTTGATCCTGCAGAGAGAACAAAACAGCACAATGCAGGATTTTATAAAAATGCCAGTACTTCTTATTCAAAAGACTGGGAGCTTAAACTGGTTTTAAGTCTAAAAAACAGGACTGAAGCATTAGTGGTAGAAAGACATATAAAGTCTATGAAATCGAAAGTTTTTGTTAGAAGCCTGATAGAAAACACAGTATTCTTAGGTCGGTTTAAAGAAATTATTCTCGAAAAATATAAGATTGCTATTGAATGATGCGACGGTTCCCCCGAAGTTTCGGGGCCGCCCCACACCACCCAAAAGCAGAAAAGCCCTGACTAACGTAGTTGGGGCTTTTTTTATTCGATCGCCGGGAAAAGACGGTCTTTACTTATCATCTTATTTCCTTTTACCCGTTAGCCTTTACGATTTATGCAATGCAGTTGCCGATTGCAGCAACGACAGTTGCCATTGCAAGACAGTTTGTTGCCATTGTAAGAGAGTAAGTTGCAATTGCAAGAGTGTTTGTTGCAATTATCAGAGAGAACGTTGCAAATGTCAGAGAGCTTGTTGCAATTGCAAGAGAGAAAGTTGCAGTTGTAAGAGAGTTTGTTGCTATTGTAAGAGAGAAGATTGCAATTGTAAGAGTGACAGTATGCATTGTTTGCAAGCAAATGGGCTTTGCAAAGGAGGGTTTGAGCTGATTTTCAATGATTTTGAGGATTTTCTCTTCTCTTATATGCCCTGGCCCTTGCTTTTTGTCAGTGGCAGGCGGTGTAAGAAGCTTTGCGTTCTTTTGATTGATTTCTGGCATAAAATGCCGCTGATTATCAATTGAAACTTATGCCCGGAGTGGCGTAAATTTATGTGTTGCCTGCAATTATTTTTGCGACCCCTAAAAACTTATGAGAGGACTTCCACATAATGTCAAGGTTTCATTAGAAAAAGCTTATGACGCTGCTTTGCTGGCTGTTGAAATCTATAACAAGCCAGCAGTAAAGTTTAAGTCAGGAGGATTTATTTCTCTAATGAATATAGCCTGGACAGCTCTTTTCCATTCCATTTTTTTTCAACAGAAAATTAAACCATTTTATAAAGGGGAAAATGGAAGATATCTCAAACGTGAAGGCGACTTTTACTATTGGCAGCTTGACGAATGTCTGAGACAATATTATAAAACAGACACGACCAATCCAGTAAGAGTGAATTTGGAGTTTTTTATCCCTTTGAGAAATAAAATTGAGCATAAGTCTTTACCAGAAATTGACAGCGACATATTTGGTGAGTGTCAAGCAATGCTTCTAAATTTTGACGAATTAATTGAAATGAAATTTGGAAATAAGTATTGCTTGAGAGAATGTTTATGTTTTTCACTGCAACTATTTCCTTCAAGTAAATCTCTTGCGCAAGCAGTAAAACACAATCCAAACGCAAAGCCAGTAGTTGACTTTATTAATAGTTATCGTTCCGCAGTATCTACAGAAGTATTTGAAAGTAGTAAATACACCTTTAAGGCATTTTTAATACAAGTTGGCAACCATCAAAGTAAAGAGGCATTGCCAATTCAATTCGTAAACTATGATAAGTTGAATGAAGACCAAAAATCAGAATTAGGCAAATTCGTTGCAATGGTAAAGTTTAAAGAAGTAGGTATTTCAAATGTTGACAAACTTAAATCAGGAGAGGTAGTAAAGTTAGTTCAGGCTGCATTAGGAAATCCTAAAGTCACTCGTCTTAAAAACCAAATTGACAAGTTTAATTTTGACACTCACATTCGTTGTTGGAAAAAATACAAAGTTAGACCTGACGGCAAATCAAAACACCCTGACCAGACAAATGCCAAATATTGCATTTACGACAAACCGCACAACGACTATTTATACACAAAAGAGTGGGTTGACTATTTAATTGAAAAAATGAAAGACGAGAATGAATATCAGTCGTTGTTTAAAAGATAATACAGTCCACGAACATAACTGCAGGCAACATTCGGTTTGGCAATATGGCGGCTTGACGAATATATTCTCAGCTTTTAGTTCGCTGATCGGCTCAGTTCCGGCTGACGAATAAAGCCAGGCTGTAGAATATAACATCAACTTTGTAACTTTATTCAGCAGCGGCACCGGGCTGACGGATCACGGGATACCGCCACATCGCCAAGCCGGCCACGTTCTAGACAATTGAAAGAACATTCTTCTAATGGTAGGAATAAACGACAATTATGTCAAAATACTCTTCCGTTACTATAGCTCGGTTTTAGATCAAGGGACCGTAGAAACTATGTGGGCTGAAATTGTAGATAGCGAAAAGGGTCTTTATAAACTTGATAGTATTCCATTTTATGGGCCCCTGGTAGCATCTGACGACATAGTATTTGCCGATTATGATAATGATGAAGGTATGCTGACCTATAAACATACCGTTGAAAGTTCCGGCAACTCGATAATTACTGTTGTAATCATGGACGACTCTACGGATATCAGTAATATTAGGGACGTCTTTAAAGAGTTAGGTTGTATATTTGAGAGAGCCAATAATGTTTTATTTGCAATGGAAGTTCTTGCAAACACTAATTATTTACCGATAAAACAGAAACTAACAGAGCTTGAGAACAAAGGAGTCATTGGATATGCAGAACCATGTCTCTCTAGTATTCATCGAGAGCAAATTTAAACCAACTGCCTATAGCTGAACTGTGTAAAAACAAAACCACTTTCTTAACCCCACATTCAACTTCTGTAATACTCCACCGCAATCTCCGCCCCGACTTTAGCATTATGTTTTATCAAAGCAATATTGGCTTCAAGACTTTCGCCTTTGGTGTGGCCGGCGATGTATTGTAATAAGAACGGCGTGACCTCTTTTCCCCTGATGTTGTTTTCTCTGGCTGCTGCCAATGCCTGCTGTATATGTCCTTCCATTTCACCGGAGGCAATTTCAAACTCCGCCGGAACGGGATTGGCGATCAGTGCTGCGCCGTTCAATCCCAGTTGCCATTTGGTTTGCAATAGTGCAGCAATTTCTTTGGCTGTATCCAAACGCAGCGGTGACTTGAATCCGCTTTTGCGGGAATAGAAACTGGGAAACTCATCCTGCGCATACGTAACAACGGGAATGCCTTTTGTTTCGAGGTACTCCAGCGTTAACCCGATATCTAAAATNNGATATATCCATACTGGTTTCTGCACCGCGGTGTACACCACCAATGCCGCCAGTGACAAATATTTTTATTCCTGCCATGGAAGCAATCCGCATGGTGGCGGCTACGGTAGTGGCGCCGTATAAGTTTTGACTGATGACATAGGGCATATCCCGCAAACTCACTTTCCATACATCTTTTGCCTGGCCGAAGTACTCAATCTGTTCAGCCGATAACCCGACATGACATTTGCCATTGAAGATGGCAATGGTGGCGGGCACAGCGCCGTTATCCCTCACTACCTGTTCTACCGCCAGTGCCGTTTCTGCATTTTTGGGATAAGGCATGCCGTGGGAGATGATGGTGGACTCCAGGGCAACAACAGGTTTGTTGTTGGTTAATGCTTGTTGTACTTCGGGGTGTATGTGCAGGTATGGGTTCATGTTTTATTTATTGCTTTAACTTTTTTTCTTGACAAAAAAAGTAAGAAAAAAGTCAAGACAAAGCTAACGCTCCGCAACTTTGTCCGGCCAACGCACCTTTTCGGCTTCTGGTGACCGAGTAATTATTGAAACTTTGGTGATGAGTGCAGCGATTATGGAAGACTCCGCTTCGTGTTATGCAAGGCTCAAGAAAGCGCTGTGTTCCGCCTTGATATACTTTAAAGAATATTATGAACTAAACTACTGCGGAACAAGGCGCTGAAAACTTCTATTTGTTTGAAAAATTAGCACCTGCTTCCGCAGAAACTTGGAGTCTGAACAAAAGAAAAATTAACCAGGGTAATATTTTGATACCAACCCCAATAGTTTTTCCTGGTTAAGGTGTGTGGCGATGGCGCCGTTTACCTGCAATATCTCTGCTGATAAAGTATGGGCCAGCTTCATACATTCTTTATCCTCCATTCCCAAAAACTTACCTAACAAAAACCCGGACAAGGAACCATCACCGGCACCGGTGCAATCGACCACTTCAATATTTGGCGCATGCAGGGTTGTTACTTTGTC
>DEHX01000083.1 GCA_002352145.1 Chitinophagaceae bacterium UBA2789
CTGGAAGTAATGTTTTTGATACCTGCAATTCCATTAATAGCTTTTTCCAGCGGTTCTGTGATCTGTGTTTCAATAATATCAGAATTGGCGCCCGGGTAAGAGGTCCTTACACTGATATTGGGCGGGTCAATGGCAGGATAATCCCTGACTCCTAAAAATTTGAACCCGATAATGCCAAAAACCACAATAATGATGTTCATTACTATGGCCAGTACCGGTCTGCGTAAACTTAACTCTGATATATTCATACACCGATTAGTCTCTGGGTATTAAATTATTTCTTCTTCTCTTCCGTTTTATCTGCTGCCTGTGCTGATCCGGCATTTACAATTTTTCCTATTTGGATTTTCGCATCAGGCCTCACACTTAAAAGACCCGTAACAACAACTGTGTCGCCGGCATTTAATCCTTCCAGTATTTGTACTCTTGCTGAGTCCCGGACACCTGTTGTAACATCGGCAAAAATGGCGGTACCGCCTTTGTACAGTATTACCTTTTTCCCTCTTGCCTGCGGTAGCACGGCTTGTGTGGGAACCAATATTGCATTAGGATCAGGGTCAAAACTTAGCTGCACCTTGGCAAAAGCGCCGGGCAAAAGGGCTTCATCTTTACCCATTACGGCAGCTCTTACTGTCAGGCTTCTGGTATTTTCCATTACGTTCGATTCGGTAGCAATAATTTTTGCTCCTAATTGCTTCTTAGAACCTTCGATTGTGAATGTTACCAGCTGACCGATTTTGATCTGGCTGGTATATTTCTCAGGAATACTGAAATCAAGTTTTAGCTGGTCAGTTTGGTTAATCACGGCAATAACAGTAGCCGGTGTAACATAAGCGCCGGGGCTGATGGCTTTTAATCCCAATTTACCGCTAAAAGGGGCCCTGATGACAGTCTTAGCGATGCTTGTTTGTAATATTCCAATATCTGCTTTAAGGCTGTTTACCTGTAAAAGGCTGATATCATAATCCTGCTGGCTGATACCCTGAATTTTTAGTAGCTGCGCCTGCCTTTCTTCTGTTTTTTCAGCGAGGGCCAGTTGTATCTGTAGTTTATTGAGCTGGGCCCGCAGGTCCCCGTCATACAGTTTAGCCAGCAAAGTCCCTTTGCTTACATATTTTCCTTCAGCAACATTCAACTGTACTATTCTGCCGGATACTTCGGGGTGGATTTCAGCTACTTCATTGGCCACAATAGTTCCGGGTACTTCAATATTTTCCTGGAAAGGCTCTGTTTTTACGAGGTATCCATCTACTTTCATGGGAGGTGCCTTGGCGCCTGCGGCAGGTTTTGCATTCGCTGCCTCTTTTTTCTTTTTGTTACAGGATACCAGGAATAAAGCAGCAAAAACTAAAACAAAAGGTATAAATCTCATTTGGTTTGGGTGTAATCGTAAAAAAGTAAATAAAGGTAACGGATTATCAGTAGCATTTAGACGGGGAAAGGAGCAGATACCTTCACCTGAATCCCCATGCATTATAAGCGGTTTATATGTTGGATAAGAGGAACTTATGCCTTGACTTGTAATAATTGTTTCACCTTATTGGAGCGGTGCAGCAGTTCCTGTTTTTCTTTACTAAGGATGGTCACATGTCCCATCTTTCGTCCGGGCTTTGTTTGCTTTTTACCATAAAGATGAACAAAGGCATTTTCAATCCTTAATGTCTCTTCCAACCCTTCATATTTTACGGTTCCGCTGAAACCTTCCGCCCCAATAATATTTACCATAATAGATGGCAGAATAGCATCTGTATTACCCAAAGGATAGCCCAATATTACCCGCCAGAGCATATCAAACTGCGAAGAGTAATGAGCCTCTATGGTATGATGCCCGCTGTTGTGCACCCTGGGTGCTGTTTCGTTGACCAGTACTTCCCCATTTTTGTCAATAAACATTTCCACTGCAAAAATGCCGGGTGAATTCAGGCTTTTGGCAACAGTAAGTGATATTGCTTCTACTTTCCATAGAGTTTTCATATCAATCTCGGCGGGGCACAACTGATAGTCGAGCAGGTTCAATACCGGATCAAATAACATTTCCACCGGAGGGTACAGCGCTGTTTCGCCTTTTTCGTTCACGGCTACCATCTGTGCAATTTCCTTATAAACAGGCACCATTTTTTCCAGCACAGAAGGGGCATCAAATCCTTTGGCAATGTCTTGTTTTGATCTTAAGAGTTGAACACCACGACCATCATATCCGCCTTCACCGATTTTATGTACTGCGGGGAGAAAATTTTCAGCTTCCTGTAATTCTACCAGGTTGTTCGTAATAATGAATTCTGCAGATGGAATATTATGATTGCGGTAAAACTCTTTCTGTAATATTTTGTTCTTTATAATTCTTAAAACAGAAGGTTTAGGATATACTTTAACACCCTCATTTTCCAGCCGTTCAAGCGCCTCAACATTTACATTTTCAATTTCGATAGTTATGGCATCAAGACCTTTTCCAAAATTGTAAACAGCATCAAAATTCTTGATATCTCCTTTGGTAAAATGGTGACAAAGATGGGCAGCCGGACATTCTGCATCGTTCTCCAGCACATAGGTTTCAACAGGGTAATTGGCAGCTGCCTGTAATAACATACGGCCTAATTGACCGCCTCCAAGAATTCCGATTTTTGGCATGGGGCAAAAGTAATTAAGAAGAGGCAGAGGATGAGTAATTCTTGTACAATGATTTTTCTAACTTTGACCCATGACTCCGGATTATCCTCATAAGTTATTTTCTGACGAAAGAAGAGGCTTCAACCTCTTGATGGTGACATTAGCCATGGATTCTTCCTGCTGTTAAGCGGGAAGTATTTTGCTTCCCTGTGTTTATACTTTCACTTTTAAATTAACTAATCATGAATACAGTAACAGCAACTACGGATAAAAAACAAACTATTGAAACAGATTTTCTTCCGCTGGAAGGAACCGATTATGTGGAATTCTATATAGGAAATGCCAAGCAGGCAGCCCACTATTATATGAGTGCATTCGGTTTCCAGGCACTTGCTTATGCCGGTCCCGAAACAGGGGTGAAGGATAAAGCCAGTTATGCAGTTCGTCAGCACAAACTGACTTTTGTTTTAACCACTCCATTACGGGCAGATAACCCAATAGCTGATCATATCTATAAACACGGAGATGGTGTAAAGGCATTATCACTCAGGGTACAGGATGCTGCCAGGTCATGGGAAGAAACGACTAAACGGGGTGCAAAAAGCTACATGGAACCTACAAGACTAACTGATGAACATGGTGAGGTGGTTATGAGTGGTATTCATACTTATGGCGATACTGTACATCTTTTTATTGAAAGAAAAAACTATACTGGTGCATTTATGCCCGGTTACCGGCCTTGGAGTAATCCTTATTTTAAACCATCGGATACAGGTCTTTTGTATGTCGACCATTGTGTGGGTAATGTTGGGTGGAACCAGATGAATCCCTGGGTAAAATTTTACGAGGAGGTAATGGGCTTTAAAAATATCCTCTCTTTTGATGATAATGATATTTCTACCGAGTATTCAGCATTGATGAGTAAAGTGATGAGCAGTGGCAATGGATATGTGAAGTTTCCTATCAATGAACCGGCAGAAGGCAAAAAGAAAAGCCAGGTAGAAGAATACCTTGATTTTTATAATGGTGAAGGCTGCCAGCATGTGGCTATGGCTACCAATGATATTGTAAAAACGGTGACTGCACTCCGGGACAGGGGAGTTGAATTTTTAAGAGTACCCAATACATATTATGATGACCTGCTCGACAGGGTAGGACATATAGATGAAGACCTGGAGCCTTTGAAAGAGTTGGGTATCCTTGTTGACCGTGATGATGAAGGTTACTTACTACAATTATTCAGTAAGCCGGTGGAAGACAGGCCAACCCTTTTCTTTGAAATCATTCAGCGAAAAGGAGCCAAAAGTTTTGGCAAGGGGAACTTTAAGGCGTTATTTGAAGCACTGGAGAGAGAGCAGGATCTCAGGGGAAACCTATAAACGAACAATGTATCAATGAAAATGGGTCAGGAGCAGCCGCTTTTGACCTATTTATCTTTAGTTCTTATCTTTATAAACAGTTTAGCGAATCAGCAGAAATAAAATCCGTTTCCCGCCGTTAAGCTAAAATTCAGGACAATGAAAAGCCTTCTTACGCTAATAACACTTACTTTTTTCTCAGCAGCCATTGTGGCGCAACCACCTTCGTCTAAAAGCGGGGGGCCCTCTTACTCATTTGTTGATTATCAGAGAGCATTTCCCCGGCCCGGCGAGGCCATGCAGCGAAAACTGGATACCTTACAAAAGCAGTTTGAAGCAAAGAAATTGCAATGGCCTGCTAAATACATGTATATCCGTTCTTTCAAGTATGACAGCCAACTGGAAGTCTGGGTAAAGAATGAAATCAATGCACCCTTTCAGCTTTTCAAAGCATATAAAGTTTGTGCCCTGGCCGGGACCCTTGGCCCTAAAAGAATGGAAGGTGATTACCAGGTGCCTGAAGGATTTTATTATATCAATGAATTTAACCCCAAAAGCAATTATTATCTCTCACTCGGTATTAATTATCCCAATGCTTCTGATAAGATACTGAGCGACTCCTTAAGACCTGGCAGTGCCATTTATATTCATGGTAGCTGTGTTACCGTTGGCTGCATACCCATCACGGACCAGCAGATAGACGAGCTATATATTCTGGCGGCGCATGCAAAGGATCAGGGCCAGGATTTTATACCTGTTCATATTTTCCCCGTCCGCTTTGATAAAGAAAAAAGTGTTAGCTACCTCGAAGGGCTCACCAAGGATGACCCTGTACTTAAAAAATTTGCTGAAAGGATGGAAGATGCCTTTGACTATTTCGAAAAATACAAGCAATTGCCTGTAGTAATGGTAGGGGAGAAAGGCGAATATATCATTAATGAAGTGCCTCCCAAAAAGGCAAAACTGATCATTGAAGACAAACAGCCGGTGAAAAAGCCTCCTATGGCCAGAAGAACAAGAAATATTATCGGGCTGGCTGATGCGGTACATCAATGGCCTCAATTTCCCGGTGGAACGGATGCTTTCATGAAATACCTGGAACAAACCGGAAGAGAAGCCGGGAGTTTTTTACCCAAAGGTGTAAAAAAGGCATACATACAATTAGAGTTCATCATAGATAAAGATGGAGTGCCAGTAAATTTTAAAATTCTCAAGAGTATCAAGGATGCGGATGAACTGGAAGATGAACTTATCAGCCGCCTTGAGAATATGGGTACCTGGAAGCCGGCGATATTACATGATAAACCTGTAGCCAAGAAGATGATACAGACAATAACAATTGAAACACCCTAATTGGTTAATTGTGAGTTTTAGTAATTTTCCTATTTTGATTTGACTTATCAATCTTTTTTATATTTTGTGAATAAATAGTTTATTCAATCCTTTGAATTTCCGGTTGATTAATAACAAAACATCATTATTCACCTTAATCGGAAATTTACATGAGAACAATTAAGATCTTCGCCACCACTTTACTTTTTACGGCATTTGTTATTGCCGGTTGTCAGAAAAATGCTAAAGAGTTAACCGGTACTGACAGTAACTCGGTTGAAAAACAAGTTAATCAGAACGGACCGTGCAACAGTAATGCTTACCAGGTTTTACTGGAAAGCAAAACGTTTTCAAATGGTAACTGGGTATGGATATGGAGTGTAAAAAATCCCAACCCCGGTAATGGTACAAATGGTACTTCTCAGGACTTGAGTCATTGGGGAATGCAGTTTGGAACATGTTTCAACTGGGCTGATGTTCTTTCTGCAGCCTATAGCTCCAACGGAAATAGCTGGGTTTCTTTTAATCCATCCTATTCTGTGGACCCGAGCCAGTCTTGCCTTACAACCCCCGTGTTAAAGTTTGATTTTGGTACATCAGGCAGCAATAAGTCATATTATCGCCTGGTACTAAGCCGTGATTATGTAGTTAATCAATCTGCTATTGCGTATTATAAATCAGGAAGACGTATGCCTTGCTGTACCTTTAGTTTTAGTGGTGTTGGTTGCAACAATACCATTCCAACAAGGCAGGCCCAGGTATTAGCTAATTAATTGTTTTGTATTTCATCCATCCTGTTTTGCTGCAATAGTACCTGAATTGTTTCAGGTGTTTGTTGGCGAAGCAGGATGGTTTTTTTTTGCGTGAGGTACTCAAAAATTTCTTTATTATAATGCCGGATGGTTAATAAAGATAACCCTTTGGTAACCTGTACATCCAAGAATGAAGAAGCCTCCAATGCCAGTTTTTCTATTTTCTCCGGCCATTCATCTATTACACAAAGGAAACTGATTGCGCCGTTCTGTGTTAGGTTAGGTTTTATATGCATCTTTTCCATCAGGTGGTAAAGATGGCTTACATGTTGTTCACCAATAAATGAGAAATCTCTTGAACTCATTTCAAGCAACACCTGGTTTTCTTTCAATACGATTATTGGTGGCAGGCCATGAACGGGTCTATCATGAATTATTGTTCCCTTTAATGAAGGATTAAGGAAACATTTTACATATAACGGTATGCCTTTGTTTTGTAAGGGCTTTATTGTTTTTGGGTGAATGACCTGTGCACCATAATAGGCCATTTCAATTACTTCATTGTAATTTAATTCCTCAATTGCAACTGCACCCGGAAATTGTTTTGGGTCTGCATTCATTACACTTTCCACATCTTTCCAGATGGTCTGGCTTTCTGCGTCCAGCATATTGGCAAATACGGCTGCTGTATAGTCACTGCCTTCTCTTCCCAAAGTAGTGCTTTCATTTTCATCTGTCGCACCGATAAAGCCCTGTGTAAGGATAATATTGTTTTCCTGAAACAGAGGTACAATCATGTTCTGCACCTGGTTCATTGTAAATTTCCAGTCAATCACTGCATCCCTGAAGTCGTCATCGGTACGGATAATATCTCTTGCATCTATCCATTTATTGGCAATTCCTTTTTCGTTGAGGTAATGACTTACAATAGAAGTTGAGAAAAGTTCACCGGCACAAACTACCTGGTCATAATAATAGTCATACTCCCTTACTGGTTTATCGTGCAGCAGCCATTCTACTTCGGTAAAAAAGTCTTTTAATTGTACTTCGCAGGAAAGATAGTTGGTAACTAGCAGGTACTTCGCAGTGGTCAGGTGTTGTTGTTTAAGCTGTTCAAACAAAAAGAGGGCTTCATCTTTATGGCCATCACAGAAAGCCTTTGTCACTTTCTCCAATGCGTTAGTGGTTTTGCCCATGGCAGAAACAATGACCATTAGTTTTTCACCGTTATATTGCCGCATGATCTCGGCCATATTTTTTATCCGCTCCACACTGTTAACAGAAGCACCTCCAAATTTGAATACTTTCATGTAAAAGCCTTTTGTTGATAAGTTGGCAAAATTCGGGATATTTCTCTTCTGACAGCTATCTCTTTCTTCTTTTCAACTCCTCCACAATACCTTACATTTGCCAGAGTCAAATCAGCCATTATGAATGTCAACCGGAGAGTTCAGACTCTTGATGAATTTACTATACAGCAGCTGAGAGATTTCCCTCAGGCTACCGGAGAATTGTCTCATTTGCTGCGAAATATCGGCCTTGCTGGCAAAAGGGTACATGTAGAGGTGAACAAAGCAGGTCTGGTGGATATTTTAGGAGATGCCGGAACTATCAATGTGCAAGGTGAGGAAGTAAAAAAACTTGATGTGTATGCTAATGATCAGTTTACTCGGGTGTTACAACATGGAATAGCCTGTGCCGGTATCGCCAGTGAGGAACTGGATGATTTTGTACCTTTTGACGATGCAAAAAGTGTAAAATCAAAATACGTTTGCCTGTTTGATCCGCTGGATGGAAGCAGCAATATAGATGTCAATGTTTCAATCGGCACCATCTTTAGTATCTATCGGAGAGTAACCCCGATAGGAACTGTAGTGACAAAAGAAGATTTTTTACAGCCGGGGAACCAGCAGGTAGCTGCGGGCTATATTGTGTATGGCTCATCCACAATGCTGGTATATGCAACGAGAAGAGGAGTGAATGGTTTTACTTTAGATCCGTCTATTGGTGAGTGGACACTCAGTCATCCGGATATTAAATGCCCGGAGCAAGGGAAAATTTACTCGGTTAATCATGGCAATTTCTTCCAGTACGATAAAGCTGTGCAGGATTATATTGCCACCTGTCAGAAAAAGGATAAAGAAACGGGAGGTCCGTACACACAACGTTATATCGGAAGCATGGTTTCGGATGTGCACCGCAATCTTATTAAGGGAGGAATTTTTATGTACCCCGGAACCACTGATAAGCCAAAAGGCAAACTCCGGTTGTTGTATGAATGTAACCCGTTTGCTTTTATTGTTACCGTAGCAGGCGGTAAAGCTACCAATGGAAAAATACGGATATTGGATGTAGAGCCGACAGAATTACATCAGCGTAGTCCTTTCTTTGTGGGTAGTAAACTGATGATGGAAGAACTGGAAACATATTTGAATTAATATGGCAAATACTATAATATCAGTTAAGAACCTTGTAAAAAACTATGGTAACTTCCAGGCAGTCAAGGGTATCAGTTTTGATGTGAAAGAGGGAGAGATATTTGGGTTACTGGGACCTAATGGTGCCGGTAAGTCTACCACTTTGGAAATAATCGAAACCTTAAGGCCTAAAACAAGCGGTGAAATAATAGTTGATGGTTTGTGTCTTGATAAGGAACCCAATGAGATCAAAAAGATAATTGGCGTACAGTTGCAAACTAGCGGTTATTATCCCGGTCTTAATTTGCTTCAGTTGATAGAACTGTTCTGCGGGTTATACAACAGGTACGTTGACCCTATGGAATTGCTGGAAATGGTTAACCTGAAGGAAAAGGCAAAGGCGAAAGTGAAAGAGCTTAGCGGCGGGCAGAAACAAAGATTCTCTGTAGCAACTACACTCATCAATGAACCTCGGATCATATTCCTGGATGAACCCACTACTGGTCTTGATCCCCAGGCAAGGAGGAGCTTATGGGAACTGATCAAAAAAATCAGGGAGAGAGGAACCACTGTTATCATTACCACACACTACATGGATGAAGCAGAATACCTGTGTGACAGGGTAGCTATCATTGATGCAGGTAAAATTATAGCCATGGATTCTCCGGATAAACTGATTGATGACCTGGTGGCCGGAGGTTTTGAAAGACCAAAAGAAATGAAAATGGCTAACCTGGAAGACGTTTTTATTCATTTAACCGGTCATTCACTGCGGGAGGGTTAATTATGAGTATTCAAAATAAATTAAGAGAGTTTATGAATGGTAAAATCGAAGCGCAAAAATCAGCAGGAGCTGCATTTATGACCCAAAATATCACCAGGGAAGGAGTAAAAGAACTCCCTGGCGGGATACAATACGAAGTGATTAAAGAAGGAACTGGTGTGCAGCCGTCAGTAACAGATAGTGTAAAAGCTCACTATAAAGGTACTTTACTCGATGGAAAGGAGTTTGATAACTCGTTTAAAAGAGGGCAGCCTTTCACTGCACCGTTGCGGGCATTAATCAAAGGATGGCAGGTAGCATTACCTATGATGAATGAGGGAAGTCACTGGAGATTATGGATACCATCTGATCTTGCCTACGGCGACAGGGGAGTAGGGAATGATATACCAGGCGGAGCTACGCTAATATTTGAAGTAGAACTTTTACAAGTAATTAAATGATCATTTATGCCATCTGTTGCAACTGACCCAAGATATCCTATTGGTAAGTATGAGCCACAGCCTTTTTCTATTGAGCAAAAAGTAGAATGGCTGGCCGATTTAAAATTTTTGCCCCTTCTTTTAGAGAATGCAATTCTCAATTTAGATGAGGCACAACTTCACACTCCTTACCGGGAAGGTGGCTGGACGGTTCATCAGCTTATCCATCATGTGGCAGATAGTCATATCAATGCCTATTGCCGTTTCAAACTGGCTTTGACGGAAGATAATCCCACTGTCAAACCCTATGATGAAAATAAGTGGGCAGAATTATATGATGTACAAAAATTACCTGTAAATTATTCCATAACCCTGTTACATGCTATACATGCAAGGCTTTTTGAAACACTTAAGTATGTAAGTGATAATGACTGGAATAACCGGACCATTTTTCACCCCGAACATAAAAAGACAATGCGGTTATGGTACTTGTTAGGCATGTATGCATGGCATGGCAAACACCATGTAGCGCATATAACTTCACTAAGGGAAAGAATGAAATGGTAAGCCGATCATGAAATGGAAGACACTATCTTCTGAAAACCTGTTTAACGACAAATGGTTTAAGGTAAGAAAAGAGGTTTGTGAGACACCTCTGGGAAAAATTGTAGATCCCTACTATGTATATGATTTTTCTACCTGGGTAGGCGCCTTGCCGGTTACTGAGGAGGGGAAAATAATAATGCTCAAACAATACCGCCATGCACTGGGTGAGGTTTGTTATGAAATTCCCGGTGGTTGCGTGGATGCTACTGACAAAAGCTTTGAAGAAGCAATAGCAAGGGAGTTGCTGGAAGAAACAGGGTATAGTTTCTCTTCTTTTGAATACATGGGTAAGATATCGCCTAATCCTTCTACTAATTCCAACCTTTTACATATGTTCCTGGCAAAAGGAGGCAGAAAAGTGGCTGCACAATCTTTGGATGAAAACGAAGAAATAGAAGTGATGCTGCTGGAAATGGATGAGTTAAAGCAATTATTGAGAGAAAACAAGATTGTTCAATCGATGCATGTAAGTTGTATAATGTATGCACTGGAGCGGATGGGAGAATTAAAATATTAGCTAAAGAATTCAAGGGTGTCCAAAAAGTGCAGGCTATCTCCTGTATAATCTTCTTTACCCCAAATAGCCTCAATGCTTTTCAGGCTGATCTCCCCGACTACAAAAATGCTGCCGCAAACAACTATCATATCTTCTTTTTTTGCATTGAGTGAAGCAGCGTAAAGTGCTGTATTAACATTGGAATAGAAATTTCCTTTTAACTGGTGTATTGCTGCTTTTTTTTGTAACTCTTCTTCCTGTAAAGCTCTTGGAATTTGTGCCTTGGTAAAATAGTAGATAGCCGTTTTCGGTAAAAGACGAAGTATGTGGTCAATATCTTTATCTTTTACCATGCCTAAAACAATATGTAAGTGCTTGTGTTTTGTTTGCCTTATTTGTTCGGTGAGTTGCTCGATACCGTTTGCGTTATGTGCTACATCCAATACCAGCAAAGGGGAATGCCTGACAATCTCCCATCTTCCGTGCAGGCCTGTTAATTTTTTTACCTGGGAGAGGGCGGTCTTAAAATGATCTGAATTTATTTTCCATCCTTCTTTTTCTAACACACGGCTTGATTCTAAAACAGTAAGCAGGTTTCTTGTTTGGTAAATGCCCGGTAAATCCAATTGATACGTTTCAGTTTGTTCATTTGAAACAGTTACTACCAGCTTATGATTTTCCCATTTTGAATCAAGGCATTGCCAGTTTTGTTCGGCTATATGAAGGACGGTCATTTTTTCTTTAGCTGCATTTTCAAATACCGGGAGTGTTTCCGCTAAGACTTCACCAATAACAACCGGAACTCCTTCTTTGATAATTCCGGCTTTTTCGAATGCAATTTTTTCAAGGGTATCCCCGAGCATATTCATGTGATCCCATCCAATATTGGTGATGACAGAAAGTACCGGGAAGATGACATTTGTGCTGTCCAGTCTTCCGCCCAGCCCTGTTTCAATCACGGCAATATCAACTTCTTCATGAGCAAAATAATCAAAAGCCATTGCCACAGTTATCTCAAAAAAACTAGGATCTGTTTTTTCTATTAATGGTCTTATTGTGTCTGTAAAATCTGTCACATACTTTTCGGCTATCATTTTACCATTGACTCTTATTCTCTCCCTGAAATCTTTCAAATGTGGGGATGTATAAAGTCCTGTTTTGTATCCCGCTGTTTGCAATATAGCTGCCAGCATGTGGCTTACAGAGCCTTTGCCGTTGGTTCCTGCAATATGTATTGATTTGAACTTTTTTTGAGGGTTACCTAAAAAAGTGCATAACTCAACAGTATTAGTCAGGTCTTTTTTATAAGCAGCTGCACCAATCCTGCTGAACATAGGGAGACGGGTAAACAAGTAATCAATTGTTTCCTGGTAATTCATGTTATACAAAAATATAAAAAGCGAAGCCACGATAATTATCGTGGCTTCGCTGAAATTGTATTGAAAGATTAGTTTACCCTGAAATTGAACTGTACCGTGATCATTGATTCATGGTCAGATTTGTCGAAGCGAATACGTTGCAGATATTGTATAATGGCATTCTTATAGGCGCTGCCAGAGTTTGAAGAACCTTTGGCAATGCTGACAAATGTGCCCACTCCCTCGGGAGAAACGTTGACATTTGCATATATTGTAGCACGGTCAAGATCTCCTTCAAATGAATAGCTGCGAACAATTTTTCGGTCTCCCCGTGTTACTTTAGGACCATTGCCGCTGCCAATACCGGAACCATTGCCACCCCCATTACCTGAACCACTACCACCGCCTGTGCCTGATCCATTGCCAACACCGCTACCGGTTCCACTTCCACCAGCCCTGTCGTAATCTTCGGCTCCACCGCCACGGCCGGTTCCAGTAGTCGTTTTGCCCAAAACAGCTTTGGGAACTCTTGGGGCAGGGGTTTCTACAACAGGTTTAGGTTCAGTTTTGGCAACTGATGTGTTGGTTATGGTTGTTGCTTTGGGCTTTGCTACAACCGGTTTGGTTACTTCGGGTGCATCTTTATCGTTGACTTCCTCAATGTCTTTTGAATCTTGTTCTTCTCCGGGGGCTGGAGGAGTATATGGCGCTATACCCGGATCGCCAGCTGCCTGAACGGGATTACCACCACCTCCGCCACCATCAGCCAGTGTTTCTGGTTCTTCAGGCAGGTTTAGTTCTACTTCTATGCCTGGTTCCTGAACTGTTCTTTCAAATGAGGGCATATCCCATTTGAGTAAGAACATCAGCAGTAGCATCAGGCCGGTAAAACCAGCTGTGATCATATAAGCCTGGGAACGGTTTCTGGCTTCAAGGGATGCAGACATAGCGTAGGCGTTATTCATACAAATCTACATTTTGGTGATTGGTGGCGCAAATCATTATTGTTCACACCTGTCAGTAACGATTCAAACACCATGCAACTTGCATAAACAGCTATATTTTAAATGTTAAGATTTTGAAAAGACAATACCTTATGGTAATTAATGAGCAAAATCCATTGAAAAACGACCCTTTATTCTCTCTATCGGAGGATTGAAATAACCATATTTCAAATCGGGAAATTCTTCTTTGATCAATTCCTGTAGTTGTTTAACACCCATAGATTCACCGGTATCCGTAATACCAATTTTACCCAGGTACCAGTCGGGGTCAATATTGAAATTGCGCCATTGGATCATTTTCAAACCTGTCTCCCGTATTAATTTTCGCAACGCTTCGTATTCTGCAACTGAATCAGTCATTCCAGGAAAAACAAAATAGTTAATAGAAGTCCAGCCGCCATACCTGTTAACAACTTTGAGACTTTCAACGATATCATCAAAATCATAATTATTAGGTCGATAGTAGGGCATATAAATTTCCCTTCTGGCAGAATTGGTGCTCACCCTTATAGAATCCAACCCGACTTTGCATAGTTCATCTACAGCATCAGGTCTTGATCCATTGGTGTTGATATTAATACTCCCTTTTTTAGTATGTTTTCTTATTTCAATTATAGCATCACGAATGGTCTCCCACATAAGCAGCGGCTCACCTTCACAGCCCTGGCCAAAACTAATGATAGGGTAGGGTGCTGTTTCAAGATGGGGAACCGTGAACTCCACAATTTCTTCTGGTGTAGGCTTAAAAGTCAGCCTGTCCTGTGTAGAAACAATAGGTTCTTCGTCCGGCTGCAGTGATATACACCCAACACAATTCGCATTGCAGGCCGGAGAGGCCGGTACAGGGCATTCCCATCTGCCTAATGCAAAGTTTCTTGCGGCCGGACACTGATAGGTTAATGCACAGTTGTTCATCAGGTGATCCACCAGCCTGTTATTGGGGTAATGCTTTAGCAGGTAAGCAGCCCCTTGATTTACTTTTTGCTGGTCATAGCCAGCACAATCTTGCCTTATATCTGGTTCTATCCTTGTTGCAGGCACATAAAATTTATCGTTATGCCAGCCGGCAGCAGTATAGCAAAACAAAGGAAGGGTAGGAGCCTCCGCTGCCGTTTCATAAGCAGCCAGGTAAAACCCGGTATGAGCCGGGGGAATAAAAGCTGCCACAGCCCAGCCTTTTTCACAAAGACGCATTTCACCGGTTTGTACATCAATGCCGATACCTCTTCTGCCGGGCAGTTCGTACAAAGAACCACCATCCGGTAATTCAATCCATTCATCAGCCGGAACTTCAAAAGCATCCCAACCACTTCTACCTGTTACATACAATGATGTGTCTTCAAAAATATTGCCTTTGCCATCGGAATAGAGTATATAGGGAGATTGTAAAAGGCTCATTTGTTCAGTTGCTTTTTGCAAAAGTCGTTAAATTCTTTTTCATTAACAGGCATTGAATTTTCATCAAGGTATTGCTGGATCAGTTTATTGTTTTTTAGATCAATCGTCACTAATCCGTCTTTTAATACCAGGTTGTTTAATTGCTCCCATTTTATAAACCGCTTTCCCAAAATGTTAAGTTTTATACCGTCAGCTGAAATATGTACAATGGGAACCTGTATGGCAAACAAATAGAGAAGTAAAATTAATGTCATGGCTGCCGCAGCCCACCAAAAATGAATTTTCAGGTATATGTAAATAATCAATGCACAAACGACGATTGCAGCACTGAAAATTTTCTTCTTTTTTTTGCTCAGCAGGTATTCGGTAATAAAAAGAGAAAAAGAAATGATAACAAGGAAAAGGCATCTGTTGACTGCCATTGTTTCATTGGTAATTATTGCTTGTGCAACGAAATAGATAATATTCAAACCGATAATTGCCAGTATCGATCTTTTATAAGAGACGATTTTATCATGCTTTAAGATCAGTACAAATTCCTGCATGTTAACTATTGCTTGTTACCAGCAGATTGCAAAGTTTAAATAGAATCCGGGCGCCCACATTGGCATCCCAGTCGGATTCTGATACGCCGGTTTCTACAAGGTCAAAGCCAATGATCTTCTTGCCACTTTGCTGTATTTTGGAGAAAAGATAAAATACTTGTTCCGTTTCAAATCCACCATGTACAGGGGTACCTGTATGCGGGCATAGCTTAGGATCGAGGCCATCTACGTCAAAACTGATATGGACTTTTTCGGGAAGCTTACTGACGATCTCGTCGGCAATCTGTTTCCAGGTCTGTCCTTCGAACATACGATGTTTTATCTCTTTGTCGAAATAGGTAACTACCCTGAAATTGCTGTTTCTGATATATTCCCATTCATCACAGCTGTAATCTCTTACACCCAGCTGAACGATGCGCTGTAAATTTTTAATTTCATTAAGGGCATTATACATTATGCTTGCATGGGAATAGTTAAAACCTTCGTATGCTGTTCGGAGGTCACAGTGGGCATCAATCTGCAGTATACCAAATTCACCATGTTTTTCTGCCATGGCTTTGAAAAAGCCCAGAGGTGTACTATGGTCACCTCCTAAGAGTGCAACGAGTTTGCCTTTGTCAAGTAGCGCTTTTGTTTGTTCATACACCCAGTTGTTCATAAAAGAACTTCCCTCATTTACATCTTTGAGGGTTTTGCACATAAACTGGTTAGCCTGTACTTCTTCGCCTTTTGAAATATAATCGATGTATAATTCCGCTTCTTTTCGCAGATAGTCGCTTTTCATCAGGATCTTCTTATCAACTGGACGCATATAAAAGCCTTGTTTCCAGGCGTCTGGCATTTCGGGGTCAAAAAGATCCACCTGTAGGCTAGCTTTCAGAATGGCCTCCGGGGCCCTTGCCGTGCCGGCAGCATAGCTTACTGTTACCTCCCATGGCACTGGTAATATGACAAGGAGGGAGTTGTCTTCTGTTGAAGGCAATCCAAAAATATTGTTGTTAGGATTGCCTACACTATTCGGGTCATAATTGGCTATATCAATCATTTTGAAGTATTAAAAGCTGTGCAAGTTAAACCCGTTTACCATAGCGGCAAAATATACTGATGCAAATAAAAAAAGCAAGGATAAGTCCTTGCCTNNCATGCCTTTTTAATGATCTTGCTGATAGCAGGGTAATGTACATGGGATATTTTGGGAAACAGGTGGTGCTCAATCTGGAAATTGAGTCCGCCTACCCACCAGGAAATAAGTTTATTACTTGTGGCAAAATTGGCTGTTGTCTTCAATTGATGAATAGCCCATTCATCTTCCATTTTATGAGTCTCTGGATTTGCCTGAGGAAAATGAGTATGTTCCACCGTATGTGCCAACTGAAATACAATACTTAATACAAAGCCTGAGAATAATCCAAAAGCAAGAAATCCTATAAGCCAGGGTATAAAACCGACCATATATATGGGCAGAGCTACAAAAAGAAATGCATGTAAAGCTTTAAAACCCCAAAACGAAATATGGTCCAGTAGACTCATTGGTTTTAATGGAGTAGGCCCAATACGCTTCAAAAAATATTTTTTATAATCTGTTACAAACACCCACCATATATATAAAAGGGAATATGCGGCCCAGAAATACCAGTGCTGAAAGCGGTGGATCTTATAATATTTTTGTGTTTCGCAGAGACGTAATAACGGTTTTGCTTCAATATCATCATCAATACCTTCAACGTTTGTGTAGGTGTGGTGAATGATATTATGCTTGGTCTTCCACATGAAGTTATTTGCCCCTAAAAAATTTAAAGACAGCCCGGCCAGGTTATTTACCCATTTGTAACGGCTGAAACTACCGTGCATGCCATCATGCATGATATTAAAGCCAATTGCTGCGGTAAGTCCCCCTAAAATAATACATTCAACCAGTGCAAGCCAGGTTGCGGGGGTATAAAATACCAGGTGGATGTAAACAAAAAAATAGGCAATTACCAGCAAAACTGCTTTCAGGTACAAATTAAAATTACCTGTGGAAGATTTGCCAGCCTGCTTGAAATAGTCGTTAATCCTTTTCTTTAATTCAGTGTGAAAAGACTGCGAAGTGTGTGAGAATTTCGGAGATGCCATTATCAGAGATTAGTGATTGGTAAAGATAAATCAAATCCGGAAAATAAATTGGTTAAAACTCAATTTGATTTGGTAAAGTGACCTGATTTGTTTAACCGGGATCAAGAAAACATTAATCAAACGATTGCTCAGGTTTCATTTTGAATCAACGCATCGAGGTTGCGTATGCCAATTTTCTTCTCAGATATAAATCCTTCTGCATATTTTACGCCAATACGTTTGCCAAACATCCGGGCTCTTGCTATGACACTTTCCAGGAAATCAGGAGTGGAAATATAGGTTTGAGGCCCCTCACCTCCCGCTTCGCTGGTATGAAACTGTGTGGAATAAGCCTCAATTGATTTCATTCTTTGGTCAAAAACATCACTGATGTCAATAAGCAGGTCTGGTTCATGATACCAGTCCTGGATATAATGAAGTACATAAGATGGTCGCCATCTTGGCTGTTCATTACCATATTCATCTTTTGTAACAATTTTGGAAAGGCCGGCAAGAAATGCTGCATCGGCGATCATTTTTCCGGCTCTGCCATGGTCCGGGTGACGATCATGTAATACGTTACCGATGATGATATCAGGCTGGTATTTACGGATTGCGGTAATTAATTTTAAACGGTGAGCCTCATCGTTTTCGAAGAATCCATCTCTCATTTGCAAGTTTTCCCTGGCATGAACTCCCATAATCATTGCCGCTGCTGCTGCTTCCTGGTAGCGGGTTTGTACTGTTCCCCTTGTGCCCAGTTCGCCTTCTGTGAGGTCAATGATCCCGACTTTTTTTCCCCATTTTATCTCATTGATAATGGTACCGGAGCAGCCCAATTCCACATCATCCGGGTGAACACCAATGGCTAAAATATCAACTTTCATGTCAGCTGTTTAAGTATCAAAAGTAAATGGAAAAAAGCAAGTGAAGTAATTAGCGGCGATAAGGATTATTATACCAGCCACCGTCAATTTCTTTTACAATAGATTCTATCTGGCGGTCCATTTTATTTTTGGCAAGGTTCCAGTCCTGTTTCAGGTTACCACCTACAAACCAGGCTACTGTCTGGTACACCCTTGCATTTAATCCGCCTTTATATTCTTTAATGATCTCGTAACAGTTATTACCAGTCTGGCGGTTAATCAGTTTCATCAGTACTTTTCCCTGGTAAACTGAAAGATTGGTCAATGGTTCTTCAAATTGTTTTCGAAGCTCTTTTTCCCTGCTCTTTATATAAGCTTTCCTTTCTTTTTTATTGCTTACTTTTTCCAGGTTTTTATTGATGTCATTGATAGTGGCGCCTGCAATCCTTGCATAAGGATAGGTTACATAAACCGCATTTCTAAGTCTTGTCCATTCTTCAATAAACTTAGCCAGTTTATCAGGAGATAGTTTTGACACCCAGGCCATTTCCATCTCCTTATAGTTAGTGATTTCGTTTTGGTAAAAAATTGCCGGTACAATGATCGTATCGTTTGGTCCCCATTTTTTTACCTGCTCTTTCATAGCCAGGATGGCGTAATAGGTGGAATCTTTGTAGGTAGAGTCGGTGTATACCTGGCAATAAATTGCCTTTTTGTTTTCCACAACGAAAACAAGCAAAACCAGCAATGCAGGCCGCCAGTATTTTTTGAAAGACTTCATTTACCGTACAGGCATTCTAAAACAGACAGTAAAGCTACACAAGATGCTGTTTTAAAAAAGCCAAAATTAGGACGTTGCTTCCCCGGAACGGTTTAACTGCATCCGGCGTACCATACTGATGATGATTCCAATAGTGGTTACCAACACACCGAGCCAAAGCATTAGTATAAACGGAAAGCGGTATGCTTTGATGGTAACATACTTCATTACTGCATTGGACTCCTTCACACCTAAATCAATACTGTTGTCCGGGTACACATTCTGTAATTGCAGTACAAGGCTTTCAGCTGTGATGGTATCAGGCAAGGCCAACGCCTCTCCTTTTGCATTGGCCAGTCTTGAAGTAACTGAATAAACAGATCCTGTTTTTGAATAAACTTTAATGGGTGCCTCGTAAAGGCTTCCTTCTTTTCCAAATAACTCTTCCGGAAGGCTGTCTTTTTTCTTTACCTCCTGTAAAATCAAAAAGCCGGATGAATAGAAAAGGGTATCGCCCTGTTTCAGTTTATTAGTCCTGAAACTAGTGGTATCCTTTGCAGCATCCGGGTTAGAAATAGAAGTGATATAGGTGAATACATCATGATCCCAATAATGCCGTGATGCAGGATTTGACATCAGGCCCTCATTTCCTTTATAATTTACAAAGGAATTGGGTTTCAGTACAAATTCTTCCTTGCCATCCTTGCTTTTGAAACGAATCTTGTAAAAGGAAAGTGGCTTTTTGGGGTGTGTGGAATCTCCTTCATAAGTAAGATTATATTTACCCATATCGACAGTTAATCCTTGAACCAGCGTAAGATTTTCCATCGGGTTTTCACCATCACCGAGAGGGGCGGGAATACCATTCCTGTTATTGGTAAGTACCTCTTTATTAGAAGCAGAAATGACAATGCCCAATAATACCATCCCAAATCCCACATGGGCAATAGAGCCTCCGGACAACTTAAGCCTTCCTTTCAAACCCAGCCAAATATATCCGGCATTGGCAATAATACTGTACATACTGCAAATGGCTGCCAGCCATAACGCAGCTGTGAAAACAGGGCCCTTTTTTAAATAATTGATGCTGCCGAATAGGATAAAAGCAGCTGCAGCAACAACAGCCAGGATGGTTGGGATTAATATTTTTTTCCAGAAAAATTTACTATCCGTTCGCCTGTATTTAAAATATTGTGAAATAGCGGTTAATAATGCCATGATAATAGCTACATATACCTGTATGCTGTTGTACGAGAACTCGGCATCTTCCGGAGGGGCTATATTGGTGCCAAATACTTTATTGATAACAGGCAACGAGGTCTGGCCGATTATAAGAATGGCAGATAAGAAGAAAATTAGAGAGCCAATGAACATCCAGAATTCTCTTGAGGAAGTATGTTCTTCTTTTTGAATGGCGGGAATTTCTTTATACCGAATGGCAAAAAGCACCAGGGCCGGAATTACAAATGCCAGTAAAAATGTCAGTAGCTGCCAGTTCATGCCCAAATCTGTAAAAGCATGTACAGAGGCTTCACCCAGTATACCGCTTCTTGTAAGGAAGGTCGAATACAAAATGAATCCAAATGAAAGTATCATAAACAGGTAGGTGGCCCTTAACGCATTACCTGTATGCTTATAGATCAGCAGCGTATGGATACCTGAAATTAGAATCATCCAGGGAACCAGTGAGGCGTTCTCTACAGGATCCCATGCCCAATAACCACCAAAGCTTAACGACTCATAAGCCCAGATTGCTCCCATCATGATGCCCAATCCCAAAACGGCTGCGGAAAATAGCGACCATGGCAGCGTTTGTTTTGTCCATTCGCCAAAATCTTTTTTCCATAATCCGGCAATGGCAAATGCAAATGGAACAATAGTAGTAGCAAAACCAAGAAACAAAACAGGAGGGTGGATGACCATCCAGTAATTTTGCAAAAGTGGATTCAGGTCGTTTCCATCGGTTATGGAGGACATGTAGTCCACTTTCAGTGGTTGGTTGACATCAAAGTTGACATGAAGGGCAGGAGAATTATCCAATACGCCTGAGTCACGCAGCAGAATGAACGGGTTTGAGCCCATTTTCCATCCAAAAATGTACAGCCCGGCAATCATGGTGGCCAAAGCCAGCTGGGCAAAACTAACCACAGTCATAACCGGGGCTTCCCACTTTTTGGCTGTTTTCATAATGACTAAGCCAATTAAACAGTGCCATATGCTCCAAAGTAAAAAGCTACCTTCCTGGCCTTCCCAAAAACAGGCCAGAAGGTATTTTAATTCTAATGACCGGCTGCTATGCTGCCAGGCATATTTATATTCAAACAGGTGATTATATATGATGTAAAAGAGTATCCCGAAAATGGCAAACACAGAAATTACTTCAGTAATAAAAGCAATGCGGGCCAGTTTTTTCCAATAGCCTGCATTTTCTGCCAGACTAGCCTGGGATGATTTGAAATAGGCAAATGTGGCAACAAGAGAGGCTACTAAAGAAAGTATGATAAAAAAATGTCCTAGTTGGCCTGGTAAGAGATGCTCTCCGATATAATCCATTGCTGATTTTTGTTTACTAAGAAAAACCTGTTATTTGCTCATTGATCCGTTGGTGGGAACATTGCCCGGGTGTACCCCGCCTTTTGCCTGTTCTTCCTTGTATTTGGAAGGACATTTGGTCTGAATTTCTTTACAGTCAAACTGACCATCCTGGTATTTACCTTTTAAAACAAGTTTTTCGCTGATTTCCAGGTTGTCGGGTTTAGCGTTATGATAAACCACTTTTACAGATTTGCCCAAAGTATCAACAGCTGTGAAACTTAAGTAATTTGGGTTTTTTACTGCATCGTATTCAATAGGCTGGGTTTTATCGAGCCGGGCCATCAGGTGTACATATTTTCCTGGTTTTGACATAGCAGTATCTACTGTGTCGTAGGTACTGGTAGTTTTAAGAAAGGTCAAAAGTAGGGCAATAGCCCCCGCCACCATTACCAGTAATGCGATATGTATCTTCTTCATGGAACGAAAGAATTTTAAATGGCAAAGGTAGTCTAAAAACTGACCCGGATTTTAGTTTTGTTGAATGAAAAAGCGAAATAGTTGCATTCCGAACTGCCTCATTTTCAACCTGCCTTTGCCCTTATCTTTGCGCCAACATTTTAAATGATTGCCATATGTTATTCCAACTGAATGAAGAGCAGCTGATGATTCAAAAAGCAGCCCGGGATTTTGCCCAAAATGAATGTCTGCCCGGTGTAATTGAAAGAGATGAGAAACAAATTTTTCCCCGTGAACAAATAATGAAACTTGCCGACCTTGGTTTCCTGGGAATGATGGTTGATCCCCAATACGGAGGTGCCGGTATGGACACTATTAGTTATGTGCTGGCCATGGAGGAGATAAGTAAAATAGATGCCAGCGTAAGCGTCTGCATGAGTGTAAATAATAGTCTTGTATGTTATGGCCTGCAGGAGTATGGTACTGAAGAACAAAAACAGAAATATCTTGTTCCGCTGGCCCAGGGTAAAAAAGACGGGGAATTATACATTGGTGCATTTATGCTAAGCGAGCCGGAGGCAGGAAGTGATGCTACTTCACAACGAACCACAGCGGAAGATAAAGGCGATCATTATTTGCTGAATGGTACAAAAAACTGGATCACTAATGGTGGTTCTGCATCAGTTTATCTGGTAATGGCTCAAACGGATGCATCAAAAGGCTCAAAAGGTATCAATTGCCTGATTGTGGAAAAGGATTGGCCGGGTGTGGTAGTGGCGGCTAAAGAAAATAAAATGGGCATCCGTGGCAGTGATACCCATACAGTGATGTTCAACGACGTGAAAGTACCAAAGGAAAACAGGGTAGGGGAAGATGGTTTTGGCTTCAAATTCGCCATGAAGACACTGGCGGGCGGAAGAATTGGTATTGCATCGCAGGCGCTGGGCATTGCCAGCGGTGCTTATGAGCTGGCACGGGAGTATTCCAAAACAAGGAAAGCCTTCGGCACAGAGATAATGAACCACCAGGCTATTGCTTTCAAACTGGCTGATATGGCGACAAGGATTGAAGCAGCCAGGTTACTTTGCCTGAAGGCAGCATGGGAAAAAGACAATCACCTCGATTATACATTGAGCTCATCTATGGCCAAAGTTTATGCTTCAGAGACGGCGATGTGGACAACCACTGAAGCAGTGCAGGTGCACGGCGGATATGGTTTTGTGAAAGAATACCATGTAGAGAGACTGATGCGGGATGCCAAGATCACACAGATATATGAGGGCACCAGTGAAGTGCAGCGGATTGTGATCAGCAGGAGTATTTTGAAAGGATGATTCTATTGGCAGCTATTGTATTCAGTGATTATGTTCTTGTAAGCCTGAATTCGCTGTTCTCTGTTACTTTTTTCTGTCCACGATACAGTATCGTCTTTATTTACTATTTTCTTGTAAAGACTTTTGCATTCGCTTAGTTGTATAGCTACAGTAAAAGTTGATTCATCATAATATTCTGAGGAGTTAAGTTCATTGAACGATGATTTTGGGAATTTTACAGCAATACTATGCTGTCCTGTTCCGTCGCCACTTTGAAACAAGCCGCAGTTTACAGTTCCATATATTAAACGGACACATACATTTTTCAATGATTTTTCATATGCTGTATTGATAGTTCTGAAATAGAAAGTAATGTTGTCAACTATTATATGTTTAATAATAGCGGTATTATAGCTGGCAGATGTTGTTATTGTTTCTTTTTTACCCTTATTGCTTGATTTTACAATAGTAGTTATCTTGATAAGGTCCCCATTTGCTCCCTCCAGATTTACAGTTATTTCTCCTTCTAACTCCTGGCCTAATTTTGTAACCAGCGTTCCCGGGTAAGTTTTTTGTGCCAAGGAAATGACAGCTGCGCAAAAAATACAGGCAAGCAACAAATAAGATCTTAATAGCATAAAGTATATTTGATTTAAAAATATTGTTTTTTAGATTAAACAGCATACCCTGTAAGGGGTATAAATAATGGCAATAAATAAAGAAAACTATAACAGGATCAATGGAGAATTGGGGGCTTGTAATGTTGCATTAGTAGCAGTTTCCAAAACTAAACCAGTTGATGAAATCAGAGAACTATATGATCTTGGCCATCGTGACTTTGGAGAAAACTATGTGCAGGAAATGGCAGAAAAGGCGGAAAAACTTCCAAAAGATATCCACTGGCATTTCATAGGTCACTTACAGACCAATAAAGTAAAATTTATCATCCCCTTTGTGCAACTCATTCAGGGAGTGGATAGTCTGAAATTGCTGAAGGAGATTAATAAACAGGCTGACAAGGCAGGACGGGTTGTTGAATGCCTGTTACAAATGCATATAGCACAGGAAGAAACAAAGTTTGGTTTGGATAACAATGAATTGAAAGAAGTTTTGGGTAGCCTGGATGAGCTTAAAAGTGTCAAAGTCGTTGGGTTGATGGGAATGGCAAGCTTTACTGAGGACATGGATAAGGTCAGGAAAGAATTTTGCAGACTTAAAACCATTTTTGATGAGGTAAAACAAAGTCATCCCGATTTTCATATGTTATCAATGGGGATGAGCAGTGATTATAAGATTGCGATCGAAGAAGGTAGTAACATGGTGAGAATTGGAAGCTTATTATTTGGCGAGAGGTCAATCAAAAAGTAGCAAAAAACAGTTTACTGAAATCATGGAATAATTTGTATTTTTTCCCCTTTAAAAACCGGTAATGCGGATATTTTTTACTTTTCTTGGTCTTGTTTTCTTTCTTTCTGTTAATGCGCAGACTGAAAGGGATACAGTGCTGAAGCGATGCCCGGTATTTATTACAGACACTGTCAGTTCAAATAACTTTTTCATTGAAGCAAGGCCTGCCACATTAAAGGTTTACAGGGTAAAAGGAAAGCTCACCATAGCAGTCGAGCAACGGGACCAGTTTTTTACCCTTTTCTTTCATGACAGGAAATTGAGGACCGGTAAATATGATATAGCCCCGGGTTCCAGAGGCAGCCGGGAAGTTGAAGCAACCTATTCATTCAAAACCGGTGACCAGGCTTCTTATATTTCACTTTCAAAAGGAACCATTGATGTATCTTTTGATAAGGAAAAGAAATTATGGTTTCTGAAAGTAAATGGTATGATTGCAAACCTTGTCGACCGGTCAGTTACCTATTACAAAGTGAAGGCAGACCTGTCTGTTCTTTAGTCATTTTTCAATAAAAAACCTCCCTTTTATCAGGTAAAATTGCCTTTTGGTGTAAAGCTGTTTACCCGCCGGAATTTGTACATTTATTTAGCATTATGTACAACAACAATCCATTTATCAAATACAGGTTGCACCATCTCTTCTTCTGGGTTGCTGTTTTCTTTGTCTGGTATTACTTCAGGGTTGACGACTATGCGGAAAAAGCTACCGCCTTCAGGGTGACGTTAATTAAAGTAATTGACCTGGCAATGATGATCTATATTACAAATTATGTATTTGTTCCTTTACTCTTATACAGAAAAAAATTCCTGTGGTTTGGATTTGCTTTTGTTTCGCTGATACTAATAAGCAGTATTGTGAAAATGAATATACTTGGCAGGATGCTGAATAACCCTGCCTTGTATAACTGGAGCAGCAACTGGAAGGGTCGTGTATACGACAATGTCCTGCCACATTTTTTTCTTGTTACAGCCGGGGTTGCCGTCAAATTACTTTTTGATTATTCCCGGTTACAGCGCAGAGTGATGGAGATCGCTAAAGAAAAGGCTGAAGCCGAGCTGAATTTTCTCAAATCCCAGATTAATCCACATTTCATTTTCAATTCGCTGAATTCAGTTTATTTTTTAATTGAAAAAGAGAACAAGGATGCCAGAACTGCACTCCAGAAATTTTCAGACATGCTGCGTTATCAACTCTATGAAATGAATGGAGCCAGGATACCGATTGAGAAGGAAGTAGCTTTTCTAAAAGATTATATGGACCTGCAACGGCTTAGGATTGATGAGAAGTATGAGGTGCAATTCAATCTTGATAAATCAGTTAACGGTTTGCAGATTGAGCCCCTGTTGTTGATCCCGCTGGTAGAAAATGCCTTTAAATATGTTTCTCATCATACCGGGAAGAAAAATTTTGTGCATGTCAGTATCGGCCGGGAAAATGGCAGTTTTTGCCTTGAAGTGGAAAACTCAAAAGAAGATCATTCATCCTTGAATACCGGTACTGGTGGAATTGGTTTGCAAAACGTACAAAGAAGGCTCGAATTATTGTACCCGGGAAGGCATGAGTTGAAAATCAGGGAGACAGCGGATAATTTTTTAGTAAACCTCAAAATTCAGCTATCATGAGTATTCGTTGTGTCATAATCGATGATGAGCCATTAGCCAGGAAAGGGCTATGTGAATATATTAGTGACACTAATTTTCTTAAGCTGGAAGGAGAATTTGACTCGCCACTAAAAGCGGCTGACATGATAACAAGCGGTACTGCTCAACTTCTATTTCTTGACATAGAAATGCCCCGTATATCAGGGTTAGACTTTTTTAAAACCCTGATACAACCGCCACCAGTAATATTTACAACAGCATATCCACAATATGCACTGGAAGGATTTGAGGTAAATGCCCTGGATTACCTGGTAAAACCTTTTTCTTTTGACAGGTTTTTAAAAGCAGCTATGAAGGCTAAGGAGTTTTATGAAGTGAGGGAAACAAACCAGCAGGAGGGAAAAGGCTCAGATTTCTTTTTCATTAAAGCAGACCAAAAACTAGTTAAAATTTTCTTTGATGACATATTATATGCCGAAGCGCTTCAGAATTATGTTGTTATTCATACAACAACCAATAAGTATATTACTTACCTGACGTTTAAATCTGTGGAAGACTATCTTTCCTCCGACAAGTTTTTGAAAGTACACAAATCATACATTGTTGCTGCCTCTAAAATTGATAGTATTGAAACCGGCGATATCCGGATTGGCCAGGCACATATACCGATAAGCCGGAATCAGAAAGAAGAAGTAATGGATAAGCTGCTTAAAAACAGGTTTCTAAAGCGGTGAGTTGAATAGTTTATCTTTTATATCATGTTTGTGATCTAAAAAAAACCAGTATTCAGTTGAATTAATTGTAAATTTAATTGACTTGAAGGATGAGGACTTTTTTATTAATATCAATGCTATTGTCTTATTTCTGTGCTAAAGCCCAGAATAGTCCGGCAGAACTCTCTGCTAATTTGACAAAAAATTGCACAACAGATAAACAAAAAGTGTCAGCTATTTTCAACTGGATCACTGAAAATATTTCTTATAAAATAAGGCCCTTTCAAAAAATGCCGGTAATAGGTAATTCTCATTTAAGATGGGCAAGGGATTATCAAACAGTCTTTCCAGACTCAGTTGAATTGGAACCCTTAAATGAAAGAGTATCAAGAGAAGTGTTATGGAGCCGACAGGCTGTATGTGACGGGTATGCTAAACTGTTTACGACTTTATGTACATATGCTGGTATCAGGTCTGAGATTATTGTAGGGTATGCCCGGGGTAGCCTAAATAAGCCAACGGTAAAGTTTGGGGTAAATCATTACTGGAATGCAGTTTTTTTTGATAACGACTGGCATTTGCTTGATGTGACTTGGGCCAGTGGTTACATTGATCCTAAAAAGAAAGAATTTGTAAAAGAACTTGATCAAAACTATTTTTTAAGCAACCCAGAAAAATTTATCAAGGATCATTATCCAGATGACCCAAGATGGACGTTGCTGCCGGATACCAAAATTCCGGATGAGTTCAGGTATTCACCTTTCAGGCAACGGTCTTTTAATAAGTACCACATAACAGCTTATTATCCTTCAGCAGGCGTAATTAATGTAACGCAGGGAGATACTATTTTAATAGAGCTGGAAATGAACCTTTCAGAGGACCGGAAAATTTCACCAAGTGAACTTACTGATTCAACCCTTTTCAGTTATTCTGCCTCATGGATATTTCTTAATCCTGTAAAAACAGATCGAAGAGAAAACGGGGTCAAACGTTGTTTTTATTATTATCCTGTCAAGTCAACCCAGGTAAATTGGTTGTTTCTTGTCTATAATAACGATCTTGTTTTGCGCTATAGGGTAAAAGTCAGCGATATCAGGTCAACTGCCTCTTTGTGATCCTGTGTTTTGCTGCTTACTTACAAAACCGGATTTAGGTTTTTGTATGAATTTGGAGCTTTGTCCTGAGGCGGCTTTACTCTTCTTATCGTCTTTCTTTTTTCCCTTTTTGTTTTGATTCAGGAGCGACATATTTATTGTTTTATATCTTTAAAATTTGAAGTTATTTTCAGCTTATGCAGCTATCTGTCAAATTTATGATTTTCTATTTTTAAAATTAATCCGGCAGTTTCAATTCCTAAAAATTATTCCTGACATTATCTTTCGGGCAGTGGCATTATGTTTATTGTTATTGGCTTCAGAGGTAAACGTCACCGTATATAGCCGGGTTTTGTAAAAACAAAACCATTGCACCATACGTACCTGAAAGCTTGTGTCAACTTTGTTATAGCCGGAGTAAATGATTTCCGCAGCATCTGTATTATTCCATTTGAAGAATCGCTGGCTTTCTTCTTTAAATTCATTAAAGGCGGGTTTTAAACTATTGGTTACGGAAGGGAACAGATCTTTAATTTTTATTTCTGTACCATAACCAGGATTGGTTGTAACGCTGATATTTATGTTCTCGAGAAAGTCATCTGAAGGGCTGTCGGCAGGTGATGTAAAGAAAACCCTTTTCCCTTCTTTCATTTTTGTGGTCCAGTTGGCTGGGTACTTTGCCGTGAATAAGACAGANNTGAAAGCACCTTGTTTTGAGTTCAGAACTGCAACTAACCAAAAATACCCGCCAATGGGTACAGGAAATGCGTTTATTAGGGCGATTTTTAAAACAAAAAATGAAAAAGATACTTCTTTGCCTCACATGTATATATGCGCTGGCTTCTTCAGGACAGCAGGGCTTTGATAACCAGCAGTATCCTGTTAAGGGCAATTTGGTCAAGGTGAAGGATTGGGGTAGCCGGGCCTTAATGATTCTGTCAGACAACTATTTTGCTGCCACACAGGATAGTATCATTTTCCAGGTGGGGCAGCAGGAGTTTGATGAATTAAAATCCAGGTGTTCGGCCAGCGGATGGCCAAAAGGCCTTTATGTGTCTGGGCTTTCCGATGAAGAAGACGCTGCATTTGACCAAAAGCTGAATGATCTTAAAATGTACCAAATAGCCGTTTATACTCATATCTATAATGGTAAGACGTTTGACCGGTATATGATCCTGAGGGTTCCTTATGAAGAAAATAAGAATTGGGACCCGGAGGTTAAATGGGTCGGTAATGTTTATTTTATATTAAAGGAGGCAGATGTTGAAATAATGAAATAAGGCGACCCCGTACTGTAACGGAATGCCGAGGCCTGCGGCATAATTATTATCTTTGCAGGCTTATGGCAGACGCAACAAACAAAGAAGAAAAGAGCCTTAATTTTCTCGAAGAAATAATAGAAGAACATCTTAACAACGGGACGTATAAAAGTATCGTTACTCGTTTTCCCCCAGAACCCAATGGTTACCTCCATATTGGTCATGCTTCCAGCATTTGCCTCAATTTTGGGCTAACACAGAAATATCCCGGCTATACTAATCTACGGTTTGACGATACCAACCCGGTTACTGAAGAAACGGAATATGTGGAAAGCATCAAGGATGATGTTCGCTGGCTTGGCTTTGAATGGAAGTATGAACGTTATGCCAGTGATTATTTTGATACATTGTATGAGTATGCCCTGAAGTTAATTGACAAAGGACTTGCCTATGTTGATGACAGTACTTCCGAAGAGATGGCTGCCATGAAGGGTACCCCTACTGAACCGGGTAAAGACAGCCCTTATCGTAACAGGTCGGTGGAAGAGAACAGGGATCTTTTTGTAAGAATGAAGAATGGCGAGTTCCAGGATGGGGCAAGAACGCTCCGGGCAAAGATTGATATGGCACATATCAATATGCTGATGAGAGATCCGATTCTCTACCGTATAAAGCATGCACATCATCACCGCACTGGTGATATATGGTGTATTTACCCGATGTATGATTTTGCACACGGCCAAAGTGATTCGATAGAGGAAGTGACACATTCCATATGTACCATGGAGTTTGTACCGCATCGTGAATTGTATGACTGGCTGATTGAAAAGCTGGAAATTTACCCTTCTCATCAATATGAATTTGCCAGGAGAAACATTAATTACACAGTAACCAGTAAGAGAAAACTGCTGCAACTGGTGAATGAAAATTATGTGACCGGCTGGGATGATCCCCGGATGCCGACAATTAGTGGTTTGCGCAGAAGAGGATACACACCGGAAAGTATCCGTGAATTCTGCGACAGGATTGGTGTGGCCAAACGGGATAATATGGTGGATGTGGGATTACTGGAATTCTGCGTTAGGGAGCATTTGAACAAAATTGCTCTTCGCAGGATGGTCGTTTTTGATCCAATCAAAGTAGTTATTACAAATTATAATGGTAGTGGTGAGGTTTTGCAAAGCGAAAACAACCCGGAAGATGCAAATGCAGGGTTAAGAGAAATTCCGTTCAGCCGTGAGATTTATATTGAAAGGGATGATTTCATGGAAAACCCGCCTAAGAAATATTTCCGGCTGGCACCCGGCCAAATGGTACGGTTGAAGTCGGCTTATATTATTAAGTGTGAACAGGTGATAAAAGCTGCAGATGGAAGTATTGTGGAAATTCACTGCACCTATATGCCAGAAAGCAAGAGTGGTTCAGACACCAGTGGTATCAATGTAAAGGGAACGCTGCATTGGGTGAGTGCTGCTTCAGCTCTTGAGGTAGAAGTAAGGGAATACGATCGTCTTTTCAGAGTAGAGTATCCTACCGATGAGGAAGGAGATTTTAAAGATTATATTAATCCCGGGAGTTTAAAAGTGGTGAAGGGATATGCAGAGCCTGCATTAGCTGCTGCCAAGCCGGAAGACAGATTCCAGTTCTTACGTAAGGGATATTATTGCCTTGATAAAGACGCCACAGATGAGAAACTAATCTTTAACAGGACAGTTACCTTAAAAGATGGTTGGGCTAAAGAAGTAAAGAAAGGGTAGGTGCCGCGATTCTTTAATGACCAATTTTCAGTTTAAACGGCAGCCAAATCAGCCCCCAAACTGATTTATATCAGATGATTTGCCTTAGCTGCTTAATAGCTTCGGTTAAAACTTAATACCATGAGCTACATAAGCATTACCACTATTGGTACCCGCCATTCCGATGCAATTAGAGGTTTGAATTTCTACAGGGAGGAATTCAAGTACATGAAGATTCGTTTGGACGAAGTCGCATCAAAGAATACAAGTTTTGAAGCCCGCCAGGGCCTTGAACATTTTCAGAACCAGTTTGATATCCAGGAAAAGAATATCCATGACCTGAAACATAAGATTGACGAACATGTTCAGTCTATGGGTTATGATGCCCAATCACACCAGGGCAGGGTAGACCAGGAGCATAAAGAAACAGAAAGAGAGCTTATGGATGAATATGCGCAACTGGAAAAAGTAATAAATGAAGTAAGGCATGAGTTTAACAACTTCCTTAGTAAATGGATGTAATAAAGAAAAGGGCCGGTTAACCGGCCCTTTTCTTTATTATTTGATCATTATGCCCTGAGGGTCTTTTACAAAAAGGTAACTATCATACTCTACAAAATCATTGACCTTTATTTCAATTCCAACTGGTTTACCATCCCGGAAAGAGAATTTGACCGCATGTACACCATAGCCAATGTTTGAATAGGTTAACCTGAATTCGTTGTTGTCCATGTACTCCATGAAGCCTGTCAATTCAGGATGGTGTTGTAAGCGGCAAATCAGCATATTGCCGGATTTGGAGATAGTTACTCTGCCGTAAATAGTATTAAAATAATCGCCGGTAAAGTCTTCAAGACTAATGGACGGTTGATTTTTTCTGTCAACTCGATTTTTTAATGCTACCAATTCTGCATCCTTTNNACATGCCCAAACGCCCCGCCTGTATGCCAGTACACCTGTTTTCCGGCATAATCGGTTGAATATACACCCAATCCATAACCCCTGAAGTGAGTAGGATAAACGGTAGATTTCCGGCTACCGGTCAGGATATTAATATCTCTTGTTTTTTGTAAAACGGGCCAGGGTAAAATCTGTTTTCCCTGGTACCGTCCGCTGTCTAATTGTAAGAGCAGCCATTTGGTAAGATCTCGTACATTGCTTACCATACTGGTAGCTGGACCAAGGTTGTCTACATTATCAAAGGGAATCTTTGTGATGGAGCTATAAAGATTGTTATGGGGGAAGGCAACATTGTTTCTCTTTGCCAGCCCCGCTGTATTCATATAGGTATTTTTCATCTCTAAGGGCATAAGAATATTTTCTTCCACATATTTTTCCCATGTCTGCCCTGTGACTTTTTCTAATACCTGCCCTGCCACCAGGAAGGCGGAGTTGCAATAACCATAGTCCTGGCGGAACTCACCGGAGGGTTTTAAATAACGCATTTTCCAGATGATAGAATCTTTTTGGAGGTTAGAATCCCAGAAAGTGAAATCTCCTTGAAATGTTTTAGTACCTAGCCGGTGGCAAAGCATATCTCTTACATTGGCCAGTTTTGTAGAAGTACTGTCATATAACCTGAACCAGGGTATATATTGTGTTATCCTGTCATTCAGAGACAGTTTTTTCTCATGATCCAGTTTGGCAATAGCTGTTCCTGTAAAAAGTTTTGAGTTAGATGCAATGATGAACAAGGTGTTTTCATCTACTTTATCCTCTTTGCCTATTTCACGGATACCATATCCCTTTTCGAGTATGACCTTTCCATCCTTTACAATAGCAATGGCTAATCCAGGTATTTGCCATTGACTCATTCCTCTTTTAATATAACTGTCAAGGCTATCAGTAATAAAGGAAGGATTTTGTGCAAGACAAACTTTGCCAGAGAAAAGCAATGTCAAAACGATTAATTGAATTGATCTCATATAATTGAATTGAAATCTGAAAGTACATATAAAATGAAAAATGCCGGCTTAAAGGCCGGCATTTAACAAGTAATAGCTGAAACATTATTGTATCACCCTGATATTATATCCAATCGAGGGCGGATTGACCGCTGCGCCGGCGTTATTTTCAAACCTAACCTGGATTGTATTAGCTGCACTCACTCTTGCCCATGCAATGATAATTCCATTGGGTAAAGCACTTGAAGGTGAAATAGCTACAACACTTCCTACTGTTGCACCGGTAAAGGCAAAAGTCACTGTTGTTCCTGAATTGACCGGAATATTAGGAGGGTCAATACCTATACCACCGCTAATAATACCACCCCAGGCAGCACCGTTGTATGTTTCGAGGCGACCGCCTTCATCGGTATTGTAACGAACCATACCTGCTACAGCGCTGGCAGGCCTTTGGGCTGTTGTTCCGGTGGGAACGATCATGGCACTGGTAGCATTCACATCTAATACAGCCCTGGCAACCGTGGCAGGCCCGGTGGTTATAACTACGGAATCACCAAAACGATTAACTCCCCGGTTTGAATAAAAAGCAAAGTTTTTGCTGCCAGCTGCTCCGGTTACGTTTGAAAGAAATACACCATAAATATTTCCATCAACGTTGTTGGCAAGCCCGGTAAAGCTGCCAAACCAGCCATATACATTGCCCGTAACCCGTCCACCGGTAGCACCTGCTCTTCCAACGATATTACGGAAACCAATAAGTTCACCTGTATTATTATTGTTGCCGTTTTGTATGCGGGCAACATTCTGAATTCCGATCACAGAACCGGATCTGCCATTACCACTGTTCCTGGCGATGTTAGCAATGCCGATTACGAGTTGTACAGAATCATTTCCTGCATGAATGGCAGTATTGCTAAAACCAGCTAACTGATCTGCTTTCTGAAATGCTTTTGGATTCATTATGACACTTGACGAGGTTGCTGTATAAATGGTACCTGAAGCTGCATTGTCAACTTCATATACAATATTGGCAACAGCACCATCCTGCAACGAGGGATCTGTCCTTTGCGAAGCCGTTGATTTGAAAGTATACTTGCCGTTGAATGCATCTACAGGAAAATCGTTTCCAAGACTATTGGTATTGGTGTAGCGGTCGCTAAATACGAACTTTCTGCTAACGGGGTTGTAAAACACAGTATCTGCAGAAGGCAGCCCCCTTACAAGGTTAACCCTGCTGGTGCCCGCATCAAATTTCCATTCGGCTGAATCGCTGCTTAAAGCCTTCCAGTTACTGCCGTCAAAATATTCCATATTGGCATTGTCATTATTATGACGAAGCATAGCAGCAACTGCTGTTGCAGGTCTTTGTGCTGTTGTACCAGCTGGGGTGATCATGGCACTGGTAGAATTGATATCAAAAACAGCTCTTGGGTTTACAGCAAAATTGTCAGTAACAAGTGTTGAATCGCCAAAACGATTATGTCCTCTGCCAGAATAGAAAGCAAAATTCTTCCTGGGTGCAGCTGCAGTTATATTACTTAAGAAAACACCATAGGCATTACCGTTAATAAGTGTACTTCCAGTTCCATCTGTAAAACCGGAAAGTGCACCAAAATAGCCAAACACATTACCCGTAACACGGCCACCAGCATTAGGTGTCATAGAAATTGTATTCCTGTAACCTGTTACGGTTCCAATATTATTGGTTGACCCGTCCGTGATGGCCATATTATTTTGTAAACCAGTGAAGGAACCTGTATAGCCCTGTCCATCAATAAAACTATTACTTACAACGGAGGTCACTTGTGTCACACTATCAGCACCTGTATGATTAAGCTGGAGATTGAGTACCCTTGCAATTGCACTTGTTTGTGTGGCTGTTGGTAATACTTGTGTTGAAAAACGGGCGGCATTGTATGCTGCCAGCCCCGGGTTCGCCAGTGCAAAAGAGTCATTATCTATTTCATACAGGAAATTGCTCATTGTCAGGCTTGGAAAATTAACAGAAGCAGCATCATGAAAGAGTTTTGAGGCAGTTGCTTTGAAGATGTACTTTCCCGGAAATTGCACATCTGCCGGAGTACCGGTGTTACCAAAAGTTGTTTTATCAGCAAAAACAAATTTTTTCCTGCCAATATTATAATATACAGAATCACCCTGCGCAAGGCCCCTGTTCAGGTTTACCTTATTGGTTAGTGCATCATACACCCATTCATTGGAACCTGTAGAAAGAGGCTGCCAGGCAGCACCATCAAAATATTCCGGTCCGCCAATGTCTGTGTTATTTCTTAACATAGCAGTGACACCGGTGGCAGGTCTTTGTGAAGTATTCCCGGAAGGAATGATCATTGCACTGGTAGCATTTACATCCAGTACGGCACGGGGACTGGTAAAGAATTGATCGGTAATGAGTGTAGAGTCGCCAAAACGATTATGCCCTTTGCCAGAATAGAATGCATAGTTGCGTTTGGGCTGTGCTGCGTTTATATTATTCAGGAAAATACCATAGGCATTACCATTGATCAGGCTGTTATTTAAGGTGTCACGAAATCCGCCGATGCTGCCGACATACCCAAAAACACTGCCCGTAACCCTGCCACCTGCATCCGGAGCCATGGATAGCAAACTGCGATATCCGGTTATAGTACCAATATTATTGGTGGCAGTTGATGAAACAGCCAGGTTATTTTGAATTCCATTGAAAGTGGCAGTATAGCCTTGTCCGTCAACAAAGGCATTACTGGCCATAGCTGTTACAGCGTTTAATGAGTCAGTACCGGTATGATTTACCTGCAATAATAAGGAACGTACGGTTGATGCTCTTTGCGTAGCCGAAGGCAACATTTGCGTTGATATCCGCATACCGTTATAAAATGCAAGGTTAGGATTAGCTACTGCAAATGAATCATTATCGATTGCAAAGAGGAAATTGCTTAATGTAATACTGGGAAAATTCAGGGACGCAGAATCATGAAAGACCCCCGAAGCATTTCCCTTGAATATGTACTTACCCGGATAAAATACATCTGCCGGTGTATTGCTGCCTTCAACATTTATTTTATCTGAGAAAACAAATTTGCGGCGGGCAGTATTATAATAAACGGAATCTCCAAGCGGATATCCTCTGACAAGAAAAACACGGAGAGTAGAAGTATCAAATTCCCATTCACAAGAGTCTTCTCCCAAACGCTGTGCTTCCTGCATCAGGGGCATCCATTCTTTACGATCCTCACTATAAATAAAAACATTCTTTGCATCTGTATTGTAAACTACCAATGCGTTGGCAGGTTGTTTAATAGAGTGCATTTGCTGTTGTGACAGCCTGGGCAACAAGAGACCTTTATCAGTTCCCTGCAGCTCCAATACAGCCGAAGGGTGGGGATCTTCTTTTGGGTTTCCCCCGATTTTGACCTGGGAAAAACTTTCAGTACTTAAAACAAGGAAGGTAAGGCACACTAATGCCCTGGTTAAGGTTAATGGTTTCATGACAGATGGTTTTGGAATGAAAAGATAGGACATCTGCCAACCCCGGCAAATACCACTTTTAGGGGTTTTTTTGCAGGATTTTGCCAGTTTGGGGCTATTTATATTCACCAAATACCTCTCTTAGGGTATCAGCAATTTCACCAAGAGTACACTTACTCTCTACGGCTTCCAGTACTGCGGGCATCAAATTGTCCCCACTTACAGCTTTATCATTCAATTCCTGCAGGCATTGATCAACCTTGGCATTATCTCTGTTGCTGCGCAGTTTTGCAAGTTTGGCTGATTGTAAAGTCCTGATACTATCATCCACTTTCAGTATGGGTATATGATCCTCGCTGGCGACCTGGAATTTATTTACACCAACAATTATTTTATTGCTGTCTTCAATATTTCGCTGGTATTCGTAGGCACTTCGGGCAATCTCATCCTGTATAAATCCTTGTTCAATAGCCGTTACGCTACCGCCCATAGCATCGATTTTTTCAATTAGTTTCCAGGCAGCCTCTTCTACCTGTTGGGTCAAAGACTCTACAAAATAGGAACCAGCCAGGGGGTCTACCGTTTCGGTAACACCACTTTCAAATGCAACAATTTGTTGAGTGCGTAAGGCTATCCTGGCAGCTTCTTCAGTAGGCAGGCTTAGTGCTTCATCATAGCCATTAGTGTGTAATGATTGTGTACCACCCAATACTGCTGCGAGGGTCTGAATAGTAACCCTTGAAATATTATTCAGGGGTTGCTGTGCGGTTAATGTACTTCCACCTGTCTGTGTATGAAACCGCAGCATCATCGCTTTCGGATCTGTGGCGCCGAGCTCTTTCATTATTTTAGCCCACATTCTTCTGGCGGCCCTGAATTTGGCCACTTCCTCAAACAGGTTATTATGTGCATTGAAAAAGAAGGACAGCCGTTTGCCAAAAACATTAATATCAAGACCTTTATTTAAGGCAGCCTGCACATATGCTTTACCATTGCTGAGGGTAAAAGCTATTTCCTGTACAGCAGTACTTCCGGCTTCCCTGATATGATAACCCGAAATAGAAATGGTGTTCCACTTTGGTACTTCTTTGCTGCACCATTCAAAGATATCTGTGATGATACGCATGGATGGTTTTGGCGGATAAATATAGGTGCCTCTTGCTGCGTATTCTTTTAAGATATCGTTTTGAATTGTTCCTGATATTTTTTTAAGATCAGCACCCTGCTGTTTTGCCAGTGCAGCATATAATGAGAGCAGGATAAAACCGGTGGCATTAATGGTCATGGAAGTACTTACTTCTTCCAGTTTTATTCCGTTGAAGAGTATCTGCATATCTTCAATACTGTCAATAGCAACACCTACTTTACCCACTTCTCCTTCAGCTAGGTGATGATCACTGTCGTACCCGATTTGTGTGGGAAGGTCAAAAGCTACACTTAATCCATTAACACCCTGCGATAATAGATAGTGGTACCGTTTATTGCTTTCTTCGGCGGTAGAGAAGCCGGCATACTGCCGCATCGTCCACAATTTACCACGGTACATATCGGCCTGTACACCCCTGGTAAAAGGGTAATTACCGGGCAATTCATTTTCCGGATTGCTCCAATCACTGCTGGTGTAAAGCGGTTTAATTTCAATTCCTGAGTCGGTAAATTTCTTATTATCGTCTGCCATAGCTCTACGATTTAGTTCATCAGTTTTTTTGCTTCAAAGTTCAATGCCTGCAACACCATTTCATGTAATGAGCCATTGGGTTGCGACATTGTTACCTCCAGAATTTTTCTATTCAGGTCTGAGGCAGATGCATCAGCCGGCATAGTTGCTGAGACCTGGTTGATGATCATAATATTTTGTTCTTTAAGATTACGGACGGCATCCCAGCTCACAGGGCTTACATATAATTGTTGTGTACTATTGTATTCGAATTCCTGTTTGATATTTTCTGTCAAAATAATTTTCATATCCGTAGCGGGAATACCCGGCTGATTAAGTCTGCTGATCAGGTTAGGCAAGGAAATTCTTTCGGCCAGTAATACAAGTCTTTCGTAAGCCTGTAAACGCAATGAAGTACTGTCAAATTTTTCACCTGCGGGTTCCAGTGGCGGTGTATCAGATTTTCTAAAAAGAGCAATTACAGAAATTATGACAGCTAAAGAGGCAAGGATAATGCTAACAACGGTCAGATCCATGTATGTTGGTTTATGAAAGTAATACGACAAATTTAGGCCGATTGTTTAATCTTTTGATTGATAATTATCAGCGAA
>DEHX01000084.1 GCA_002352145.1 Chitinophagaceae bacterium UBA2789
AAAGTATTCTTACCATGGTCAGGCAGAGAGCACAAGAAGTACCAGACACCGGGTAATGCTTTGTGGTTGCACGGTGGCTGGATTGCGGTACTGATCATATCCGGCTCATTTGATATGCTGGCAGATATGATGGTGTTCATCAGCTGGATCGCCTATGGTCTGGGTGCTGTGGGTATTTTTATGCTGCGAAAAAAAATGCCATTGGCCGAACGACCCTATAAGATTTGTATGCATCCGTTTGTGACATTGCTGTTTATCATCTTTACCAGCCTTTTTTTGGTAATAACTGTATACAACGATATTACTAATTACCTCAATGACCGGCAGCCGGTTGTGAATTCATTACTGGGTATTTTGATTGTTACCCTTGGCATACCATTTTACTTCTACTATCGTTCAAAAAATAAAAAGGAACAATCATCAGCGGAGTAAAAGGGTTGTACCTTTTTCATACACTTTCTCACCGGTATCTGCATGAGTATAGCTAAGCTGCCATGCATAGACGCCTGTTGATTGTGCAACTCCATTGATGGTACCATCCCATTTGCGAGTCCAGTCGCGGCTGACGAAAACAAGTTGCCCGTAGCGGTTGAACACTTTGAATTCAAGGTTCATTGCTTTTACTGCATTCAACGGGTAAAGAAAATCGTTTTTACCATCACCGTTTGGTGTAAAGGCAGTTGGAACTTTGATAAGGCAACTGCTTAATAACCTAACTGTTTGTTTTAATGTATCGCTGCATTGTAATAAATCGCTGCTGGCAATCAATGTAATGGTAAAAAATACATCCCGGCTGACAGCAGGATAACGATGGCCGGAAGGTGTTTTCAGAGTTGATCTTGTTCCATCACCCAGGTCCCATTGCCACCGGTCGATAGCGCCGGTACTGGTGTTCACCAGTTGAAGTGTATCGCCGGGGCAAATAGCAGGAGATACTGTAAACCCTGCTTCCAGGTTGCCGTTCACTTTTATAGTCTGTTTGCTTGAGTCTGTACAGAGATTGTTTTTTACAATCAATGTGGCGGTATAATTGCCTGGGTTGCTGTAATAATGAACCGGATTTTGAGATGAACTGTTTTGGCCATCGCCAAAAATCCAGTTCCAGCTATTTGTATTGTTGTTTCCGTCATGAAAAAAACGAATGCTGTCCTGTTTGCAGCTAAGCGGATTATTGATAGTAAATACTGGTGATAATGGTGATACGACATCGAATGTCAGCGGCGATCCGGGGTTAACAACCAGGCCACATTCATCAATGATTGAGTTGCCATCATTACCGGTAACGAGGGATACCGCATAAGTACCACCCACGGTGATCGGTGTATTGAATAATAAGCGTATACGATTGGTAACTGAACCGGTGTTGCAAGCGCCGGGTACAAAGCCAGCACTGATGGGTTGCGGACCGGTAAACAAAAAATCACTGCCATCCGGAGCAATGGAACTGCACTGGATACCTTTATCAAAAACGAGGTCAACAAATGCAGGAGAGCAGCCGCCCGGGTTTTGCAAACTATCCATGGTAATCGGTTGCAGGGCAGTTACCTCGAAGCTTATTGTTTCATTCTCCGGAATACTCCGGTTACAAACATCCATCAGCGTATTACCATCGTTGCCTGTATTCATTGTAAGTGTGTAGGTGCCTATTGGTAATGGAGAAACGAGATCAATCATGATAGAGTCGGTACCCAGCGGTGATGTGCAGTCGCCGGGATAGGCACTATATATCACTGCGCCACCTGATATACTAAAATCACTTCCATCACCAGCCAGTGAGCTGCATTGCAATTTTTTGTTACCTCTCAATACAATGGTATTGCCTTCACAACTGGCCCTTGCACTCAGCAGGTGTGGTTCCACCGGGTCGGTAATGCTGGCAGTGCCGCCGGTAAAAGTGATATTGTATCCTTCAAAGGCATTGTTTTGGTTGGTAACCATCAGCAGGTAGGTTCGTCCCTCCCTAATCATCGGCATCCGGCTGAATAAAGGCATACCGCCGCCGCCGCAAACGATCGTATCCGTACCGTCAATTGATGCGCCGGTTTCTCCCGGTTCTGATGACCAGTTGCACGCAACAAACAGGGAGGTATTGGTGAAAACCTCATTTGGGTTGGTATTGGTAATATCAAATAACTGCCAGCTGTAATCGGAAGTCGGGTTATCCGGGGTGATGACAAATCCCAGTGTACCGGAGGCAAAACAATTCATCCTGAAAAAATTAGGATTCTTATTGTAATAAGTAAACCCGGCAGGGCAGGGTACCGGTATTGGAATGGTGCCGCAATAAACCGGGGTACTGGCATAAAAACTCTCTGTACCGCAAACCAGCACCGCCGTTACCGGTGTTTGTCCTGGTGTGGTGCATAACTGTGCCGAAGCTTTATCGTAAAAGCTTATAAGGATGAGCAGCAGCAGTATGCTTCTTTTCATAATGCGTCAAACGGAACACAGGTGTTACAGGTTGCCGGTCAATGACCTTACAAGTTACAAAACAAACATCGTTGAAAGCAAGGACCTGAAGTTTTGTATTTTCGGTTGATGAAAACTGCACTAGTAACCGGCGCTTCCGGCAATCTTGGCCAGGCCGTTATTCAGAAGTTCCTGGATGAAGGATATCATGTTACGGGTACGGTGGTTCCTGCCGATCCGGTAAAGCTGGATGTTAGTCACCCCAACCTTCAGCTCGTTGAAGCAGATCTTTTAAATGAAACTGCAGCCGCACAAGTATCGCAAAAGGTGATTGAGTCCTACGGACATATAGATGCGGCTGTTCTTACTGTGGGAGGATTTGCCATGGGCACTGTTGCGGAAACCACAGCTGCTGACCTGCTCAGGCAATATAAACTGAATGTAGAAACAGCCTATAATGTTGCCCGACCTGTTTTTCTGCAAATGATGAAGCAGGGCAGTGGCCGCATTTTTATGATTGGCGCCCGGCCAGGTATTGATATGAAGAACAGCAAAGGCATGATAGCATATGGCATGGCCAAATCACTCATCTTCCGGCTGGCCGAACTGATGAACGAAGAAGCAAAGGGCACTAATGTAGTGGTAGCGGTTGTTGTTCCGTCTACCATTGATACACCACAAAACAGGAAAGCGATGCCAGATGCTGATTTCAGTAAATGGGTAAGCCCTGCCAGTATTGCTTCGGTCATCCATTTTCACTGCAGCGATGAGGCAGCCTCCCTGCGGGAAACTGTCATTAAACTGTACGGAAATTCCTGATTCTCACTTATTCTGTAACCCTTACGGCATTTGGCAAGACTTTTGCAAACTGCCCGTGAACCAAACTGTATGTATATGAAAACAAAGATGATCTCTTTATTAATTGTGCTTTCTTTCACCATCCTTTCTGTGCAGGCGCAAACCCTTCGTGCCGGTGTAAATCTCGCCAATGTAACCATTACCAATGACGGGGATATTGATGATAATAAAATGCTCACCAGTTTCCAGGTAGGCTTCAGTGGTGACGTATTCATTACCAAACATTTTTTCTTCCAGCCGGGTATTTACTTAACAGGTAAAGGATCCAAAACACAATCCGGCAGCACTACAGATGCTACATATTTCAGGGCTACCAGTAATCCTTATTATGTAGAGATTCCTGCCAATTTTGTTTTTAAAACTGATCCCTTGCCGGTAAAATTCTTTGCCGGTGCCGGTCCGTACATTGCCATGGGTGTAGCTGGAAAAAATAAAGTGGATGGCAAATTTCTCGGTACTTCTTTCAGCAGCGAAGAAAATATCACCTGGTCAAACGATGATCCTTCTACACTGGATTATGAAGAAGGGGCCGGCTATGGTATTATGAAACGCTTTGATTACGGTTTCAATATACTGGGCGGTATAGAAACCCGGGGCGCTGTGTTCTCTGTCAACTATGGCCTTGGACTGGCCAAACTGCAATCAGGAAGCAACAGCAGCGCTGATGATAAGAATAAACATCGGGTGCTGAGCTTTGTGGTGGGTATTAAGTTATAAGTGGGAACGGAAAACGAAGAATGGAGAATGGGAAATGAGGGGCAGGCTTAATAAAATAAAAGCACAATAAATTTTGCTAAGAAGGCACTAAGTCACAAAAAAAATTTGTGTTACCTGGTGCCTTTGTTTTTTTCATCCCGGACCATCTGATCCTGTTGATAGGGCAAGGGGTGAGGAGAATTATCTATCTTGCACCCCTATGCGTTACATGAAATGGATCGGGCTGGCTGCTGCTGCTTTGTTGGTCTATGCCTGTTTTTCTCCCTGGGTTATTATTGAGTCAAAAAACATAGTGGTAAGTGGAGTGGATGCTGCCGGAACCAATTTTGGTAAGCCCGGCTACCTGCACCTGTTCCTGGCTTTTATCTTCCTGGTATTTCATTTCATTCCCCGCTTATGGGCCAAAAGGGCCAACCTGCCCGTAGTGGCTGTCAACCTGGGCTGGGCCATCCGTAACTTCTTTGTCATAGCCGCCTGCAGGGCTGGGGAGTGTCCCGAAAAACAATTAGGACTTTACCTGGCCGGCGCTGCTTCTGTATTGATGCTGCTGGCTGCCCTTTTCCCGGATATCGAAATCAGCAACAACAAACAAAAATTGCAAGGGTAAGGAAGAGGGAAACCTGGTTAAGATTCTTGATCGGTATTAAAATTTTTCCACAATTCAAACGAAGCACATTTCTGATTGTCTTATCTGCTATTTTTATAGCTTGATGCTTATGTAATTTCCCGGCCATTATCCATTGAAGAAACAGCGCCTTTCCCTCTGACCTGTACTAAGCAGGAAAAACTTAGTAAGCCAACTATTATACTTTTAACCTTTTGCTTTATTACTTGTTCATGTTTTCTTAATACAGGAAAACAAGTGCCGGTGATGCTGAACAATAATTTTGCGCCGTTCCAATCCCTTTGAAAGCACAACCACCGTTTCCTTTGATGACCATTTTTTAAATCTAAAAATTGTTTATGAGGAAGATTTACTTTTTG
>DEHX01000021.1:0-1629 GCA_002352145.1 Chitinophagaceae bacterium UBA2789
TTTGCACATTTCCCGTATAGCCCAACCGAAATTCCAGCAGTGGATATTTTTTCTGTCAAAAGAAATGCGAACATATTTACTAATGTTTCTTTAACCGAGGTGACCGGGTTCATTCCGATTGCTTCAGGTGTGACAGATACATTCTACATCCGTCCTGCCGGAACAGGAACAAATCTGCAAAACTTTAATCCAAGCCCCGCTCCCGGAGCCTGGTCAAATATCCAGGCAGTATTGACACCAACGATTAAAAGGAGCTATACTCTAATTTTCAGGGGAGGTTACAGGGCAACTACAACCACCAATGCTACTGTAAGAACTTTATCAGTATTTGTGAACAGATAATAAGTGTACAGAATAAATCAAATAAAGAAGCCGTTCAAATTGAACGGCTTCTTTATTTTACACAAATACACCGTTTAAGTGAAAAAGATATAAGCCATGGCAATAGCCGTAATGATGCCGGCCAGGTCGGCCAGTAGCATGGTGGTAACTGCATAGCGGGTATTTTTTATGCCCACAGCACCAAAATAAACCGCAATAATATAAAAAGTAGTATCTGACGAACCCCTGAATACCGATGCAAGGTTTCCTGCGAAAGAATCAGGCCCATGTGCATTCAGCGTATCAATCATAATAGCCCTTGCCCCGCTGCCGCTCAGTGGTTTTAATAAGGCCGTGGGTAATGCATCTACGATACGGGCATCGCCATTTAGCAGGGCAAAGAGGTGCTTAATTCCGTCCAGGATAAATTCGAAAGCGCCGCTGTTGCGCAGCAAACTGATAGCTACCAGCAAGCCAACGAGATAAGGAATAATCCGTACGGCAGTTTCGAACCCTCCTTTGGCCCCATCAATAAACGCATCAAATATGTTTATCTTCTTATAAATTCCTCCCAAAACGATCAATAAAAAGATGAGTAAAATAATTCCATTACTCAGACTGGTTGAGAACAGCTGAACGCCCTGGGCATCCAGCGATTTGATGTAATAGATCAGCGCTGCAATAACGGTACTGATACCCAGTACCCAAAAAAGGATCACTGGTTGCAGCAGGTTAATGCGCTGACGAATAGCAACGATCGTCATAGCTGCAATAGTGGCTACAAAAGTGGCGATCATACAGGGGATAAAAATATCAGTCGGATGGGCGGATTTCAGGGCTACCCTGTCTGCGATAATAATAGTAGGTATCAGCGTCAGGCCGGATGCATGCAGGCAGAGAAACATGAGCTGTGCATTGGATGCCTTTGTTTTATCCGGGTTGATTTCTTGCAGACTTTCCATGGCCTTTATGCCAAAAGGTGTGGCAGCATTGTCCAGCCCCATCAGGTTAGCCGAAAAATTCATGACCATATGCCCCATTGAAGGGTGGTTTTTGGGTACTTCGGGAAATATTTTTGAAAAGAATGGCCCGATAATGCGGGAAAGGAACCGGATGCCACCGGCTTTTTCAGCAATACTCATAAAGCCCATGAACAATGCCATGATGCCAATAAGACCGATGCATAGCGTAACGGCATCCTTTGTGGTCTCAAATATACCGTTGGCTGGTAAAAGCCTGTAAGCCCTGTAACCGTTATCCCCTGTTTTAAATACCTTTTCCTTACCCCATACTGCCGTTTTCTGGTTT
>DEHX01000021.1:1646-1963 GCA_002352145.1 Chitinophagaceae bacterium UBA2789
GCTATTGACGATTTTAGATTTTAAATTGCAGATTATTGTTGAAAGATTGATGATTTCCTTCTTTCTACCAAAACCATCTTTTCACATATCCACTTAGACTTATTAATCTTAACTTTGCGCCTCTGAAAATTAAGCCTCAGATTTAAAAGGCAAATCGAAAATATTCAATCTAAACTCTAAAATAAGATCATGGCTTTACAAGCAGGAATTGTGGGATTACCGAACGTAGGAAAATCAACTTTGTTTAATGCAGTAAGTAATAGTGCCAAGGCACAGGCCAGCAACTATCGTTTCTGCACCATCGACCCTAATGTTGG
>DEHX01000021.1:2028-32432 GCA_002352145.1 Chitinophagaceae bacterium UBA2789
GATAAAGAGATCATTGACACTGAACTTCAATTGAAAGACCTGGAGAGTGTAGAGAAGAAGATGCAAAAAACAGAAAAGCAGATAAAGCTGGACCCAAAATATAAAACCGAACTGGAAATATTAAGCCGTTGTAAAGAACATCTTGAAAAGGGCAAGAATATCAGGGAACTGGAACTTGATAAAGAAGAAAAAGTTGCAATAGCCGACCTTTTCCTGCTTACAGACAAACCGGTGTTGTATGTGGCTAATGTAGACGAGCCCTCCATGCATACAGGTAATAAATTCTCAGATGCCTTAAAAGAAGCCATCAAAAATGAGAATGCACAGCTTATCATCATGAATAATAATATCGAAGAACAAATTGCAGGGATGGAAAGCCAGGAAGACAAACTGTTATTCATGGAGGAATATAAAATGGAAGAACCGGCGCTGGACAGGCTGATTCACTCTGCTTATAAATTACTTAATCTGTATACTTATTTCACTGCCGGTGTTCAGGAAGTAAGGGCCTGGACCATCCACCAGGGATGGAAAGCCCCACAGGCAGCCGGAGTAATTCATACAGACTTTGAGAAAGGATTTATTAAGGCCGAAGTGATCGCTTACGATGACTTTGTGCAATATGGATCAGAAGCAGCCTGCCGTGAGGTTGGAAAGTTACGAATTGAAGGAAAAGAATACATNNATCTCCAGGTTATTGGCCAGCCTTTTATTGAGCCCCAATGACCATAAATAATTTTTCCCGGGCAATAAACCATCCAGCATAATATAACTTACCGTTGTATTAGCTGGAAAATCATAGTTGATACTGTTTAGCGTAAACTTACCGGTAATCGAACTGCTTTGGAGAATATTATATTTTGATTCAACATTCACAGCATTGGAAACCGATTTTTCACCGCCATATAATGGCAGGTTTTTCTTTTGTTCAAACTTGTATCCACCTGAAACCCGGAAAGTAGTCCCGCTGATGAAAACAAGGTTAGGTTCGGCATTATAAATGGATAATTCAAAATTCCGGTTTGCGAATTGCGGCGTATAAAGTGCATTGATTCCTTTCCTGGCATTGAGGGTAAACTGCAATGACCGGCTTATATTCCAGCGCCAACGGCTTTGCCAGTCATTGAGCCTCCGGGTTTCATAACCATACGTCAGAAGCGACTTCCCGTTATTCCTCAGGTTTGTAATATCTACACCCCATTTACTGTTGAACCGGTTAAATGAAATCGTATTTAGAATGGTTGTGGAGAGAGTAACCAGCGCTGTATCTGATATACCATATTTAAATGGATTAAATTCAAAAACACCTTTTGCGATTGATTTTTTGTTTGTCTGCAAGGAAGTAATCAGGATAATTTTCGAAAGCAACTTCTTAAACCCTTTCAAATCCGAAGAACTTAGAACTGATCTCGGATTGATGTTCAGGCTATAATTAAAGGTGATATAATTAGCTTTAATGAACTCATTGGTAGGTGTAAAAATGCGGATGAATTTGGCCTGGTCAGGGAATGCTGCGATTTCAAATTCATTAAGCTGCTGTACCCCATCACTGTTGTAATCGATCCAGGCGTATTGTCCGGTACCCGCCGGAACCTCGAGATAGGCAAAATCACGCCGTTGCTCCTGCCCTGCCCCCACTTCATACAAAACATTTCCGCTTAACAACCCTTTCCATTCATTCATTACATATTCCGCACGGCCCAAAATCGTTTCATCTTCTTTCTGCTTTGAAACAGTGGCATTATATACTTTCAGCTTTCTAAAAGTTGTATTGATGTATAATTGCCTGTTTTGGTTCTTGAGTAATTCTGTCTGCAGGTTCAGGTTAAGGCTTCGGTCTCCTCTTACAAAATCCTTACCCACCGCATATTTATCAGACCGTGTAAAAAAAGTGATCCGGTAACGGTTTTGTTTGGATTCATCTGATTTGAGGTAGGCAGAATAAATATCAAAATTAAAAGACAGCGGATTGAGTGTATCGGACAGCTTGTGCCGGTTATTGTTTTGCTCCAGTGAATAATTGAACCCTATCCGCCAGTTGTCCAATTTTTTTAATTGCTTGCTGATGTCAATAGTTGGTCTCAGGAACGTTCCTTTATCATTCAATGCATTAAAACTGGTAAGTGTAAACTGGTTATTGAACTGCCATCCTTTCCAGTTCGCATTATGCTGGAGCATATTTTGAAATCCGTTATAATCGTCGCTGCGGTGATAGTTGGTAAACTGGTAAGAGAAGCTGTGAGCTGATTTATCTTTGATACCAACTTTAGCCCTTAATATATTTTCATCAACCGGCACAGGTACTGCCAGAATATTAAGCCCCCAGTCACGGGTAAATTCAACGGTACGCAACCTCTCCAGGGGACGAAACTTATGTTGCACATATTCATAATCAAGTCCCGTTACTAACTGTAATTGTTTTGATTGCCGAAGTACTTTTTCATTACTGATCTGAAATTTGGCTGCCCAGCCCCTGTCATCACCGTTATCTTTTGATGAAAATGTGTTGACATCATTGTTAGAAGTTGCCACTTCGGCCTTTACCAGGGTGTTTTTATCAATGGTATAATCCACACCGAGGTTAATGATCTGCTGCAGGCGGGGGGCGACAAGAATCTGCACTGGTTCATATTGCCCTTGCTTCACATTACCAACAGGCGGAACATATCTATACACTTTACCATTGGCGCCATTAAAGTCAGGAACATAATTTCCATTGCCCTGCTTGACATCAGCAAATGAAAGATTGTACTTGGCCAACTGCGGATCGGTTGAATAACGATAGAAAGAGTCAAGCCCGATGTAGACTTTTTCATAAAGAATTTTTCCGGCTGCAAAAGTGTCTACAATGGCTGACGGATAAAAAGCCCTTTGCACACTATCACCCAGATCTGCCAGGAACTGTTTTTGCCTTGGATCCAATATCTGGTTGATCTGGGAATTTTTTGCATCATTATTATTAAATGCACCTATCCGAACCTTTACTTTTTTATTCAGGTCAAATTCCTGGGCCAGGTAAAGATTAGCATTAAGGTAATTCCTGTCAGCATATTCAAATTCTACCTGTATGCGGCTATCCTTAGTGATCATTCTTTTCGGGGTGAATGTAATTTCTGCTGTGTTGTAATTGATGACATAGTCCTGGTCTTCGCCCCTTTGCAACAATTGTCCGTCATAAAAAACTCTTTCGGTATTGGCAAGTATTATGAAGAAGAATTCGTTGTTGGCACCCCTTAACCGGTAAGGTCCCTGGTTCCCTTCTAAAGGTTCCAGTATGTTGCGAGTAAATTTTCCTTTAGCAACAGAACCACTGACGAGTGTTTTGGATTCAGCGGTTTTCGAGATTTTATTGGTTGTCTGAAAAGAAATACCCTGCAATCTTTTATAAAAATTCAAAAAATAAGACTGGTTCTGCCGAAGGTCAATATCACCCAGGTTAAGCTGCCAGCCTTTTTTTCGGAATTGAAGATAAACCTGGTCAAATTCATTTAATTGTTGCGTATTTCCATCCGGCTGAATCGGGATATTATTATCAGTAATGGCAGCCTGTAATTCTATGCTGTCACCAAGCATTCCGCTTAGTTGCAGGTTTAATGTAGAATTTAAAACCGCATCCTGGCTATTGCCAAACCCTATTTGCCTGCCAAAACTTCCTTCTGCTTTCAAAGTTCCAAAATCAAATACACCACGTTGTGCATTGGTCAATCCATTATTAAATTCGTAAGGTTTTACGTAGAAATTATTCATCACACTGTCATACTTCATCCGCTGTGTCACTGAATTCAACTGAAAAGGAAAAACCCTGTATGAAATAAGAATACTGTCCTGTACAGGCCTTTTATTCCAGTAAAGAATCGCCTTAACAAAATCGAGCCGGTAATCAACAGGGGCAATTCCTGCAACTTTAAATGAAGAAGGAATGATACTAATGCTGTCAATAACCAGGCTATCTGCTGTTACCTTAAAAGACTTTATTCGAAGATTAGAAGTGGCGGGATTAGTAGCGGGTACCTGTGCCCTGCTTGTAATGCAGGACAAGGTTAGTAAAATAAGGCAGGATATTGCACATAACCACTTCAATAGCAGCAGGTTTAGCTCAAAATCGTAAAATTCGTCCTTTTATTGCTGTAAAGTTATCCCATGCTGTTAATTCCGCTCAAAAGCAGCAATTTTGATTACCACTTCATCATAGAAATGACATAAACCCGGGTCAGTCTTGAGAAAGATTACTATTATAATCCTTTTGCTGCTTTGTCATCACCCGGTGATGTTGGCTCAACAGAACAATAACTGGTACTTTGGAGCCAAAGCTGGTTTAAGTTTTAATAATGTTACCAATCAGCCCCTTCCTTTTGCACTTACAAACGGAGCGATGATTTCAGATGAAAGCAGTACAGCTATTTCGGATTCTACCGGTAAATTACTGTTCTATACTAATGGAGTTACTGTTTATAACCGGCTTCACCAGGTTATGCTGAATGGTGATAACCTGAAAGGAAATGAATCAGCCTGCCAGGGAGCTTTAATCACACCCATGCCGGGCAGTGATAGTTTATACTACATATTCACCACTGATGCCATTGAAAACTCTTTTCAGAAAGGTTATAATTATTCTGTGGTGGATATGAGCCGTGACAATGGCAATGGCGAAGTAATTGAAAAGAACACTCCATTATGGGCATCCTGCACAGAAAGATTGGCAGCGGCAAGGCATGCCAATGGTGTTGACGTCTGGATAATTACTAATGATAACGATTCTGATATTTTCAGGGCATGGTTACTAACCTGTAATGGCCTTCAGCCCACCCCGGTGGTTTCCCTGGCTGGCGTAGTCTTAAACCAGCATATCGTTACCAATACCGGGTATATGAAGGTAAGTCCGGATGGAAGTCAACTTTGCCAGACACACCTGCCACTTTATGATCCTGATGAAATAAATCCAAACTTTATCCAGTTATTCGACTTCAATAATAATACAGGACAAATTACCAATGCGAGATCAATAGCATTTGGCAATGCAATGTATGTTTCTTGCGAATACTCTCCTGATTCACGGATGCTATACCTTACCCGGACTTATGAAAGAAAATTGGATCAGTTGGAGGCAAAACTGGTAAACCCTGTTGCCATTGGTAATTCGACCATTACTTTTTCTACTCCTGACCCGGTATTTTCCCTGCAATTAGGCCCGGATGAAAAAATTTATGCCTTTAACCCAGATGATGTGCTTGGCACAATAAATTATCCCAATCAAAAAGGAATTGCCTGCGGATATGTGCATGAGCAAACAAGTATTGCTCCCCGTTTTTCAAGATATGCTTCCCCATCCTGTATGAATGATGTTGCATATGACCCAAATAACGGATTCAGCTTTACTATCATTGACAGTTGTACTGGTACTGTACAGTTTAATGGCCTGACTGGTCTTACCGGTACTTTAGTTTGGGAATGGGACTTTGGGGATGGCAATACTTCTACACTTCAAAATCCAATGCATACTTTCAATCCGCCCAACCAGGCATATGAAGTGAAACTGAAAATTTCTTCTTTATCACATTGCGGCACTATCAGAAGCAAGAGAATCATTAAGCCCGGCGGATCTATAATCAATGCTGATTTTGATTTTGTTATAAGATGCGATTCCGGCTATATCCGCTTCATCAATAAGAGTGTTTTTGCCCCGAATGAAGCTACCTGTTTATGGGATTTTGGCGACGGAAACACATCTGTGTCAATTAATCCGGTACATACTTATGCCAGGGAAGGCATGTACAATGTGAAATTGAAACTCATCACAGGCACCAATTGTCTTGATGACTCCATGGAATTACAAGTAGATGTAAAGAGTTTTACCGTGAATGTTACGCCGGCGATACAAACCATCGTCATAGGTCAGCCGGTTTTTCTATCTACTGAAGAGCCGGCAAATACCTATCAATGGTCTCCCGGTAAATGGCTTAGTGATTCTGCCACCAGAAGTCCTGTAGCCACTCCTTTAGAGGATATGGTTTACCGCCTCAGGGCATCTAATAATGAAGGATGTACCGGTGAAGACTCTGTAATCATCAAAGTGATCCAGTACAACAACATCTATGTTCCTACAGCTTTTACTCCTGATAATAATGGCAGAAATGATATTTTACGTCCGCATTTCGGCATAAAATATGAATTGAAAGAATTCAACATTTACAACCGTTGGGGAGTATTAGTATTCACTACACAGCAGCTGGGCATTGGCTGGGATGGACGATATAAAGGGAACCTGCAGGATGCAGGTGTTTACATCTGGCTGCTTAAAGCAACTGATGCAGATGGAAAAATCATTGAGAAAAAAGGAAATTTTGTGCTTATCCGTTAACTTGTATCCTTAGTTTATCCCGATGAAAATCCTATCACTACTTTTTTTATTGCTGATGCAACTGAAAATAAAGGGTCAGGAGGCATCCGACAAAAAAGCAAATCCCGGGAAAGATAACCTGGTATCGGTTGGTGCAGCAATTCCTCTTGGCAATTTTTCCAGCACTCATTTACCGGGTATAGGTATTGAATATGCAAAAAGTAAAAACAGGTTTGGAATCCTCTCAATTGCTGATAAAAGGAAAATTGCCTTTGTTTATGGCGGAGGTGCTGCCATTTATATTGGCAAAAAAGAGACTGTCAGCCTCTATCCTTATAAATACCCAGTGTATATTTTTATAAAAACAACTGCCGGTGTTTTCTACAAACCAGGCTCAAAATCTGGTTTTACATTTGCTGCAGGACCGGCCATCGGCATTTACAACGGAAATACTCAATTTAATCTAACCACCAAACTGGACGGCAGTTATTATGTCAATGAGAAACTAGCCATCACTCCCGGAATTTTTTTGATGAAAGAAATGACTGTTGCTGATCCGCTGATAGCATTCTCACTAAAAGCATCCCTGGCATTATAACAAAAAAGCCCTTTGACAAAAGGGCTTCTAAAAACGATATAGATTTTACATTATTCTGATGCCGCACCTGCCATCATGTATTCCCTGTTCAGGCGGGCTATGTTCTCAATTGAAATCTCCTTTGGACAAACAGCCTCGCAGGCACCGGTATTTGTACAAGAGCCAAAGCCTTCTTTATCCATTTGCGCTACCATATTCAAGGCCCTTGATTTTCTTTCAGGTGAGCCTTGTGGTAATAAGGCCAGGTGAGATACCTTAGCTGATAAAAACAGCATGGCTGAAGAATTTTTGCAAGCTGCTACACAGGCTCCACAACCAATGCAGGCGGCTGCTGCAAAAGCCGCATCTGCCTTATCTTTTTCAATCGGTATAGCATTGGCATCTACGGCATTACCGGTGTTGACTGAAATATAACCTCCGGCCTGTATTATCCGGTCGAATGAACTTCGGTCGACCATTAAATCTTTGATTACGGGGAATGCATTGGCTCTCCAGGGTTCAACTACAATGGTATCACCATCTTTAAAAGCCCTCATATGCAACTGACATACTGTATTGGCCTTCCAGGGACCATGTGGCTTACCATCAATCACCATTGAACACATTCCACAAATACCTTCACGGCAATCGTGGTCGAAGGCTATCGGGTCCTTCCCTTCACGGATCAACCTTTCGTTCAGCACATCAAACATCTCCAGGAAGCTCATTTCTTCCGATACTTCTTTCACTTCATAAGTCTCAAAACTTCCGGTATCCTGGCTATTTCTTTGCCTCCATACTTTCAGTGTCAGGTTCATACTTGTATGTTCCATGTTCAACTATTTATCAGGGTTTAAATTCTTTTATAATTACTGTATTCAAACGGCCTAATTCCGGTCCGCTTTTCAAAATAATACAACAGGCGGTGTTTGAAATTTTTGAAATTTTTCTTTTTTATATCAAAGCGAAAATCCCAGCTTTCACTTTCCACCCTCTTTTTCATGATGGCCGGGTGAGTACCATTAAACATTTCCAGTGAATCAATGACGGAATAATCGTACTCCTGCCCTTTCCGGTCAATATAATCGGCCCAGGCAGCCTGGCTTTTCTCATCATTCCAGAACTGGCCAAAATCCCTGTCCTTCCGCTGCATGAAAACCGGGTTTTTTACCCAACCATAATGATGAATCCATGCTTCAATCAACTTCACCCTGAGTTTTTCATCATTAATTTTTCTGAATCCCTGTGCATCCCGGTATGAGCGGATGGTTTTATCATTCCGGATAACCCTGATCTCTTTAGAGTACCACTTCCGGCTATCCCCGATATAGCGGTAGCTTCCATAGAAATGATGATAATGAAATAACAAACCATCCACCTTCTTATCATCTTTGTACTTTTCCATAGCAGCCCTTACAACAGGTATATAATCCTCATGTAATACTTCATCCGCCTGTATATAAAAGAGCCAGTCCGCATCAGCCGCCACTGCATCCATTGCCTTATTTGTTTCTACAGCTAATGCAGCGCCACCCTCTGTATATTTCTGCCAAACAGAGTGAACTATCCTGATTTTTTCACTGCCGATTGATTCAATGAGCTTATTGGTATCATCCTCCGAATCTCCTGCACAAACAATCATTTCATCTACCAGCGGAAGGATAGATTGTATCGACTCTACCACCGGGTAATCATACTTCAACGCATTTTTTATGATTGTAAACCCGCTAACCTTCATCTTACTTATAACTCCGTTGTGTAGGTTTGGCAACTTCAAANNCCGCCGCAACTTTCATTTCTGTCCAATGCATCGATACACATTAGTTCACCCAACTCAATGAAATCAGCCACACGGCCGGCCTTATCCAGTTCAGGATTCATTTCATTGATTGCTCCCGGAATTCGAACATCACTCCAGAACTCTTTTTTCAACTGTTGTATTTCTGCAATGGCTTCTTTTAATCCTTTTTCATTACGGGCCATACCACATTTCTCCCACATAATCTTGCCTAAACGCTTATGAAAGCTTTCCACTGTTTGTGATCCCTTGATGTTCATCAGTGTATTGATCCTGTCGGCTACAGCTTTTTCGGTTTCCACAAAAGCAGGATGATCCGTTGCAATCGGCTTCACTGCAATTTCATCTGCCAGGTAATTACCAATAGTATAGGGAATGACAAAATATCCGTCAGCAAGCCCTTGCATCAGTGCAGAAGCACCAAGACGGTTTGCGCCGTGATCACTGAAATTCGCCTCGCCTAAGGCATATAAGCCTTTAACATTCGTCATCAATTCATAATCTACCCAAAGTCCGCCCATGGTATAATGCACAGCCGGGTAAATTCTCATCGGGACTTCGTAAGGATTTTCACCGGTGATCTTTTCATACATGTCGAAAAGATTACCATATTCTTCTTTAACCACTTCCTTACCTAATGCTACCAATGTTGCTTCGTCAGGATTTTGAATACCCCTTTTGTTTGCTTCAGCCCTTCCGTATTTATTGATGAGGTTGAATTTGAAATCCAGATATACGGCCTGTCCGGTTGTCCCCACACCATAACCGGCATCGCATCTTTCTTTGGCAGCCCTTGATGCCACGTCACGGGGCACCAGGTTTCCGAAGGCAGGATACCTTCTTTCGAGGTAGTAATCTCTTTCTTCTTCTGGTATATCGTTTGGCTTACGTTTATCTCCTTTTTGCTTAGGCACCCATATACGTCCGTCATTTCTTAATGATTCTGACATCAAGGTCAGTTTTGACTGATGATCGCCGGAAACCGGAATACAAGTCGGATGTATTTGTGTAAAGCAGGGGTTACCAAAAAATGCTCCCTTCTTATGTGCTTTCCATGCAGCAGTAACATTGCTGCCCATTGCATTGGTAGAAAGATAAAATACATTACCATATCCACCGGTACATAACAATACTGCATGTCCAAAGAATCTTTCTAACTGCCCGGTTACCAGGTTACGGCAAATAATTCCTCTTGCTTTACCATCAATGATCACTACATCCAGCATTTCATGACGGCTGTACATTTGTACATTGCCTAAAGCCACCTGCCTTTCTAATGCCTGGTAAGCACCAATCAATAACTGCTGACCTGTTTGACCGGCAGCATAAAAAGTTCTTTTTACTTGGGTGCCTCCAAAAGAACGGTTATTCAATAAACCTCCATACTCTCTTGCAAAAGGCACACCCTGCGCCACACACTGGTCAATAATGTTCACACTTACTTCTGCCAATCGGTGTACATTGGCTTCTCTTGCCCGGTAATCACCTCCCTTCACAGTATCATAAAAAAGACGGAAAACAGAATCGCCGTCATTTTGGTAGTTCTTGGCTGCATTGATACCACCCTGCGCAGCGATGGAGTGTGCACGGCGGGGAGAATCCTGGAAACAAAAAGCTTTTACTTTATAGCCTAATTCGCCTAAAGAAGCTGCAGCAGAAGCACCGGCAAGACCGGTACCTACCACGATAACTTCCAGTTTGCGTTTATTGGCCGGGTTTACCAGCTTGCAATGACCTTTATAATCTGTCCATTTATTTTCTAGCGGTCCTGCAGGAATTTTTGAATCCAACATAAACTCAGGTTACTTTTAGTTAGCTATTAATTTATCCAGCCGAAATAAAAACTTACCGGCATTAATGCAAAAACAAGTGGGACAATAATGGAGAATCCAATGCCCAATGAATTTAATAATGTCAGGTATTTTTTATTGCTCACTCCCAGTGTACGAAAAGCACTTTGGAAGCCATGCATCAAATGCCAGGCAAGCGAAAAACAACCCAGTACATAAACGATAACTACCCACTCTTGCTGGAATACTTCTCTCATCTCATCGTAAAGGCTTATCTCGGGCCCAAGCAGCCAGCCCTGGTTACTACGGTTAGGAACCCAGAAATGAGCCATGTGAATAATAAGGAAGATCAGGATCAGGGTGCCCAACAGGCCCATACTGCGGCTATACCATTTACTACCCCTGTTACCCAGGTTTGCAGCATAACCTCTCTTTCTTTTACTGCGGTTTTGCAGTTCAAGCATTATTCCCTGGATGATGTGTATTAAAAAGCCGGCAATTAGACCAATTTCAAGAATACGGGGAACAATATTAGAACCCATAAAATGGGCCCCGGCTTCAAACATTTTACCACCATCATTAGCCCAAATGGTGGCATTAAGCGCCACATGGACTATTAAAAAAAGAATGAGGAAAATACCTGTCAGCGCCATAACCCATTTTTTGCCGACAGAAGAAGTAAAGAGTTGGGACCATTTCATATGATTCGTACTTAGAGGAGTAATTCAAATTTGCCGCAAAAATACTGTGCTACGGTCAATATTGAACAAAAGATTTAGATAGTCAATTAATTAATAAACTTAAATCATCAGAATCCCAGCCTGGCTGTGAGTTCCGAATCTATCTTTTTATACAAGTGAAAAGGCTTATAGGTTCGCCAGTTATCCAGTTGCATCAGTTCAATAAACCTGTTCAGGTGGGCATGTTTAAAGTCATATTGTGTCTGCTCCGGCATGTTTAAACAAACAACCCAGCCATTTTCATCTGTTACCTCCTCGAATAATTCTTCATAATAATCCTTGCCGTCACTATGGAAGTTCAGCACATTTTCTCCAATCAGTATAAATTTATAAATACCCTCATACATGAACTTTTCCAGCACTTCCCTTTTTAACTCCATTATATCATTTTCGATAGCATCATTCCATTCCCCGATCATTTCGATGACAGCATATTTTTCTTCATAATCAGCAAGCAAAACTTTCAGGTAAAGTGTACGACTGCCAAAATCATCCCATTGCGGATGGATATAATAATTATAAACAGTCTGGGAAAACTCAAATTCTGAATACGTACGGCCAAAAAAAGGGGACCGTTGATCTTCTTCACTTATGTAAATGTGACGCCAGTTGTAAAAGGGTTCTATATCCTGCATGATTCAAAACTTCCCTGCAAATTTAAGCTATGGCTGAATAGTTGAAACAAACCATTTCAAAGACTTAACTCAAAAGAAAATCTTTTAATAAATCGTAATTAGGTTTTATAACAGTGCTTTTCTTTTCGGCAGCCATGATATCCCGCACTGATGCTGGGATGGGAATAGAATACCCTGTTTCTTTTTCAACAGCATCAGGAAACTTGACAGGATGTGCTGTTTCCAGAAATATTCCCTGCGCTGCGGGATGATCAGCGAGATAACGTTTTAAAGATAGATAACCGACTGCCCCATGCGGATCGAGCAAATAATTGTAATTATCATACACTTGCCTGATTGTTTTCCGGGTTTCTTCATCTGTGATCGTAAAAGAAGACATTCGCTTCTGCAAATCAGGAAACTGGTTGTTAAAAATCTCCAATATCCTGGAAAAATTGCTGGGATTCCCCACATCCATAGCATTACTTAATGTAGGTAAAGCAGCCCTGGGTATCAATTGTTGTGTTTGCAGGTAATCAGTAACGATATCATTAATATTACAGGCAGCAATAAAGTGCTTAACAGGTAATCCCGATTCCATGGCAAGAATACCGGCACAGATATTTCCAAAATTGCCGCTCGGGACTGATATCACCGGTGGATTGTCTTTATTCTTCCATTGCTTCCAGGCAAAGAAGTAATAAAATTGCTGTGGCAGCCAGCGGGCAACATTAATGGAGTTGGCAGAAGTAAGAAAGAGTTTATCCGTCACATCTTTATCGGCAAAAGCCGTTTTCACCATGGCCTGGCAATCATCAAATGTTCCCTGAACTTCCAGTGCTTGAATATTCTTACCTAACGCTGTCAATTGTTTTTCCTGGACAGGGCTTACCTTTCCTGATGGATAGAGAATCACCACTTCTACCCCATCTACATCGTAAAATCCGTTGGCCACCGCACCACCGGTGTCACCGGAAGTAGCCACAAGCACTGTAACCTTCGTTGATCTATCTTTTACAAAATACCCAAGACATCGGCTCATAAAACGGGCACCTACATCCTTAAACGCCAGCGTTGGCCCATGAAATAGTTCAAGAGTATAAGCAGACTCGTCAACTTTAACGAGCGGAATCGGGAAATTGACTGTTTCTTTTACAATCTCGTACAATTTTTCTTCCTGAATTGTATTCCCGGTGTATGGTTTTATTACACGGAAGGCAATCTCTTCATTAGAATAATCTTCTATATTGTCTAACCATTCTTGATTTAAGATAGGAATTGACTGAGGAAAATACAATCCCTTGTCATTAGCCTGTCCCTTTATGGTCGCTTCTTTAAAATCTACGAAAGGAGATTGCTTATTGGTGCTATAATATTTCAATGCCCTTATTATTAATAGTTGTTACATAAGTATTGTACTTAATCCCAATCCGGTTATAGATATCTCTCATGACTGATTCAACATCCCGGGCTATTGTTTCATTTTTACTGAGCATAAAAACGGATGGGCCAGAACCAGAAATTCCGCCTCCCAAAGCACCGGCCTCTTTGCATTTGCCCTTTAACTCTTCAAAACCGGGTATGAGAATACTGCGGACCGGCTCGATGATAACATCCTCCAATGACCGGCCTATCAATTCATAATCCCCTTTCATAAAACCTGTGACAAGGCCTGCAATATTTCCCCATTGTTTTATTGCATCTTTAAGTGACACCTGCTGTTTTAGAATTTGTCTTGCATCTGCTGTGCGTATTTCAATTTGTGGATGTACTACTGTTACAAACATATCAGGCGCCGGAATGGAAACAATATCCAGCGGGTGAATGGAACGTATCAGGGTAACTCCTCCATAAATACAGGGAGCAATATTATCAGCATGTTTGACTCCGGAGGCCAATTTCTCGCCATTCATGGCAAACTGCACTAACTCTTCATTCGTAAAAATATTCCCGAGCAATTGATTGGCGGCCACTGCAGCACCAGCAGCACTTGCAGCACTGGAACCAATACCGCTACCTGGCTTTATATGTTTTTCAACAGAAAGACTAAAGCCAATATCTTCTCCCATTTTTTCAATGATAGAAAGTAAAACAACACCGGCAACATTCTTCTCCGGATCAGTGGGTAAATTATAATTATCCCTGTTATAAATTATTACCTCCGGTTTATCAAGTAAAGAGAGTTCCATCCAATCGGCAGGTTCATTCAACGCTAATCCCAAAATATCAAAGCCGCAAACCAAATTGGCTACTGTTCCGGGTGATTTTATCTTAATTGTTTTCATTTGAACTTTGTTTATCTGCTTACCTGACGGCCCGGATAATATCTGCAAAAACACCACTGGCCGTTACTGCTGCACCTGCCCCGGCACCCTTAATAACAAGCGGCTGATCTTTATACCTGTCAGTGTAAAATAAAACAACATTGTCTTTGCCATACAAATGATAAAGATCATGCTCGGGATTTATGTGTTGTAATCCAACGGATGCCAGCCCGTTTTCCAGCGACGCCACAAACTTCAATTTACATCCTGCTTCATTGGCTTTGTTTAGAAGTTTTTTGAAATGTTCTTCTTCTTCCAGCATCGCTTGGTAAAAATTATTAACTGACCCCTGCATGCACTTCTCCGGCATAAAAGATTGGTTAACCACCTGCTCCATATCCATCTGGTATCCGGCTTCCCGGGCAAGTATCAGTATCTTTCTCATAACATCAGTTCCGCCTAAATCAAGCCTTGGATCTGGCTCAGTATAACCTTCCTTTTGCGCCTGTCTTACTACTTCCGCAAATTTTTGTTCTCCATCATAGTTATTGAAAACAAAATTAAGGGTACCACTAAGCACAGCCTGAATCTTATGTATTCGGTCGCCGCTATGTACAAGGTCGTTCAATGTAGCAATAATGGGCAAGCCGGCTCCAACATTTGTTTCAAACAAAAACTGGCTGTTATACTCCCTTGCCAGGTCTTTTAGCTTTTTGTAATTGCTATAAGCAGACGATGCAGCTACTTTATTACATGCTACCACAGAAATACTTTTCTCGAGTAGTTTAGAATATATATCTGCTACATCGGCATTGGCTGTTACATCTACAAAAACAGCATTGCGCAGATTGCGGGAAATTATCTCTTCTGCAAATTGATGCATCAAAGCCAGTTGCCCATTGTCAAGTCTTTCTTTCCAGTTTGACAGATCAATACCTTCTTCATCAAGTACCATTTTACGGCTGTTACACAGGCCAGTTACTTTAACCTGCAACCTGAGATGTTTTTGCAAAAAAACAAACTGCTGTTGCAGTTGCTGTAAAAGCTTTGACCCTACATTGCCTGTACCAATAATAAAAAGATTGACCTGTTTGTAAGTTGTTTCAAAAAACTCTTCATGTAATACATTGATAGCTTTCTTCACATCTTTAGTGGCTATCACTGCTGAGATGTTTTTTTCTGAAGACCCCTGTGCGATAGCCCGGATATTGACACCGTTTTTTCCCATGGCGCCGAACATCCGGCCACTTATACCGGTATGATTCTTCATATTCTCCCCGACAAGAGCTACAATCGAAAGCTCATTCTCCACTTTAAGCGGCTCTACTTTATGTAAGGCAATTTCATTAGCAAAAGCTGCATCCGTAGCCTGTTTGGCTTTGCCGGCATAAGCCGCATCAATACCGACGGTAATAGAGTGCTCAGATGAACTTTGTGTAATAAGTATAACATTGATCTTTTCATTACTCAGCGCTTCAAAAAGACGTTTTGAAAAACCGGGAATACCTATCATACCGCTACCTTCCAGGCTGATCAAAGCAATATTATTGATGCTGGAAATACCTCTGACTATATCGGTATTACCGGTAGCGGTGGTCTCGATTAAGGTACCCTCATCTTCAGGCGAAAAAGTATTCTTGATCCAAACAGGGATTCCCTTACCCATCACCGGCTGAATAGTTGGCGGGTAAATTACCTTAGCGCCAAAATGCGATAACTCCATTGCCTCTTGGTAAGAAATATGCGGAATAATCTTCGCATTATTGGTCAACCGGGGATCGGCTGTCATCATACCGCTGACATCTGTCCAGATTTCCAGTACAGAAGCATCCATGGCAGCAGCGATAATGGCCGCAGTATAATCCGATCCCCCTCTGCCCAAGGTCGTTGTAATGCCATTACTATCCGAAGCAATAAAGCCCGGTACGATAAAAAGATCACCGGGAGTTGATGAGAAGTAACCTAAAACCTTCTTATTACTTATTACAAAATCAACTTCAGCGGCAGTAAAAGATGAGTTTGTCCGGATCAGTTCTCTTGCATCCTTCCATTCAGCCTGTACCATTTCAATGTTAAAACGGGCAGTTATGATTTGTGAAGAAAGCCATTCACCATAACTGGCCACCCTATCTTTGGTACGGGGTGTTAGTTCCCTCAATAAAAAAATACCATTACAGATATCCTCGATCTCGTTGCAACTCTTTTTCACAAGGCTCAGCAGTTGACTTTGTGTTGCAACCGGTATCAGTTCTTTTACCGCATCCAGGTGGCGCTGCTCCACAACAGCCAACTTATCCTTATATGTTTCATTCCCATCAGCGGCTAAGGATGCAGCCCCTAGTAAAAGATCGGTTACACCTCCTAACGCCGACACCACTACTACTGTTTTTTCTTTTTTTACAGCTTCTTTTACAATCGCAACAACCTTTTTAATATTTTCTGCATTGGCAACGGAGGTGCCTCCAAATTTTAAGACCTGCATGACCGTAGTTTAAATAAGTAAATGATTTAAAAAGCTCACAGTTTTTTGAACTGCTATAGCATAATGCCCATGTGATGATATGAAAATATACTCCGCTAGAGCGGAGTTGTGGTAGTTGTAATAAAACTAACCTTAGCAGAAATGTTATGTGAAATAGTAGATATCACGTTACTCAGATGAGCACAATATACGCAGCTTATCCGAAAAACAAAATTTATCCGCCAAATGAATCAGCGGCTTTCTTTACACTCCCATGGGTTAGCAGTAATTCTTTCGCTTTTTCGTAGTCATCCATCTTAATTCTTTCCATCAGCATTTTAGTACCACGGTCAACCAACTTATCGTTAGTTAGTTGCATATTCACCATCTTATTATCCTCTACTCTTCCCAGCTGTATCATAACCGTTGTAGAGATCATGTTCAGAACCAATTTTTGTGCTGTTCCGCTTTTCATTCGGGTACTGCCGGTTACAAATTCAGGGCCTACTACCACCTCAATCGGAAAATCTGCAGCCGCACTGACCGGAGAACCCGGGTTACAGGAAATACTGCCTGTTACAATGCCTCTTCTACGGCATTCTTCCAATGCTCCTATTACATAAGGAGTCGTTCCACTTGCAGCAATTCCAATGACTACATCCTTTTCGTTAACATTATGCTCCATCAAATCTTTCCAGCCTTGTTCTTTATCATCCTCTGCAAACTCAACAGCAGTTGTAATAGCTTTTTCCCCACCGGCTATAATACCGATCACCAACCCGTAAGGCACTCCATATGTCGGAGGACATTCGCTGGCATCAACAATCCCCAACCTGCCACTTGTGCCGGCACCGATGTAAAACATCCTGCCACCCATCAGCATTTTGTCTGAAGCCACTTCTGCCAGTCTTTCAATCTGGGGTATCGCTTTTGCAACAGCTTCGGGAACGGTCTTGTCTTCTTTATTGATATTGCTAAGCAGTTCGCCAACCGACATTTTTTCAAGGTGGCGGTAATAGCTTGGCTGTTCGGTAATTTTTTGAAATGACATACTGCCGTTCTTTAACTGTGATATTCCAATAATCCTTCCATCGGGTTCTTCATTACCCTTCCTAATTCAAACTCATAACTGTTGCAAAGGTCTTGCAACACATCCTTAAAACCAAATGCCACACTGCCGGCAAAACTTACCGGCAATGTCCAAGTTTCCCGGTATTTGCAGAGATGGTTAAAGAAAAAATCATTTAAACCATCCTCAATGATGTTTTCAATCATATAATGGCCCCGGTTGTCTGCGAGGAAACGGGCAAAACCGGCTAGGTAACGGTTAGGCAGAGGTTTTTTATAAACATTCTCCAGTATTTCTGCTTTGTTCGTAGTATAAGTAACATCAAAACGGCCCATCAATTCATCATCAAAAGTTCCGTACAAGTAATATTGAATTACTTTTTTACCCAAATAAGCTCCGCTCCCTTCGTCGCCCAATACATAGCCCAAACCGGGACTATTCTTTACAATTTTCTTTCCATCAAAATAACAGGAGTTGGAACCTGTGCCGAGTATACAGGCTATTCCTTTTTTTCGTCCGCACAAAGCCCTTGCAGCCGCCATCAGATCGTGGGTGACAGCCACCTTTGCTCCAGGAACTACATTGGTGATGGCTTTTTTTACAGATTTGGCATTTGCAGGATTGGCACAACCGGTACCATAATAAAAGACTTCATCAACAGAAACATTCTTAAGTTTTGGTTTCAGTTCTTTTATCAGCAGGTCGGTTATTTGCTCAGTATTGAGGAAATAAGGGCTGATGCCTTGTGTAAAAATTGTTTTAACCTTTCCTCCGTTTACCAGGCACCATTCAGCCTTGGTGGCGCCACTATCAGCTATCAGTTTAATGGAAGCCATAATTCATTGTTGTTGCCTTTCATCATTCATCGCCGGGTAAAATCCGAAACCAGCAACTTTTATCTATTTTGCGTCAAATTACATAATAAAGGGTTATGATGGGGAATAAAAAATTACAGGTTTGGCTTCCGTTGATATTTTCACTGGTGATGATAGCCGGTATGATGCTGGGATATAAACTGGGAAGCCAGGGTGGCGGTAAAAGCAAATTTTTTTCATCCAACAAACGAAGTTCCCTGCAGGAGGCACTTGACCTCATCAGGCTGAAATATGTGGATTCTGTACGTATAGATTCTTTGGAGGGCAAAGCCATACAGGAAATGATGAACGAACTGGATCCTCATTCAGTGTACCTGCCACCGGTCGATCTAAAAGAGGCGAACGAAGACCTGGCGGGCAATTTCCAGGGAATAGGCGTTGAGTTTAATATTTTCAGTGATACGGTAAATGTGGTATATGTGATTCCGGGCGGGCCCAGTGATAAAGCAGGCCTGATGATCGGTGATAAAATTCTCAAGGTGAATGATTCTTCCATTGCAGGTCGCAAAATGCAGGTAGATGATATCAAAAAATACATTCGTGGGCCCAGAGGCTCAAAAGCAAATTTGCAGATAATCAGAGCTGGTGCTTTAAAAATGTTAACCGTCACCCGGGGCACTATCCCTGTTTCTTCGGTAGATGCCACCTATATGCTTGATAAAACAACCGGTTACATCAAACTAAATCGTTTTACAGAAAACAGCTACGAGGAGTTTATGGAAGCTTTGGAGAACCTGAAAAAGCAAGGGCTGAAAGGGCTTGTGTTTGATCTGCGGGGAAATGGGGGCGGTTTTATGAACGAAGCGGTGGACATCGCCGATGAGTTTTTGGAAGGTGACAAGCTGATTGTTTATACGGAGGGAGTCAATAGTAAAAAGGTTGAGTATCGCTGTAAAAGGCCCGGTCAGTTCGAAACAGGTAAGCTGGTTTTACTGGTAGATGAGCTTTCGGCCAGTGCCAGCGAAGTAATTGCCGGTTGCCTCCAGGATTGGTGCAGGGCTACTATCATTGGCCGCAGAACCTTTGGAAAAGGCCTGGTACAACAGCAGTATGATTTAAGTGACGGCGCAGCCATCAGGCTTACTGTAGCCAGGTATTATACACCGCTTGGCCGCAGTATCCAGCGGTCTTACGAAAAAGGAAAGAAAGTTTACATGGATGATCTCTGGGAACGCTTCAACAGCGGAGAAATGGTTTCCTATGATTCCATTAAAAGACATAATGGAGGTAAGAAATTCCTCACATCCTGTAAGGATACATTATATGCCGGCGATGGCATCACCCCTACTGTTTTCATCCCATTAGACACAACTTTATACCACCGTGAGCTGAACGGACTGCTGACGGGCAACAGCATGAATAACTATGTTTATAATTATTACCTGCAGCATAAACAGCACATTGACCAGTACAAATCATCTGATGAGTATGCCAAAGGCTTTAATGCTGTTACAGAGATGTGGGCAGGATGGGTAAAAGCCGCGATAACAGATTCTGTAAACTTATCAACCATCAATGGCCGCAAAAAAGAAATGCTGCAACTTAGGCTAAAAGCTTTACTGGCCCGTTTCAAATGGCGGAATACCGGCTTTTACCAGGTTTTAAATTATGACGATATGGCCGTCCGCAAAGCCATGGAAGTAATCAGCAAATAAAATAGCAATGGTTTTCGCCATTGCTTCGGGACAAGGTTTGTGTATGTTTTAGTGTTTCTATTTATTTTCCTTATCGTACCAGTGTTTCCTTTCCACGGAATAAGAACCAATTAATCCCAACCCACCGCCGATGGCAATAAGGGCGAAATAAAGGCCAACAGGCTCAAATTCATGCGGGATCACATACATATCCAGGAAAAAAGCGGTTAACAAACCAAGACCGGCACCAAGGAATAACAATCCTGCTTTCAGGCTTTTGAAAGGTGCAGGACGGTTAGTTTTATCCTTCGGGTTCATTCCTTTCTCTATCATGGCCATGTTTTCACGGGTTTTAAGGTATGCGATGCCAAACACCATGGCAAATCCACCGGCAAACATTGTGATTGGTACTAAAGCTTCTGCGGCTTGCATAATTGTGCGTTTTATAGTTTTTTAAAATTGATCGTGTTTGTTCTTTCTGACTATAAGTCTTTCAACCAGGTTACAGCCTTTCAAGAACTATTTTTCATAATCGGTTACATCATCTATGACTACCCACATAGAAATGTGGTTACAGGCAGTGCCAAAAAACTTTCAGCCCCCTCTTTCACATATATATGGCATTGAAACCGGTTGTTAAATAACCGTATTTTGTACTGTAACCTGAATTACTAAAACGTAGTCTTATAAACAGATGTCAACCGGACTGAATGATAATGAACTCATTAGCAGAGTGCTGAGTGGAGACCAACAGGCTTATGCCGGTTTGGTAAGCCGGTACCAAAGCTACGTTTTCACATTAGCGCTGAGAATGGTGAAAAGCCGGGAAGATGCAGAAGAGGTGGCCCAGGATTCTTTTATTAAGGCTTATAAATACCTGGGAGACTTTAAAGGGGCCTCCAAATTCAGCACCTGGCTGTATACGATTGTTAATAATACCGCCATCAGCTTTTTGAGAAAGAAAAAGGTGGAAATTCATTCATTGGATAACGAAAAAGTGTTTGAAGTGGCCGATAGCAAAGAGTCAGGAATGGGCGCCAACATGATCGAACAAAAATCAAAAATGCTAATGGTGAATGAAGCAATTGCCATGTTGAACCCGGATGATGCACAAATCATTACCCTGTTCTATAAAGCTGAACAGTCATTGGAAGAAACAGCCCAGATACTGGGGATAGAAATAAATGCAGCCAAAGTCCGTCTATACAGGGCGAGAACAAGGCTAAAGGAAAAAATGGAAACATATTTTGCAGAAGAAGTAAAAGATTTAAACTGATTTAAACCAAGTTGTATGCAAACACAACAAAATATAGAGGATAGGCTCTGGAGTTTCATTGACGGAACTGCAGAGGCATCCGAAAAATCAGTAATTGAAAAATTGCTGGAAACAGATGCAGCCTGGAAAACGAAATACCGTGAATTGCTGGAAGTGAACGAAATGCTCCGCTCCTCCGAACTGGAAGAACCCTCTCTCCGGTTTACTAAAAATGTAATGGAAGAAATTGCCCGTCTGCATATTGCCCCGGCCACCAAAACATATATCAATAAAAAGATCATCTGGGGTATTGGTTTCTTCTTTATTGCCATGCTGGTTGGTTTCCTTATCTATGGTTTTGGGCAAATGGCCTTTGCTCCTACAGGAGAAGAATCTGAAATTTCTAAAACAGTGAGTAAAGTTGATTTCAGCAAATTCTTTAATAACTCCTGGGTAAACGGCCTGATGCTGGTGAATGTGATACTGGGATTATTTCTATTAGATAATTATTTAGGCAATAAACGCAAACAATACAGGAAAGAAGCTTGATGATAAAACTATCATTAAGTCCGGTTAGCCCCTTCATTTTTTGAGGGGGCTTTTATTATACATTAACCAAACTATTATCAGGGTTGGGTTATCTTCGCCCCTGTTTACCCCTATTGTATGCGATATAAAACCATTCTTTTCCTTCTGATTGTTTTTGCTAATACCCTGTCAGCACAAAACGAGATGCTGGTTACAGCCGGAAAAAATTGCGGAAAACTAAAAATCGGCATGACCGAAAAACAAGTCCGTGACTTGTTGGGCAATGACTTGCTGGTAAAAACATACAAAGAAGAAATGACTGCCTTCTGGTATCACAACCGCACTCTCCGTATGGATAGTATCACACAGTTCGTATTAGGGTTTGACAAATGCCTTGAATTAAGTGACAGCCTCAATAAACAATGGCCGGTGTTTAAACTGTTTTTACTAAATGATAGAGTGAATTGCATGATTGTAACCTCTTATCTCGATGACAGCCTATTGGTAAAGCAGGTGCTCGTTAATAAAAAAATTCGTTTTTATGATAGCCGGGACAAATGTGTGAAGTTATTTGGCAACACTTATATTAATACGCCTTACCCTGGATATGAAGAGTATGTATATTATAAAAATGGAATACAGTTATTATTTGATGAGGGGATATTGAAAACATTCAAAATCTTTAAACCTGATCCTAATTTCCTCAGGCGAATTGCCGCCAGGTCAGAGATTATAAAATCTGAATTCATGGCCATTGATAAAGAAAAGGGCGGCATAGACTGGCCTGACTGAAAAATCAAGATAACTGTATTTTGTACCTTTGCTTTTCAAATAAAAATATGGATATAAAGAAAAATATACTGGAGACAATTGGTAACACTCCCCTGATTATGCTGAATAAAGTTACCAAAGATGTACCCTGCCCGGTGCTGGCTAAAGTGGATTATTTCAACCCCGGCAACTCTATCAAAGACCGCATGGCGCTGAAGATGGTGGAAGTAGCAGAACAGGAAGGTAAATTAAAGCCAGGAGGTACCATCATTGAAGGAACCAGTGGCAATACTGGTATGGGTTTGGCGCTGGCTGCCGTTGTAAAAGGTTATAAATGCATCTTCGTTACCACGGATAAACAATCGAAAGAAAAAGCAGATATACTAAAAGCTGTTGGCGCTGAGGTAATAGTCTGTCCAACGAATGTGATGCCTGAAGATCCAAGAAGCTATTACAGTGTAGCAGCAAGACTGGCCAAAGAGATACCCAACTCCTATCATATGAACCAGTATGATAACCTGGCAAACCGCCTGGCTCATTTTGAAACCACCGGCCCAGAAATTTGGAATCAAACCGATGGTAAAATCACCCATCTTGTTTGCACAGCAGGTACGGGTGGAACTATAACGGGTACGGCTATGTACCTGAAAGAAAAGAATCCCAACATACAGGTATGGGCTATTGATGTGTATGGATCACTTCTTACAAAATATTTCCGTACCGGTGAGATTGATATGAATGAAGTGCATCCTTACATCAGCGAGGGGTTTGGTGAAGATTTTGTACCGAAGAATTATGACATGAGTGTAATTGATCACTTTGAGCAGGTAACGGATAAGGACGGCGCTGTGATGGCAAGAAAACTGGCAAAAGAGGAAGGTTTGTTCTGTGGTTACAGTGCGGGAAGTTGTATACAGGGATTATTGCAATTAAAAGACCGTTTGAAAAAAGATGATCTTGTGGTTGCTATCTTCCATGATCATGGCAGCCGGTATGTAGGAAAAATTTACAACGATCAATGGATGATTGAAAGAGGATTTATCGATGTCAAAACCTTTCGTGATGTAGTAAGTGCAAGAGGAGTTAAAAAATTGATCACTGTTGAGCCTGCACAAACTGTAGCGGAAGCCGTTGAACTGATGAAGAAATATGATATCGAACATATTCCTGTCATGAATGGTACAGGCCCGGTTGGTGCCATAAGTGAAGGTGGTTTATTCCAGAAAATTTTTGATAACCCTGAGTTAAAACATGCTAAAGTGGAAGAAGTGCTGGAACCAGCTTTCCCAATCGTAGCATTTGATACACCTGTTGAAAAACTCAGCCACCTTATTAATAAAGAAAATGGTGCAGTGCTGGCAAAAGATGAAGCAGGCAGTTTCCACATTATTACTAAATACGATGTTATACAATCGTTGGGCAAATAAAAACCAACATTTGTAAATCACTGAAAGCCATTGTAAAATAAGCAATGGCTTTTTTGTTTTTCGTAATATTACGATTAGATACACCGGTATTGCCGCAAAAAAGAACAGTCAGTTTACTATTAAAAATCGGGCAGTTTTGCTCTTGTGTAACTATGATAGCAGGTATATTTTTGTGTCAGATTAATCCAATATCCAATTCAGAAAAAACCGAAACCAATTCCTTAGAAAAACCCGAAAATCCAACGTCCAGATCGAAAAACCGATCGATCCAAGATCCTTGAAGAACGACCCAAAGTGTCACCGTGTCCAAATCCAATGAAAGAAATTCAACGTCCGGAACCCTCCTGCTAAATCACATTTAGCAGGAGGCGCGGTGAACCTCAATTCTCCTCTCCTTTTCTCAGACTTTTTTGATTCAGTACTTTGCAGCAAATTGTTGCATGTTGTCGTTTATTGACCAAACCAACCAGAAAGTAGTCCTTCCGGACACGCCAAACCGGATAATTTCTCTCGTTCCTTCACAAACAGAATTACTATTTGATCTCGGGCTGGATAAAGAAGTTGTCGGCATCACTAAATTCTGCATTCACCCGGAGATATGGTTTCGAAGCAAACCAAGGGTTGGCGGCACCAAGCAGGTGAAGATGGAAATCATTCACCAACTAGAGCCAGACTTGATTATAGCCAACAAAGAAGAAAATGTAAAGGCACAGATCGAAGAACTGGCCGGCAAATATCCCGTCTGGACAAGTGATATCCACAACCTTGAAGATACCCTGGTGATGATTCGGGATATTGGCCTTATTACCGTGAAACAGGCAATGGCAAATAGAATTGCAGAACAGATAGCAGAAGGCTTTACAACATTGACAGTTCCCGGCCACCGTTTAAGAACAGCTTATCTTATCTGGAAAGATCCCTACATGACGGTTGGCAACGACACATTCATTCATTGTATGCTGGAGACTGCTGGTTTTGACAATGTATTCAGCGAAAGAAAAAGATATCCTGCAATCAGCATAGATGACTTAAAAAAATCAGGCTGTGAATTACTGCTGCTCTCTTCAGAACCCTATCCCTTCCAAGAAAAGCATATGGATGAGTTGCAGCAACAATTACCCGATACCAGGATTCTTCTGGCAGATGGTGAAATGTTCAGCTGGTATGGCAGCCGTCTTTTAAAAGCTCCCGCCTATTTTACNNTAATGAGATTTATCGATAACCAGAATGGCAGGGAAACAAAGGAAGGTGATAAACCTTCCCGCAAGAAACCTATGTATCCCGTAAACGAAAAACTTCGGTCTTACCTGAAAAACCGTGGTCGTGAAGTGAAACTGCCTGTCACCTATAACAACCTGCTCAACTTTACCTGGTCCACACCGTTGAAAGACAAGCACGGGAAAGACACTTATTGGGAAAAAACTTCCTACGATAGCCGTGAGTGGGATTTTATCAGGGAAGGGCTGGTAAAAATTTATGCCATTTTAAAAACAGAGGGAGACTTTAGTTACACCAGTCACCTGGATGTGGCAAGGGTTGATTACTGTGCCTTCGGCAACTCCAACCCTTTCCGTATACGCATTGTCAATAAGTTCAACGACAACTACGACCATTATTATATCAAGATTGCAGATGCTTCAAGGATATATGGATTGGAACTGGAGCATATCCTCTCTCCCAATCGCATCACCTTTTACACCTGTGATAATACACTGGTGGAAGAGCATATTCCTGGTATTCCCGGTGATGTATTTGTGCAGCAAATGATGGATGCACCAGAAACCAATAAGATCAGGCTGGCCAAAGAGTTTGTGAAGTTCAATGAACGATGCTTTGTACGGTTACTGGGCGATATGCGCAGTTACAACTTTGTGATAGGGATCACCCCTGACATTGAGGATTACCAGTACCGCATCCGCAGCATCGATTTTGACCAGCAATCATACGAAGGAAGAAAAAGCCTTTACCTGCCACAGTTCTTCAAAGAGAATTATCCTTTTGTTGATCTTTGCCTTTCACACCTCAACAGAGAATCTATTGAACAATACCAGGCTGAAGAAAGAACCATGATCACTTTCCGGCTGGTAAGTTCCCGCTATCGCATCAAGGATTTACTGGATATTATGACGCAGGATCAAATTTCAACAACGGAAAAAGTAAATCAGCTGAAAAAAGAATTATGCGAATACATGCATACCAACTCCTATGAAAAATGCCAGTCAATGGGACAAATTGTGAAAACACACCTGAAAGAAACGCTTCGCAAAAACCTGCTGCTGATACAAAAGAATCTGGGTAAAACACAACGTTCACTTTTGTGAGTAAACTCAATCCATCTAATTCAATAAAAAGTCTATATTAGCAGCCCTATAGCGATTGCCTGCCTGCCGAAAAGTATTTTCTACTTTTAAAATTACAAACTCATGAAAAAGTATAGAGCCGGTGTACTGTTCGGTGACGAACTGGAAGCACTCTACAACGATGCCAAAGAAAACCAGTTTGCCCTGCCAGCGGTTAATACAATTGGCACCAACACCATTAACGCTACGCTGGAAACAGCTGCCAAAGTCAACTCTCCCGTTATTATTCAGTTCTCAAATGGTGGCGCACAGTTTATTGCCGGTAAAGGAATGCCTAATGATAACCTGCAGGGTAATATTGCCGGCGGTATCTCCGGCGCCTTGCATATTCACAACGTGGCAAAGTACTATGGAGTGCCGGTGGTATTGCATACAGACCATGCCGCCAAGAAGTGGTTACCCTGGGTAAGCGGATTGATTGATGCCGGCGAACAGTTTTATAAAGAAAAAGGCCAGCCTCTTTTCAGTTCGCATATGCTTGACCTGAGTGAAGAGCCGATTGAGGAAAACATTCACACCTCAGTTGAATTTTATAAAAGAATGTCTCCCCTGGGTATGAGCATCGAGATTGAATTGGGTGTTACCGGTGGTGAAGAAGATGGAGTGGATAACAGCGATGTGGAAAATTCCAAGCTCTATACACAGCCGGAGGATGTAGCTTATGCCTACAGGGAATTAAGCAAGGTTGGAAAGCTGTTCACCGTGGCAGCGGCATTTGGTAATGTGCATGGTGTGTATAAACCGGGTAATGTAGAACTGCGTCCTGTTATTCTGCACAACAGCCAGGTGCATATTCAAAAGGAATTTAACACCGGGGAAAAGCCTGTTTATTTTGTATTTCATGGAGGCAGCGGCTCACCCCAGCACCAGATCCGGGAAGCAATCGGCTACGGCGCTATCAAAATGAATATTGACACCGACCTGCAATGGGCTTTCTGGGAAGGTGTGCTGAACAATTATAAGAAACATGAAGGTTACCTGCAGGGCCAGCTTGGCAATCCAGAAGGTGAAGACAAGCCGAATAAAAAATACTATGATCCAAGGGTATGGCTGCGCAAAGGCGAAGAGACTTTCATCCAGCGCCTTGAAGTGGCTTTTGAAGATTTGAATTGTATCAACCGGAACAGTTAAGTTTTTTACCACAGGTTACTCAGATACACTTTTACAAATTACACAGTATTTTTCTGCGTAACAATCTGCGTAATCTGTGGTCAATTTTCTCATCTCTACAGTCGACTCCAGACTAACGACTATTGACGCAAGACTCCCAACTTTCCCCCCGCCTCCCTACCTTTGCCGAACATCTGTTAGTATACTTTTATTAACAAATCAACCTGTAATCTTATAAACCCAACATTGCTATGCCTGCTAAAAAAATTGCTGAACTCCTCGGTGATAAGGCCGAGTTTTTACTCAATCACCAGTCGAAAACCATTTCAAAAGATCAGCTGCACCTGCCCGGGCCTGATTTTGTAGATCGCATCTTCGCTGCCAGTGACCGTAACCCGCAAGTACTGCGTAACCTGCAGGCCATGTATGGTACCGGCCGACTTGCCAACAGTGGTTATCTTTCCATACTACCTGTTGACCAGGGTATTGAACACAGCGGTGGTGCTTCTTTTGCCAAGAACCCGATTTACTTCGATCCAGAGAACATTATCAAACTCGCTATTGAAGGTGGCTGCAATGCAGTGGCTACAACATTTGGAGGCCTTGGCTTTTTGTCCCGCAAGTATGCACATAAGATTCCTTTCATCGTTAAGATCAATCATAACGAATTCCTCACTTACCCCAATAAGTTCGACCAGGTAATGTTTGCTTCCATTAAAGCCAGCTGGAACCTTGGCGCTGCTGCAGTGGGCGCCACTATTTATTTTGGCAGTGATGAAGCCACCCGCCAGATACAGGAAGTAAGTAAGGCCTTTGAAATGGCTCATGAATTAGGTATGGCCACCATTCTCTGGTGCTACCTGCGCAACCCGGCTTTCAAAACAAAGGAAAAAGATTACCATGTATCGGCTGATCTTACCGGCCAGGCCAATCATCTCGGTGTTACCATCGAAGCGGATATTATCAAACAAAAACTGCCTGAAAACAATGGCGGTTACCTCGCTTTGAATACCAAAGAATCTGCCTATGGTAAGAATGATAAACGGATTTATGAAGAACTCACTACCGATCACCCGATCGATCTTTGCCGCTACCAGGTGGCCAACTGTTATATGGGTCGTGCCGGTTTGATCAATTCAGGTGGTGCTTCATCCGGTGCCAGTGACATGGCAGAAGCAGTAACGACTGCCGTAGTGAATAAACGAGCCGGTGGTATGGGACTGATCAGCGGCCGTAAAGCTTTCCAGCGACCCATGAAAGAAGGTGTAGAAATATTGAATGCCATACAGGATGTTTATCTCGATAAAGAAGTGACGATCGCATAAATAAAAAAGCCGGGATCAATTCCCGGCTTTTTTATTAATAGAGCCAATCAGAACCGATTCTGTTTTTGATAAATTTTGAAACGGCTTTTATGTGTTTGAACATAAAGAAAACTGACACCTTGCTTAAAAGAGTATTTGAACAAAACAATATCTACACCCGGCATTTTGCCATTGATACAGATACCTTCATAGGCCCCTATGAAAAGTCGGATGTTTCTGTAAAATAGATTACACTTTGTATGAATGGTGCCGGTACATCGTTGTGCCTGGCTATACTGTTATCACAAGAGCTGACTGGGTTACCACTTGAGACGAAGCTGGGTATTTCGTTCAAAAACAAATTTGGAAGAATGCCCTTCCTGTTGAAAGTTTGCAGCATGCAGTATAAAGCAGTGATTTTTGATATGGACGGGCTGCTGATCGACAGCGAACCCCTATGGACAGAAGCAGGTGTGGAAACCCTGCAGCATTATGGAAAAAGCCTGACACAGGAGCAATATCACAGCAGCACAGGGCTGCGAACTGAAGAATGGATCGAACATTGGTTCCGCCATTTTGAAATAGATATGTCCCATGCACCCGCCGCCATCGATGTTATTATTCAAAAAGCAATTGATAAGATAGGTATACACGGACAACCGCTGCCGGGTATTGATAATATATTCCGGTTTTTCAAAACAAAAGATTACCGGATGGGGCTGGCCACTTCTTCTCCCCTTTCACTGGTGGAGGTGGTGGTAAAAAAGTTGGGTATTGAAAATGTATTTGATACTGTAGCTTCTGCAGGCAGCCTGCCCTACGGCAAACCGCACCCGCAGGTGTACCTGGATTGTGCGGCACAATTGGGTTGCCCTGCTGTGCAGTGTATTGCCTTTGAAGATTCTTTTAATGGCATGATAGCGGCCAAAGCCGCCCGTATGAAATGCGTAGTGGTGCCTGCTGCGGCAGACTTTGATCACCCAAAATGGAATGCTGCTGATTTGAAATTGAAAAGCCTCGCTGAATTTGATGAAGGGAAACTCACCGAATTATGAATGAAAATGCCGGCTCATCAGAGCCGGCATTTTTCAAACAGTTTTAATAAAGCTCTATTACTCCGTTTTAGGCTGAGGCTGTACACCTGTTGAGTCCGCAGGGGCGGTTTGCTCTGTGCCGCCTGCACCAGATTCCTGCATCATGGCCATCATTTCTTTAGGGTCCATAAATACCCAATGCTCTACGGCTTTGCCATCTTTGAATTTGGTAACATCAAGGCTGGTCATCGTCATAGCCTTTCCCTGCATGGTGCCGGATACACTTGCCCAGTAGAAAACATATTCATCATCCACCATTTCTTTAATGACGGTTGATTTCATGTCGGGCATCATCTCCCGGTAGCGCTTCATTTCGCTCACTATATTATCCAGTCCTTTTACATCCCCTTTCTCACCGCCGTGGTCTACAGCATCGGCAGCAATATAGTCGCCCAT
>DEHX01000144.1 GCA_002352145.1 Chitinophagaceae bacterium UBA2789
ATATCTATTGGAAAATTCTTTGGCAGGAAGAAAATCGTTATTGATACAAGAAATAAGGAGTAGCATTTACTCTTTATAAATTTTCACCACTTTCTCGCCGTTATATTTAATATAACCTCTGTACATTCCTTCTGTACAAAAGGGCATTGCAACATTTCCGTTCTTATCAACAGCTATCAGGCCGCCGTCTCCGCCAAGGGCTGGCAATTTTTTCATTACCATTTCGTCAGATGCGGCTTTTAATTTCATTTTCCCAAACTCCATCATATCGCTGATGCTTTTGGCCATCACAAGTCGTATAAAATATTCGCCCCAACCAGTGCAACTGATCGCCACCGTTTTATTATCGGCATAAGTACCTGCGCCAATTATGGGCGCATCTCCCACCCTGCCATAGCGTTTGTTGGTCATACCTCCGGTACTCGTTGCTGCTGCGAGGTTACCACGACGGTCAAGTGCAACGGCACCTACCGTTCCGTATTTATAATCCCTGTTTTCAGTCTGTTTCAGCGCCTCTTTTTTTGTCGTATCTGCATGATCCATTTGTTGTTTTAGTGAATCGGCATCCTTTGCCCTTTGTAATCCTTTCCAGCGGCTTTCTGTATAGAAATAAGAAGGATCCACCAACTCGAGTCCCTGTTGCTTGGCAAATTGTTCTGCGCCTTTCCCGGTCATCATCACATGCTGACTTTTTTCCATAACTGCTCTTGCTGCCGAAATCGGGTTACGGATAATCGTTACCCCTGCCACAGACCCTGCCCCTAAAGTTTTACCATCCATTATTGCAGCATCCAATTCGTTCTTACCCTCATTTGTAAACACCGCTCCTTTTCCGGCATTGAACAAAGGATCATCTTCCATGCTACGAACAGCGGCCTCCACCGCATCCAATGCAGAGCCACCGTTTTTCAATATTTCGTTGCCAATTTGAAGCGCCTTATTCAGGGCTTCAGTGTAGGACTTTTCCCTTTCGGCTGTCATCTGGCTTTTCAAAATAGTGCCGGCTCCTCCATGAATGACCAAAACATATTTATCATTCAGCTTACTGGTAGTGGGCTGCGCAAAAGTTTTGTTAAGAAGAAACAGTGAAATAAGCAGCAATAATCTTTTCATACGGTGATTTTGCAGCAATTTAGACAATTCGCCATTCGTATGGTTCAGCCGGCCGTTTACACCTATTGTTGGTATCGAATTTGCCTTAAGGGGACGATTAAGTACTTTTACACTTAAATAACTGAGCCTGAGGAGATTTAAAAAAATATTAAAGTGGTTTTTTCTGTCGCTGTTACTGCTGATTGCAGCACTATATATCTTCATTCAAACTCCTTTTGGGCAAAATTGGATAGCTAAACAAGTAACCAAGCGATTATCCAAAGACCTGCAGACCAAGATCACTATCAAACATGTCGATTTCTCCCTCTTCAATAAGATGCATCTAGAAGGTGTACTTATTGAAGATCAAAAAGGCGATACCCTTCTATATGCCGGTGATATGAAAGTCCGCATCACTGATTGGTTCTTTTTTAAAAAACAGGCCGAGCTGAAATATGTTGGACTTGAAAATGCTATAATAAAATTTCAGCGTACTGATTCAGTCTGGAGCCAGCAATTCCTGTTTGATTACTTTGGCGGCTCATCAACCGACACTGCCAAAAAGAAAAAAGCCGGCATACAATTCGACCTGAAAAAAGCAGAATTCAGGAATGTAACCTTTCTGAAAAAGGATGACTGGCTCGGCAATGAAATGAGTGTGCAGGTAGGTTCCTTAAACCTGGATGCGGACAATATGCGTTTGTCAGGAAAAGAATTCCTGATCAACTCACTGGTCATAAAAGATCCAGTTGTTGCGTTAAAAAACTATACCCGTTTAAAACCAAAAGATTCATTAAACATAAAAGAAATAGCAGAAGAAATTCAGCAGGCGATTTCGTGGAATAAAGGAAAGATGGTGATGAAAGTAGATGAGCTCCGTATCATTAACGGCACTTTCAAAACAGACAAACAAACAGACAGGGAAGCCTTTACTTATTTCGATGGCAAACATATTCTCTTCAAAGAAATCAACGCTACCTTTAAAAACGCAAGTTTCCTGGCTGATACCATTACTACCGGCATGGATCTCACCGCCAAAGAAAGAAGCGGATTAGAGGTCAAAAAATTTCTCGCCGATGTAAAAATGACTCCGCAGGGAATGGCCTTCAGTAATATGGACCTGCAAACCAACCGCAGCACCCTCAGGAATTTCTATTCCATGTCCTACAATCACATGGACGACCTCGGCGATTATATTCATAAAGTGAGGATGGCAGCAATATTTACTGATTCTTACATTGACAGTGATGACATTGCCTTCTTCGCCCCGGGCATGAAAACATGGAAGAAGAAAATTACTTTAAAAGGAAAAGTAAGAGGAACGGTTGATGATCTTGTTGGCAGGGATATGTTAGTAGAAGCAGGAAACAGCACGGTATTGAACGGAGACATAACCCTCACCGGGTTGCCGGACATTAACCAGACTTTTATTGACTTTAAGGCGAATGATTTCAGGACCACTTACAATGATGCTGTCACCTTTATACCGGCTGTTAAAAAAGTTACAAGCCCTGATCTGCGGAAAATCCAATACCTGAATTTTAGGGGCAGTTTTACCGGTTTCATCCGTGATTTTGTTACCTATGGAACCATCACTACCAACCTGGGCACTATTACCAGCGATGTGAACATGAAACTGCCAAAAGGCCAGGATCCTGTGTATTCCGGCGCAATTGCAACACAAAATTTCAGATTGGGTGAACTCCTGGGTGATAAAAATTTAGGAGCCATCTCCATGAACGGAACGGTAAAAGGAAGAGGATTTAACGAGAAAAGCCGCAACACACTAATTGATGGCAACGTACAATTTATTGAATACAATGGTTACCGCTATGAAAACATCACAATGAATGGCCGGCTCGACAAAAAAATGTTTGAAGGTGTTGCTTCGCTGAAAGACAAGCATGCTGATTTTACCATGAACGGTACAATTGATTTCAACAGCAAAACACCCCGTTTCGATCTCATTGCCAAAGTGGAAAAAGCCGAATTAAAAAGTCTCCGGTTAACGAAAGACAGTTTAACTTTTAAAGGCAACCTTACACTCAACTTTACCGGGAAGAATATCGATGATTTTTTAGGGACAGCCCGTATCACAGATGCAGAGATCACCAAGGATGGCACCCGTTTGCCATTTGACTCGTTAGTTCTTTCTTCAGTGATTGAGGATCATGAAAAAAAACTAACTGTTGAATCCAACGAATTTAAAGCAGACATCAATGGCAATTTCAGCCTGACTGATCTGCCCAATTCGTTCACTTATTTATTGAACAAATATTACCCTGCATATATAAAGGCACCAAAGAAAATGCCGCTTGACCAGGATATCCGGTTTGATATCAATACTTACTATATTGATGAGTATCTGCAATTATTTATACCAGAATTATCCGGGCTTAACAACAGTACCATCTCTGGCAACCTCAACCTTGCACAAAACGAACTAAACCTGAATGTAAAAGCTTACCAGTTTAAGTATAAACAATACAATTTTGAAGACGTAACAATATTGGCACAGGGTTCCGGTAATAATCTCTCACTTACAGGGGGCATTACAAAGATCCAGGTAAACGACAGCCTGAGCATCCCTAATGTTTCATTCAATATTGATGCACACAACGATTCTTCTATAGTAAAAATTAAATCAGGTGTAAACAGAACAGTTGATACAGCCAACCTGAATGCACTGGTATTAACATACAATGATGGTGTCAAAATAGAATTTGACCCTTCCACATTTACGATCAATGGAAAGACTTGGTCAATCGATGAGAGCGGAGAACTTGTCCTGCGAAAAAACACTCCGGCCGGTGGTCAATTGGTGCTCAGCGAAGGAGAGCAAAAGATTGTGTTACGTTCTGAAAAATCTCCTAAAGGCAACTGGAATGATGTAAAAGTTCAGCTCACAAAAATCAACCTCGGAGACTTTGCCCCTTACTTTATGCCAAAGAACAGACTCGAAGGGCTGTTATCAGGAAATATAATAGTAGAAGATCCGGTCAACAATTTATCCATCCGTTCTGATGATCTGCAGACACAGTTTCTACGCCTTGATAATGATTCATTAGGCGAAGTAAAAGTTACAGCTGCTTATGAAAAAGCAACAAAACTGCTAAAAGTAAAAGGCAATACCCTGAATCAGGAAAACTACCTTGGTTTTGATGCCAATATCTATATCGGCGATCCTGAAAAAGCAAAGAATAACCTGATTGCCTTAAAAGCAAAAGACTTTCAGTTAAGTGTGCTTGAACGTTTCCTTGGTACATTGTTTACCGATATACAAGGCTTTCTGACAGGCGATATCAGTATTGCCGGAGAATTCGACCACCTGGCCATTACCGGCAAAGGAAGGCTGAAGAATGCAGGACTAAAAGTGATATTCACCCAATGCTTTTATAAAATCCAGGACACAGATATTCAGTTAACGCCAGAAGAGATCAACCTGGATGGCATAGTGCTTACAGATACGGTAACTAAAAACCCGATCTATATAACTGGCGGCATCGAACATGAGTCATTTAAAAAAATGTTTTACAACCTGGATATTTCTACCCGTAAACCTAATACAAGAGGAGACAACAACAACAGGCCTGTACAATTATTGAATACGACGGCTAAGCACAACCAGCAATTCTATGGCAATGTAAAAGGAACGGGTTCTTTGTCGCTGCTTGGGCCTCAAGCCAACATGTATATGAAGATCGACGCCATTGCATCTTCCACAGACAGCAGCAGCATCACATTGCCCAACTCGTCGAGCAGGGAGTCCGGCATTGCTGATTTCCTGGTAGAAAGAAAATACGGTAGAGAAATGACGGACAGTGATTTTGTCTCCAATGCTACCAATATTATTTATGATGTGGATGTAACTGCCAACCCGATGGTAAATGTAAAAGTGATACTGGATGAACTCACCGGTGATGAAATCAAGGGCAGGGGCACCGGCACATTGAATATCCGCTCCGGTACATCGGAGCCACTGTCGCTGCGTGGACGTTTTGATATCGCTGAAGGTAGCTATGTCTTTACTTTCCAGTCTTTCTTCAAAAAACCATTTGAGCTGAAGAAAGGAGCCGATAACTATATTGAATGGAATGGCGACCCCTATGATGCAAATATTAATTTCACCGCCCAATACACCGCAGAAAAAGTCAGCTTTGCACCGCTGGCAAAATTGAAACAGTTTAGCTCCGGTGCAGCTAACGCAAGGGACAATGTATTTGTTGTTGCCAAACTCACAGACAAACTTTTCAAACCTTCCATCCAGTTCTCGCTTGATTTCCCGGGCACCAGTGTAGCCGTTACGGATCCTGAACTTGCTCTTATCATTCAACAATTGCAAAAAAACATCAACGAGATCAACCGCCAGGTTACTTACCTTATTGTATTCAATAGTTTTGCTCCCAGTGAGCTTTCTGCAGATACTGAGGGGGGTGGCTTTAATTTGAATACCATTTCAGGTATTTTGCTCGGAGTGGTCAGTGACCAGTTGAATAAAATACTGGGCAACCTGCTCAAGAATGATAAATTCAATATAAGCCTGAATACATCTCTATATAACAGAAACATAATTGATCCCAATAATAAAACTGCACTTAACCTGGGAAGTAATGTGAACTTCTCGATTGGACGCTCATTCTTTAATAACAGGTTTATCATATCCACCGGTATCGGCTTTGATGCGCCGTTACAGCAATCGAATATTCAACAAAGTATCCAGTTATTGCCGGATGTAACTCTGGAGTGGCTGATAAACCCCAGCGGAAGTATCCGGGCTTCATTTTTTTACAGAGAAAATGCAGACTTCCTGAACATATCATCAAGTGGCCCCGGCAGGGCCAGAAGGTATGGCGCCAGTTTAAGTTATCGCAAGGATTTTGACAACCTGGGCGATATCTTCAAAAGCAAAAAAAAGAAACAGCAACAGGCTGCTGCTCAAAAGCCTGAAGAAACGGAAGAAGTAAAAAAAGAAGATGCACCAAACGAAAACTAATTGGCTGTATCATTCATTTCCTAAAATCTCATGCCCCATTTTATCTCGCTTTGTATGCAGGTATTTTTCATTATAAGGATTCGGGCAGGCTTCAATAGGAACATTTTCAACAATCTCTAATCCATAACCAATCAGTCCTACTCTTTTTTTCGGGTTGTTGGTCATTAAACGAAGCCGGGTGATGCCGAGCTGGCGGAGCATCTGGGCACCGATTCCATAGTCCCGCTGATCCATTTTAAAACCAAGATGCAGGTTGGCCTCCACGGTATCCATCCCCTGCTCCTGGAGTCGGTATGCTTTGAGTTTGTTCAAAAGCCCGATACCTCTTCCTTCCTGGTTCATATATAATATAGCCCCCTTCCCTTCTTTTTCCACCATTTGCATGGCTGATTGCAACTGATCGCCACAGTCGCACCGAAGAGAACCCAGTATGTCGCCGGTAAAGCAGGAGGAATGCACCCTTACCAGCACAGGCTCGTCTTTTTCCCACTTACCTTTTAGCAGGGCAAGATGTTCATTGGGTGAATTTTTCTCCTTAAAAGCCACCAGTTCAAAATGTCCATATTTGGTAGGCATATCCACCCTTACCACTTCATCCACCAATGAATCACTTTTGATACGGTATTCAATCAGATCCTTTATCGAAATGATCTTGAAATCAAATTTTTTCGCCACCTCCATTAACTGGGGCAGCCGGGCCATGCTTCCATCTTCGTTCATGATCTCTACTAACACCCCGGCTGGTTCCAGGCCTGCCAATCTTGACAGGTCCACAGAAGCTTCTGTATGTCCGGCCCTGCGGAGCACTCCACCCTTTTTGGCCCTAAGGGGAAAAATGTGTCCGGGGCGGCCAAAATCACAAGGTGTCATTTTGGGGTCAATCAGTGCCTGGATGGTTTTGGAACGGTCGGCAGCCGAAATGCCCGTTGTACAACCATACCCTAAAAGGTCAACAGAAACCGTAAATGCGGTTTCATGCAAGGCGGTATTATTATTAACCATCAGTTCCAGGCCCAGCTCTTCACATCTTTCTTCGGGTAATGCCGCACAAATCAGGCCCCTGCCGTATTTGCTCATAAAATTGATCACTTCCGGGGTGGCGTTTCGGGCGGCGGTTACAAAGTCACCTTCATTTTCCCTGTCCTCATCGTCTACGACCACCACCAGTTTTCCCTGCTTAATATCCTCTATAGCACTTTCAATAGAATCAAACATCCGCTGTAATTTTTGGCAAAAGTAGAACAAAGAATCGGGGTTCAATGTTTAACCCCCGACAGGCAGCGAAAAAGGGAGGCCTGATGTCATTATAAAGCCTTATTTTTCAATCTCAGATTGTTAATATTTGCCTATATTTATTTTGGAAATATTCCCTTTCTTTGCAACCGAAAACCAATCTTTATGCTTAAGAGAATACTCTTTTTGTTTGCTTTAGCCTTTATGGCTAGTCCGTTACTATTCGCCCAGATAACTACTTCATCCGTTACCGGTACTGTAAAAAGTACAAGCGATGAACCCCTTTCCGGTGCAACCATAGTAGCCACACACCTTCCCTCCGGAACAAAGTATACCGGTGTTTCCAGACAGGGAGGTTCGTTTTCTATTTTAAATATGAGGGTAGGCGGTCCTTACCTCATTGAAGTGACTTACGTTGGTCATGACAAAGAAAAGTTCGAGGATATTTACCTCCAGCTGGCAGAAAGCTTTATTCTGAATGCAGCATTAAAGAAAACGGAAGCTACCCTTGAAAATGTGGTGGTAACTACAGGCAGAAGAAGTAATATCTTAAATGCAAACAGGGCTGGTTCTGTTACGAATATCGGCCTTCGCCAGATAAGCCAGTTACCTACCATCAGCAGAAGTTTGAATGACTTCACAAGAGCAACCCCCCAAGCCAATGGCCAGTCAATCGGCGGTGGTAACTATCGTCAAAACAATTTCACCATTGATGGTGCTGACTTTAATAACAGCTTTGGTATCGGTGCTAACCTGCCTGCCGGCGGTACACCAATTTCATTGGATGCGGTGGAAGAGATTTCCGTTAATGTAACTCCTTACGATGTTCGCCAGACTGGCTTCATCGGAAGTGCTATCAATGCGGTAACTCGTTCTGGTACCAATACCTTCAGCGGTTCAGTATACAAGTTCTTCAGAACAGAAAAGCAAAGAGGTGACCAGGTAGAGAAAACCAAGTTCACAAGGCCAACCGAAGAGTTCGACCAGTGGGGTTTCCGTATCGGCGGACCAATCATTAAGAATAAGTTGTTCTTCTTTTTGAACTACGAAACTGAAACACAGCCAAAGTCAATACAAACACTTTTTGCTTCCACTGCATCGGCACCTTTTGGGAGCTCTCCTAACATCGCCAGACCCAGCGCTGATTCACTGAACCTGATCAGCCAGTACTTGCTAAACACATATGGTTATGTAACTGGCCCGTATGATAACTACACTCCCAACATTGAGAGAACAAAGTATCTTGCCCGCCTTGACTGGAACATCAGCAGCAAACACAACCTGAGTGTACGTTATAGCCAGGTAGAAGGTGGCGAACCTAATTCGCCAAGTTCTTCTACTTCCGGTGCCGGCTTTACCTATAGTACTGGTTTGGGAAGAAATAATAATAATAATCTCTGGTACCAGAATTCTAACTACTTCCAGGGAGCTAATTTCTACTCTTTTGCAGCTGAGTTGAATTCGAAATTTGGAAAGTTCTCCAATACCATCAGGGGAACATTCACCTACCAGAACGACTCAAGAACAACCACCAGTCCAAAAACTGATCCTGCGAAAACAGGAGGTGTAGCTTATGACTTCCCGTTTGTGGATATCTTAAGTACCAGCGGCGTAGCCAACCCGGCTCCTTATGTTTCATTTGGACATGAACTTTTCAGTTTTGGTAACCTGAGAAAAGTAAAAGTTTATTCCGTAGTGGATAATCTTAGCTGGACTACTGGCAAACATAACTGGACTGTTGGCGGACAATTCGAATTAAGTGAAACAGTAAACGGCTTCCAGCGTTTCGGAACCAGTTATTACGTATTTAATACATGGAATGATTTTGTAACTGGTCAAAAACCAAGAGATTTTGCACTGACCTATTCTTTATCTAAGAATTTTGCTCCGGCCTTCTCTTCTTTCAAATTTGCCCAGTATTCAGTTTACGGACAGGATGAAATCGCTGTGAACAGGAACTTCAGACTTACACTTGGTTTGCGTTTGGACCTGCCCACTTATCCTTCAGTTCCACAGATCCTGACTCACCCGCTGGTGGCTCAATTAAGCTTTGCCGGTGGCGAAACGATGAATACAGGTAACCTGCCTAAGAAGACTATCATGTGGTCTCCGAGATTAGGCTTTAACTGGGATCTTTATGGCGACCGNNTTCAACGGTGTTGCTAATACTCCCGGCCCATTCAATCCTAATCCTGCAGCTTATCGTCCGGCCAGCGTACCTGTTGCAGGTACTGTTATACCCGGTACTATTACTGCATTGGATCCTAATTTCAAGAATCCTCAGTCATGGAAATCTACCCTGGC
>DEHX01000015.1:0-12754 GCA_002352145.1 Chitinophagaceae bacterium UBA2789
ATTGGAGCCTCTGCTGCTACAGGTACACAAGGAGCACAGGTAGGAAACTCTACAGTGACAGTATAGTTTGAAGCAGTTCCTGCGGGTGATGAATTAACATTTGCAGACCAAACCGGAATAACAATAGTTTGACCAGCATTAATCGTTACATTCAATACTATGTTTGCTGCAGGAGTACCTGTTGAAACGTTTGGTGCGGCTATACTATTTGCCGCCATATTATTAGGGTCGAAGCTGCCATTCCAAATACCAAATGCAATGTTGGCGTTTGTTACGTCAGTAGAAGACAAAGTGAATGTACCACACTGAGTAGAACCTGTATTATTAGTGTAAGTATGTACATCATAATAATAAGGACCGGTACCAAACGTTCCGGGGAATACCCAGCCACCTGCACAGTTTCCTGACGGAGCACCACCGGGCCTGTTAAGACGCTGAGGCATAGTTAAATCACCAGCTCCAAGAGAACCTGTAAAAGTAGCACATACCGCTTCAGTTCTGTTAGCGATAGCTTTGGATCCACGATTTGCATTTTCTGCGGAAGCAGGAGTACGAGTCTCAACAATTCCCATATCATTGTTTGACTTTAACTCAAGTTGTTGCTTTTGATAAAGTAATTCTTTTGGATTTTGTACTTTTTCCCCGGTTGCCGTTCGGTTACCTTTTGTCTGCGCTTGTACAGAAACAGAAAGGAAACTTACTAATGCAACAACAACCAGACAGGAAAAAATTGGCATGAAAGCCTTTTGCGTAAATTTTGGTTGCATAATGTAGTTTTTAAATGATTGATTACTATCAATCTGGCAGGTATTGTCCAGAATCTGACGTGAAAGATAGTTTTTTTTATTTACCTGTAAAAAAAATGTGAAAATTAATTCCTCCCCCCAATGTTAATAACCAATTGGTTATGACAATTCCTTTTTCTGAAATGCTGCATAAATCTGATTTTTTTATATCCCATGCCTGCTGGCATAAAAAAACCCGCCTTTTGCGGGTTTCAAATATTTTTTGGACATTTTACCACTTATCGGCCTCCTCTGAGCTGTGTTGCTGGGGCGCCTCCGCTACAGGAGCAGCTGCCGTATCCGGAGCAACAGTATTTTCTGCTTCATGTCCGCTTTCAGCAATTGTATCCTCTGGATTTTCATCGTGGTTAAAGGCGTCAAAATCAAAATCAGGCATTAAATCAGTTTTCACATAATCCACTGCTTCGCCCAATGCTTTAATAAATTTGTTGAAATCTTCTTTGTACAAAAAAATCTTGTGCCTGTCATAACCATTGTCGTCAAATCTCTTGCGACTTTCTGTAATGGTCAGGTAGTAGTCATTTCCCCTGGTAGCTCTTACATCAAAAAAATAAGTTCTTCTTTTACCAGCCCGAATTCGTTTGCTGTAAATGCTCTCCATTTTCTTGTCATTGTTCTCGTACGCCACAGTTGTAAATTTTTGCAGTTAATGAATTGCTTTGGTTTAACCTGTCTTAAAACAGGAATTCACAAATATATAGAGATGTTTTTGAAACAGCCAAATCAGCCTAAAAGTTATTGCAGCTTCATTGAGGATTCATCAATACTTTTTCCTGTTCCTGCTGCCGGTTATATAGTGAGGCATATTGGCCATTCAATGCCAATAGTTCCTCATGGGTACCTTCTTCTGCCATTTTACCATCATCCAGCACCACTATCTTATCAAAGTGTAAAAGAGAAAAAATGCGGTGGGTAATTATGATGGCAGTTTTGTCCTGTAAGTACTGGTTAAGGTTTGAAATGATCTCTTTCTCCGTGCGGGCATCTACGGCGCTCAGGCAATCATCGAAGATGACCAGCCCTGGATTCTTAAGCAGTGCCCTGGCAATCGAAATCCGCTGTTTCTGTCCACCGCTTAACGTAACACCTCTCTCCCCGATCAAGGTTTCAAACTTGCTGGAAAATCCTGCTATTTCTCTGTCTACACTGGCCTGCCGTGATGCATCCAGCACAGCTTCTTGCTTTGCTTTATCCACACCAAATGAGATATTATTAGAAACAGTATCGCTGAATAAAAAAACATCCTGCGGAACATAACTGATCTGCCTTCTAAGCCCATGCATATCTATTTTCCTGATATCAACACCTTCAAACGAAATTGTGCCTTCATTGATATCATACATCCTGAGCAACAACTGAGCTATCGTTGATTTGCCACTACCGGTTCTGCCAACAATGGCAATTTTTTGGCCTTTTTTAATCTCGAGATTGAAATTGCTCAAAGCCCTGATACGGGTATGAGGATAGATGAAACTTACGTTTTGGAAACTGATATTTCCATTGATGATAATATCAATTGCTCCCTTATCATTTTGTATGACCGGTTCAGTTTTCAGAAATTCATTTATCCTTTTTTGAGAAGCTGCAGCCCTTTGAATCATGCTGGCTGTTAGCCCGATAGCACTTACAGGAAATGTGAGCATATTTATATACATCACAAACTCTACTATAGTATTAATGCCAATATTGTGCCCCCCATGAATATAATACAAACCTCCGATCATTATTGTCATCAGTGTGCTAAGACCGATAAGCAGTGTAATCGAGGGAAAGTAAATTGCTTCAACCCTGGCAAGGCTAATGGCATTCTTTTTATACTCTTCGCTGTTCCTGGTAAAAAATCCCAGCATCGCTTTTTCCTGAACAAAGGACTTTATAACCCTGATACCAGAATAAGACTCCTGGGCATTGGTGGTAAGCGCTGATAAAGACTCCTGTATTCTCTCACTCTTTTTATTGATCGTGTTATTGACAAAATAAATAGTTACCGCAAGAATAGGCAAAGGTGCCAGTACATACATTGTAAGCTCAGTATCTCTCTTAAGCATAAAAAAAACACTAAGTGAAATAATGGCAACAAGGTTGGCCAGGTACATAATGGCCGGCCCTGTAAACATTCGTACCCGGCTCACATCTTCTGATATCCTGTTCATCAGGTCACCCGTACTGTTTTTTTTATAGAATGCTGTATCCAATTTCTGGTAATGGCTATAAACTTCGTTTTTCTGGTCATACTCAATGTAACGGCTCATCACAATAATAGTCTGACGCATTAAAAACAGGAAGAAACCTCTTATTAATGCCAGGAATAAAATAGTGACGCCACACAGTGCCACTACCCTGCCTGTAGAACCAATTCCTTCCATCCATGAAATAAAATATTCTACCAGCCTGTCATAGTCAGGGGGCCTGGCAGGGGCCTTATATCCGGGTAACTGTAAGGATCGCTGCACAAAGTCGATCACAAAACCGGTTACCTGGGGAGAAAGAACGTTGAAATAGTTGGAAAGGAAGACAAAAATCACCCCCACACCGAGCCGGATCCTGTATTTCCAGAAATACTTATTAAGGGCCTTGAGATGTTTCATTGATGGGATGAAAATAAACCAAAAATCCCCCTTATTGGGGGACCTTGCAGCGGAGAGAGAGGGATTCGAACCCCCGGACCTTTTGGGTCAACGGTTTTCAAGACCGCCGCATTCGACCGCTCTGCCATCTCTCCGGCGCAAAAATAGTCTTGCGACAACTATCAGCAAAATTGATTTTGATTTTTTTTAGATAGAGTGAAGTATTATTTCTTGTTCACTACCACTTTACTTTCTAAAATTGTTTTTTGAGGAATATCCGGATCGTTATTCCTGCTATTGATCAATTGCAGTAAAACAGATGTTGCCTTTTCTGCCTGCTGGTAAGGAAACTGTTCAACAGATGCAACAGGCGGTTCGTCCAGGTAATTTGTTAATGGCAGGTTTGCATAACTGACAAAAGAAATATCCTTATTGATATGAATACCCTGCAACCTTGCATACTGCATAGCATCAAGGGCTACGTAATCATTAAAAGCAATAACTGCTGTGGGTCTGATTTTTAATGCCAGCAGTTTATGCATGGCATCCTGTGTTTTCTTTCTTGTAAGATCCGTTGTTACAATATAGGATGCCTCAGGTTTTATCTTGTGCTTTTTTAAAGCCTGCTGATAACCTTGCAAGCGGTGGGCTGATTGAACTATCGTATCAGGACCCTTAATAAATCCAATTTGCTTGTGGCCTTTGTTTACAAGCCAGTCCACCAGTTCCACTGAGCTATTCTCCAGGTTACACATTACGGAATAAGCATCCGGCAAATCAGGTATACGATCAAAAAAAACCACCGGAATATTATANNACATCCTCTATCCCATTAATGGCGATGGAGAAAAATTCTTCGCCTAAGTTGGGTAAAATAACACCCAGTGTCATTGTTTTGCCCTGCTTAAAAGACACCGCTGTCAGGTTGGGCTCATAGTTCATTTCTGCAGCCAGTTTTTGCACCTGCATTTTTGTCCTGAGGCCAATACTTGGGTGATCATGTAATGCCCTTGACACTGTTGAAATGGATACATTTAACCTCTTTGCAATTTCTTTTATGGTAGCCGGCTTGTGCGACATGTCCGCAATCTTGCTTTGAAGATACAAGGTATAAAAAGCAACCGAATCCGGAATATGATTTATTCAATTAAGTGCTAAAAAAGGATAATTGGCATGTTCACTAAATAAAATGGCTGTTATAAAATAGTTTTTGAACGGGCAATAAGTTTTCGTACTTTTCAATTACTAAAAGAAATGCTGCATGAATACCGTTTCACTTGTATTAAACAGAAAGAATTTTTCACCGGTTACCATTACTTCTGACACAACGGTATTGGATGCTTTACGAATAATGGCAGAAAAAAATATAGGCTCACTGGTGGTGATGGATGATGAAGATTATAAAGGAATAGTAACGGAAAGAGACTACTCCCGAAAAGTAATTTTAAAGGGAAAGAACTCGACAGATACCAGGGTTGCCGATATTATGTCAACTGATTTGCCCCGGGTTAGCCCAAGTGATAAAATAGAATACTGTATGGAGCTAATGAGCAATAACAATATTCGCTACCTGCCTGTATTTGAAAATAACCGGCTAACCGGAATCATTTCGATGAGTGATGTAGTAAAAGAAACCATCCTGGCACAGAAGGAAACGATCAACCAGTTACAAAACTACATCCACAGTTAAAACGGCTTACATACTCATTAAATACCTGCGAAGCCCCGTAAGGCTTCGCTTTTTATTTTTCTTCTGTACTTTTTTCTTTTACAACTACCAGGTCTTTTACTTCTACCTGCATGGGCAGCAATCCAACTTTTACAACAGCCCTTTTACCTCTTAATTCCAGCACCTGGCCAACCTGGTGATTTCGTTTCATTTTTACCTTATCCCCTACTTTGACCTCACCGCCGACCTCGCTAAACTTAGCATCAATCTTCTTTTGCATTTTACTGACCACTTTTTTTTCATCTTTCNNACGGTTCTGTTCTTTTAGCAACTCAACCTGCTGGCGATGCCTCTCCTTATCAAGTGTTTGCTGCATTTCCTTTTTCAGCTTCTCATTCTCTTTTAGCAACAGCTGCAGACCTCTTTCCTTTTTTTCAAGGTCACGAAGATCCTGCTCTGTCCGGTTAAGCAGTTTGTCCAGGCGGTACTGGTCTTCATCTACCAGTTGCCTTGCCCTGTTGATAAGATTCTTATCCAATCCAATTCTTTCCGCGATGGAGAAGGTATATGAACTGCCGGGCTTGCCAATAATCAATTTATATTGGGGTTGCAGGTTTTTTTCATCAAAAGCCATCGCTCCGTTTAAAATACCGGCAGTTTTTCCAGCCATTACTTTAAGGTTCAGGTAATGCGTGGTTACAATTCCAATGGCATGTTTTTTGGCCAATTCCTGTAATATTACTTCCGCAAAAGCACCACCCAAACTCGGGTCACTTCCACTTCCCAGTTCATCGATAAAAAATAATGTCCTGCCATTTGCATTTTCCATAAAATATTTCATATGCAAAAGATGGCTGCTGTAAGTACTTAGCTCAAACTCCAGGCTTTGTGTATCACCGATATGAATCATCAACTGCTTGAAGATACCAAACTGTGAGGATGGATGTACCGGCACCAGCAAACCACTTTGCACCATCATCTGCAGCAATCCCACTGTCTTCATGGTTACAGTTTTACCACCGGCATTGGGTCCGCTGATGACTAATATTCTTTTATTATCATCAAGGGTAACAGAAACAGGAATCGTNNGGATGCATAAACAGAAAGTTTGGCCGTCAGCTCTCTCAAAATCCTATACACTTCTTTACGTTCTGCATTCTCCAGTTCATGTACCTCGTTATTCAGCTCGATAGTTTCTTCTGGCTCTACAAAGGCTGTTTTCCGGCTGTCGCTTTCACCATGCAGAATACCTTTTACCGTCCGCTTTTGTTCAGCGAAAATAGCCACTACCCTTCTTCCGTTCATGAAACTTTCCTCAATATCAGCAAGGTAACCGGCCTTGTTAAGCTTTGAAACAATTTTTTCAAACAAGCGGCGCAATTCATTTCTTTTCCGATACAGGCTAAGGCGGATATTTTTTAGTTCATCTGAAGCATTGTCTTTCACCTGTCCATAATCATCCAGCACATCATCTATGAGTTCAATGATCATTTTCTCGTAATAAGTGCCGTCAATAACTTTAGCTAAGCCCTGATATGCAATCCTTCTTTCACTATCAAACCACCGGAATATCTTTTCCATACTTTCTGCCAGTTTCCTTAGCTGCATGAATTGTTCACCGGTTAAAACAGCTCCAGGAATGGAAAGCAATTTTAATTCCTTTGACAGGTTTAATATATAGTCATTCGGGAAATAAATACCGTTGACGATCAATTGCCTGTACTCATGGCTTTGCTTTAACTCCAGCTCTATAAACTCCTGTCGGGTATGTATACGCAACTGCTTTGCTTTGTCACGGGCATGCTCTGCCTGGCAGTAATTGACAAGCAAATCCTTTATCTTATTAAATTCCAGTTGAACGGAGGCAGATTCAGGGTATAATTTCATTCGCTGCTACAGGCTATTTTCGGTCGGCGAAATTACAACCGGGGAGGTCATTAATCTATTTTTCCTTAATCTGCAGTTCTTCCCAAGGCGTAGTGCCATCTTTTTCTCTTTTAAATTCATATTTGGAGGTAGCCTGGATGACAATTTCGGCCGTTGTATACACTTTACATCCCTTTACAAGATGCCCGCCAATAGTTTGGCCCGTGCTGTCGCTGATACTTATATGAAGATGTGAGCCATTCACACTGACTGTACCAACAAGGCTTATTATTTCAAAATGCCCGCTGCCAATGGCAGCTTCCGGCTGGTTTGCAAACCTGATGGCAAAATCAGTAAGACTCCCCACAGCTGTTGCAACCCATCCTGCTGAAATATTGTTTTCCTTCACCACTTTTTCAATCCCTCCTTTCAGGTCCTCACCCGGTTTCAACCGGAAAGCAACAATTGTATTTTCGCTTTTATCCACTTTATTATTATTACAAGATGTAAACAAAATAATTGTTAAACAAACCAGCAATAAATTTGCTACCCATCCATATCTTTCAACCATTCGTAGATGAATTTGTTAGTTTTGAAACAAATATTGACTATATATCTAAACCTGTCGAAAATGAAAATTGTTTTCCCTTCGCTCCTTATATCACTGACTTCATTGATATCCTGTGCACAAAATAACCCGGTTGAAAATAAAACCAATGCTACAAATAAAAACAATAGTATGACCAGCGAAAATACCATAACAGGAGTAACCGATACCGCCACATTTGCCAATGGCTGTTTTTGGTGTACCGAAGCAATTTTTGAGGAATTGAAAGGAGTAATCAGCGCCACTTCTGGTTATACCGGCGGCCAAACCGAGAATCCTACTTATAAAGAAGTATGTACCGGCGAAACCGGTCATGCAGAATGTTTGCAAATAATATACGACCCTTCAGTCATTAGTTTTGATGAGCTGCTGGAAGTTTTTTGGGAAACGCATGACCCCACCACACTCAACCGGCAAGGAGCTGATGTAGGAACACAATATCGTAGCGGCATTTTTTATCATAACCAGGAACAAAAAGAAAAGGCAGAAAAATACAAAGCTGAATTGGATAAAAGCGGGGCTTTCCCCCGGCCCATCGTTACAGAAATCACAGCATTTTCAAAATTTTACCCGGCAGAAAATTATCACCAGCAATATTTTGAGAATAATGAAAATAATAATCCATATTGTAAGGTTGTGATTCGTCCAAAACTGGATAAATTCCGGAAAGTGTTTAAGGATAAACTAAAGACCACAAATTAATTATCGTAAATTCTTTCTCCCGAAAAAATCGATTACCATTATATCCAGTGGGCTAATTACTGACCAACGGAATTACTTAACTGATTCTTATTGTACAATGAATTTATAACTTTTATTACCTGACTTTTTTCTGATAACAATTACAAAATACCCCGACTTCAAAATAGTACCCGGTATAATTACACGATTAATGCCAGTATGAAAATTAGCAGGAAAGTGATTTTTAATTTGTCCGTTAAAGTCTAAAATACTGATATCGGCGGTTTCTTCATTTTTACTGTCTATTATTAATACCGGATTATATTTATTCACAATAGTGTTTATCAAAGTCATTTCTCTTTTCTGATCATTACTGTTTTGTAATACAAAAATGGAACTGAATTTTTCGGACTTACTGACAGTATTCACCAATTTTATTCTATAATATATTTTTCCTACAGGAATTGTTGCATCAAAAAATGAAAAATACCTGGTAGTATTATTTTCAGTAACAGATAGATTTCCAATTTCGGTAAACCTTATTCCATCAATACTTCTTTCAACTGTCTGGACATTGTATTGCTGGGCATCAGTTATTGTACCATGCAATTCAGCCATTGAGTTTCTGATTATCCCTTCAAAGGTTATTGAAGGTTCCTTTTCCAAAACATAAGTGTAGGGATAATTGAATTTCTGAAAATACAGGCTACGTAACCGGGATGCAGTAGAACCAGATGTATTATCCGCACCTACCCTCACTCTTATTGAAGTTACACTTGGATTAACAGTAGTAAACATCACCTGTTTCTGAGCAGTATCAATACCCGGATAGTCAATGGAAACTTTGTTTTTACCCCTTGCCCAGGTTCCATTTAGTGTCATATTCAATTCACTTCCAGCATATTGGAAATAGGTGTAGCCGCTAGTTACCTGGATCTCATCAAACTCATAAAGAGGTAAACCTCCATATTTTTGGCCGTCTACATCAATAGGAGTGATGGGAATCTCGGGTTGAATGGAGGGAGTGGCCGTACCTGAAACAAGAAATGTAATTAACAGCTCAACATATCCAGTGCTGTATGGCGGAACAGAAATTGTTGGTTGCAACGCTTCTACAAATCCGCCGGTGCCATCAATCGTAGTAAGCGTTAATCCTCCGGTTATTGCTTCAACCCTAACCGTTGCATCAACACCTGATTTAACGTTTGTGAATTTATACACGGCTCCAACAGAAAGTGCGGTGCCACTAACAAGGCTGCTACCGGAAAAATTATACTTATCCTGAGAATTACTTTTAAGTGAAGAAAAGACAATAAATAAAAAAGTAAATACAATCCGGGTAGATGTAAGTCTCATAGTACGGCTTTTTTGTTTTACAAAGGGTTGAGATCAGTTGGCAATTCTATGGAGACTGGATTTTTTCTTAAGAAAAAATCCCAAACATTTATTCGGATTTTTTCTGCCACCAAAAGTAATATCCCGGTTTAAAATATACAATCGGAAAAGTACTAATCCGATAAATATTTAGTAGAAATACTATGGTCTTTTAAATTTTATTTCAGCTTGGTATATCTTAATTCCAGCAGGTTCAGTGCATTGGCTTTAAAACCTGTCACATTGGGCTGTGCCAATCTAACCACTTTGTCATACCACAAAGGGACTACAGGAGCATCATTCATCATAATTTGATCAGCCAGCTGATAAAGTTTGTAACGAAGAGAATCATTAGTTTCAGCAATCGCTTTTTCAAAGGCTTTGTCAAATTCCGGATTCTTGTACCGGGTGTAATTCGGCGGGGCGGGATTCTTGGAATAAAAAACAGACAAATAATTCTCTGCATCCGGGTAATCTGCTATCCAGCTGCCCCGAAAGAAGGCAGCAGTAGAACTGGACGTCATGGTTAATAACAATGCTTTTTGTATTACCTCAACCTGTACCGGGATACCCGACTCTTCCAACTGCTTGGCAATAAAATTGGCCATATCAGCATAAATAGCAATGGTTAGCAGCTTTACAACCGGCAACCCTTTGCCCCCGGGGTAACCGGCTTCAGCCAGCAACTGTTTTGTCTTAGCCGGATTATAATGATATCCCTTTACTGCATTGGTATCAAATGAGGGTAATCCCATTGGCACAAAGCCTGATTCGGCAGGTGTACCTAAAGAATTGCGCAGGTACAACACCATTTTTCGCCTGTCAAATCCATAGTTGATTGCCTGTCTGATTTTTCGCAGCCGCATAGGCGAATTCTTCACCAGTTCATTGGCGGAGTCAACTAGTATGCCCAGGTATTCAATATTGAGGTAAGGGCTTGTTTGCAGCACAATCTTATCTTCCCAATCCCTTCTAAGAGTTCCTTGTTTCGTTAATATTTCATCCTTAAACGATGCTTCGATATCGTTGATAAAGTCGAGTTGCTTTTGCCTGAATAATAAAAATTCTGTTGCCTTGCTGTCATAAAATGAAGCCTTGATACCATCCAGGTAAGGCAATCTTTTTCCTGAACTATCTGTTTCGAAGTATTTTTCATTTTTTGCAAAAATCAGGGCCTGTCCTTCTTCCCAGTCCACAAAGCGAAAAGGGCCTGTGCCGACCGGGTGCCTGCGAAAATCAGTTCCATATCTATCTACTGCTTCTTTAGGCACTATAGAACAATACTGCATGGATATAATGCCAAGGATCGGATTGTATGGTCTTAATAATCTCAGCTGGAAAGTAGAGTCATTAAGAGCAAGGAAAGGCATAATGGAATCTACTTTGCCATTGAAAATCCATGAGCCGGGACTGGCTACCTGTTTATCAATTATCCGGTTGAGGCTATACACTACATCAGCTGCCACCATTTTTCTGCCCTTGCCGTTAGTGAAGACAGGATCATCATGAAAAAAAACATCTGTTCTTAAATGAAACAGGTAGACGGTTTTATCAGCCGAAATATCCCAGCTTTTTGCCAAAGAAGGAATAATATGCAGGCTGTCGTCAATTTCGACCAATGTATTGAATAACTGGTGAGCCGGCCACATGGTTGACTGGCTTTTGGCAAACGCCGGGTCAAGAGAAGCAATACCATTAAATTCGTTGTAATGAAAAATCTGTTTATCGCTTCTTTTTTCATTATAGCAGGAGGCCAATACAAAAAGAGTTGACAGCATCAGAGCAACAAGCAACCGGTCACATTTAACGTTCATCTTGGTCATTGGGCCTTAAATTTACAGTAACAATGGATACTATGAAGAATTACCTGTTGCAATCAGTTTCAATATTTGTTTTAACCTGTTTTATTTCTTTTTCGTCTTGTGCACAGACATTGAATCCAAAAGAAAAGTTCACACGGCAGGATACATTGCGTGGCAGCATCACAGCGGAAAGGGCTTGGTGGAATGTGGTACATTATAATATACAGGTTGCCCCTGATTTCAGGTCAAAGACCATTAAAGGCTGGAATCAAATCGGTTTCGATGTAATAACTGGCGGTAAGAATAAGAAAATGCAGATAGACCTGCAATATCCGATGAGTATTGACAGCATTATATTTAATAAGAAGAGGGTAAGGAATTTCAAGAGGATCGGGAACGCCTATATCATTGACTTTGGTAATATTAACTTCATGGCAGCAAAAACTGCGTTACAAAAAAGGATACCGGTCACACTTCATAGTGTCACGATATATTTTAGCGGTAAACCAGTAGAAGCTTCCCGTCCGCCTTGGGAAGGAGGCTGGGTTTGGTCAAAAGATGCAAAAGGCCGCCCCTGGATGACAGTAGCCTGCCAGGGATTGGGTGCCAGCGTTTGGTATCCCTGTAAAGACCATCAAAGCGATGAACCAGACCAGGGTGCTTTGTTGCAGGTAAAAGTACCGGATACCTTAGTGGCTGTTGCCAATGGCCGTTTGTATTCGAAGGATGATCAGCTTGACGGCAACATGCTATATACCTGGCAGGTAAAAAATCCCATCAACAATTATAACATAGTACCCTACATAGGCAAATATGTACACTTCGCTGATAATTACATTGGGGAAACAGAAAAGAACCTGACACTTGATTATTGGGTACTTGATTACAACCTGGAAAAAGCAAAAAAACAATTTGGTCGCGATGTAAAACCTATGCTGAAAGCATTTGAGTATTGGTTTGGGCCTTATCCATTTTATGAAGATGGTTTTAAACTGGTCGAATCATCTCATCTTGGCATGGAACACCAAAGTGCTATTGCCTATGGTAATTATTATATGGATGGATATCTCGGATCCGATTTGTCCGGAAGTGGCTGGGGGTTAAAATGGGATTACATCATCGTTCATGAAGCGGGACATGAGTGGTTTGCCAATAATATCACTACCAATGATATTGCAGATATGTGGGTGCATGAAGGCTTCACTATGTATTCCGAAGTACTGTTCATCGAATACCACTGGGGTAAAAAAGCAGCCGATGAATACCTGCAGGGAATCCGGGAAAATATTAATAATGACAGACCTCTTATTGGCCCATACGGTGTAAATAAAGAAGGTAGTGGTGATATGTATAACAAAGGCGCCGCCTTGCTGCATACCATC
>DEHX01000015.1:12909-13334 GCA_002352145.1 Chitinophagaceae bacterium UBA2789
CGTTCGACAAGAACTTTTACATTAGAACTGCCAGGGTGAACTGACAATTACCAAATCGCCTCCTATCTTTACCACATGAGCAGTATCCGCCGACAAAGCATCATTTCATCCATGGTCATTTATATTGGCTTTGCTGTCGGTTTATTAAATACCTATTTCTTTACAAAACAGGGCACTTTTACAGAGGCAGAATATGGACTAACTACCATTTTCATAGCTATTGCCACCATGATGTCGGCCTTCGCCACTATGGCCATGCCATCTTATATTTTTAAATTTCATCCTTACTACAATGATAACCTGCCGCCCCGAAAGAATGATATGATCACCTGGGCACTGCTGGTTAGCCTTGTTGGTTTTATTTTAGTTATGATTGCCGGCTGGACGCTGAAACACCTGGTCATAAAAAAATTCGGTACCAATAC